>CAYMWJ010000039.1:0-20235 GCA_964394235.1 uncultured Sedimenticola sp. | reverse complement strand
TTGACGTTCTATATGTGGCGTTATCGACACTTTCCTGCAATGACGTATATTACCCTGATTATCCCAGAGCCACTTGAAAAACGCATCGCCTACTCCAGGTTGCCCACTATATGAGCAATGGCCTCTGTATTCGTTCAGTATATGCTGATCATCATCGATGAACACCCGATTATTACGTGATTCAAGCAGCGCATCTATGCACCGCTCCACGCAATGCTCCGAAGCGATATCATGGCGATAGTTGGCAACCACCAATACATTAGTATCGATTATGACCCCCATCGTCAGCTTCCTTGCTTTCTACGCAATATTGCTTTCTGAGTGGCTGCAATCTCCTCTAACTCGTCACCAAAGAAACCCCTTGGCCAGTTCGTGATGGTCCCGAACATATCCAGTTTCAGAGATTGCAGCCTGGACCGATCCTTGGAAACAGAACAAAAATACAGTGCCGCATCTTCGGAGTTCAGTTTTTCCTCTGCAATCCTGCGTTGCAGCCGACGCAACAGGTGCTCACTGTGACTCTCGATAATGATCTGGACCTTGCGTGTCTTGATCGCATCTATGAGCACATCTGCAAGGCCGCTTTGCATCCTGGGATGGAGATGAATCTCCGGCTGTTCCAGCAAGATGATCGATCCCGCAGGAACGTAATAGCACAAGGTGATGACGGGAAGGATCTGAGAGACCCCGAATCCCACGTCCGTTATGAGAACCTCCGAGGATGAAGCAGTACGCTTCACCCAGACCTGGAAGAGTTTCCCGCCTTCCGTGATCGGGCGCACTTCAAAGCTGTGGATCAGCCCCAGGTCCTTCAACCATTGAGCGACCCGCTCCTCCAGTGTCTGTCGTTTCTTTCCCCTTCCGCGTGAATAGAGAACGCCTGCCTCACGTGAGGCCAAAATGGCTTCGACTACACGCTCGCCGCGACGCCCCATGTCGGAAGGGCGCCCGCCGGACCAGGCATATTCCCGTTTTGGATACTCCCGTAACGGACCCAGGTAATGAACCCGGGAAAACAGCTGTTCGAATTCCAGCTCGAAGTCCGACAGGAAGCCAGCGTTTTGATAATAGGCGCGCACCTGATCTGGAAAGCCATAGCATTTGGCTGGGTGCGGCAGCTTCCAGGGACGACCTTTTACGCGACGAAATTGATACGACTTTGAGACCAGATCGTATTGTTCTTTTTTTTCGCCACTCATCTCCATACCAAATTCATCATCACCGAATTTATAGCGCATGCCCGACACTTGAAGATGGCTGTTATCCTCACCATTCCATTGGAGAGTGGCCGAGAATCCCATGGAGTCCCCCTCAAAATGAGTGGGGTATATAAAATCAAGAATCTGTAGCTTCTTCGGCAGCTTCCATTCCAGCGACCATGACAGCTTCCGTTCGAGATCATGGGAAAACACCAGTTCCTGAAAGGTCCCGAGATCGACAAAACTTCGTTCATTCCCAAGGTCGAGGACGAGACGCCGGTCAGGCGACTCGGTCGTCTGCTTGAGCATCAAGAGAAATTGCAAGAGGCTGGTTTTACCAGAGCTGTTGGTGCCGAACAGGCCGACCAAAGGCGCCATACGGACTTTCCCCGTATCAGCCCAGGATTTGAAATTCTGGAAGGAAAGGCGAGTAATCATAGATTCCTCACATTGGCAATGTCGGCCTGCTCCAGGATGGCAGCGAGCTTGGTTTTGATCAAGGCGGGATAAAGTTATGAACGCTGTGCAACACGCCAAACGCTGGTGGCCAGCTCTGCAAGCTGCCTCTGCCAGCCCCCAAGCGCTCAGGGTCCCAGCAATCGTTCTGTTCGTCCACCTACCGAGGCTGTGTCCTCTATGGCGAAGAATAAGGCATTCCCTTCCTCACCCCGGCCGGCTGAGCTGGGTGGCGACCAGGCCGGCGAACAGCACCACGAAGCCCAGCGGCACGGCGCTCATGTAGAACATGGCATCGGCGTACCCGGCGAACAGGCGCCAGAAGCCGGCCACCAGGCCGAAGACGGTCAGGATCAATCCCAGCCAGACGGCGAACACCCCGATCTTGTGCATGTCGGCTCCCGGTCGTTGAAATCCGCGCATCATACCGCCCGCGACCGGCGGCGCCCACGTCAGCGACCGGTCAGGCGGGCATACAGCAGGGGCAGCCGCTTCGGCAGCTCGGACGGGCGGTGGATGACCACGTAGCCGTCGGTGCCGAACAGGTAGGGAAGGTAGTCGTTGCCCCGCTCGTCGATGGTCACGCAAAAGGGCTCGAGCCCCATGCGCCGCGCCTCGAGGATGGCCTGGCGGGTGTCCTCGATGCCGAAGCGTCCCTCGTACTGGTCGAGGTCGTTGGGCTTGCCATCGGTGAGCAGCAGCAACAGGCGACGCCCGGCGGACTGTTCACCCAGGATGCGGGCGCCGAAGCGGATGGCCGCCCCCATGCGTGTGTAGTAACCGGGACGGATGGCGGCGATGCGCCCGCGAATGCGTGCATCGTAGGGTTCCTCGAAGGCCTTGAGCAGGTGCACGCGCACCGGGTCGCGCTTGCGCGAGGAGAAACCGCACAGGCCGAAACGGTCGCCGGTGGCTGCCAGTGATTCGGCGAACAGGAACAGGCTGTCGCGGATCACGTCGATCACCCGGTTGTGATCGTCGATCCAGGTATCGGTGGACAGCGACAGATCGGCCATCAGCAGGCTGACCAGGTCACGCGCACCGGAACGCATCTCCCGGTACAGGCCCTCACCGCTCACCGCCAGGCCAGCGGCACGATCGGCGGCAAAGCGCAGGTAGGCATCGAGGTCGATGTCCTGCCCGTCCGGCCGGGCACGATGCCAGGTGCGTGCCGGCGCCAGCAACTGGAACTGCGCGCGCAGTCGTTTCGCGGTCCGTCCCAGGTGTGCTGGCAAGGGCAGCGGCTGTGCATCGGCGGCGAGCATGGGTACGACGCGGCAACGGTCGGGCAGCAGGGCATGGCGCTTCCAGTCCCACTCCGGCAGCAGCAGGCCCTGGTGCAGGATGCGATCGTCCTGCGCCTCGGCCGGCAGGTCCAGGTCGAAACGCAGGGTGGCCGCCGGGCGCTGGTCGCTGCGCGCCACCGCCAGCCGGTCCAGGTCGCGGGCGATGGCCTCGGCACGCTCGAGGTCGTCCTCGTCCTCGGAACCCCGATCGACCCGCACGTATTCACCCCAGGTGAAGATGTTCTCCATGCGCACCGTGATCAGCCCGCGATCGGCCTCGGGTTCCTCGACACGTTCGGCGCGACGGCGCAGCTGCTCGACCGCGTGCTGCTGTTCCCGATCCCCTGCCCCGCTGCCCCCGGGATCGTCTTCGGCGACACCGTCCGCGAGCGGCCGGGGCGGTTCGGGGTGCAGCCACAGGGGCACCGGCTGTGGCGGACGCCGCGCCGCCGGCAGGTCCGTCACCGAGCCGGGCTCGCGCAGGGCCTGGCACAGGGCGCGCTCGGCCGCCGCCTGGTCGACCGGCAGGTGCTCGGCATCGGGACGCAGCAGCAGGTGCGCCTCGACCAGACGCTGGTAGCGCGCACGCAGGCCGGGATAGCGATCGAGCACCTGGACGACCCAGCGCTGGTTGTCGACGAACCAGTCCCCGGCGTCTTCGTCGGCGACCGCAGCCAGCGCCGCCAGCCACAGGTAGAGTTCGCGATTGAGCGCGCGTTCGGGAAACCAGTCGATCACCGCGGGAAGGCGCAGGTACTGCGCATCGCGCCAGGCCAGCGTCACCTTCTCGTGCACGCCGGCGACGCGTTGCAGCCAGCTGCGCCGCGCACCGTGCGCCGTGGCCTCGGCGGCGGTGACCTGCAAGGCCCCGTCGCCGCCCAGTGCGCGGAACAGCAGCGCCACCTGGCGCTCCACCTCGGCCAGGCGCACCGCTGCCTCGGGGTGGCGGGTGTCCGCCAGCCGGGTGATCAGGCGGTGCCAGAGCGCGCCGACCTGTTCTTCCATTCCTCGACCTCCTCCGGCTGGCCTCGTGCCGGCTCGCGTATCGACAGGGGACGGCCGGTGACCACCGGCAGCGCCGCCTCACCGCTCACCCAGCGCAGCACGGGCCGGGTACCCAGTCGCGCGGTCACCTGTGCGCAGGCATCCAGACACTGCGCACACTCGGTGCAGGTGAACATGCGACGCTTGAGGGTGCGCGGCTTGAGGCGCATGGGACAGGCGTTGTCACAGGCGTTGTTGCACGACTTGCAGACCGCGGCACGGGCGGTGTCGAACCCCACCACCAGGGCGCGGTCGTTGGCCATCCACGCCAGGCTCTGGAACAGGCCGACCGCGCAGCCGAAACGACAGAACAGGTGCCGCGCCAGCAGGAAGTCGATGCTGAAAGCAGCCGTGGCAGCGATCAGGAAGGTCGCCTGGTTGCGCGTCAGCTCGCCGGCGAACAGGTTGCCGTAAACGCTGGCCGGCGGCAGCAGCCAGGTGAGCAGCACCAGCGCCCAGAGAAAGGCAAAGCCGAACACTGCCAGCAACGTCGGCACCCAGTAGCGCGGATCGGGACGCAGCCGCGTGCCATCCGGCTGGAGTGCCGGCAGAGGACGACGCTCCCACAGGCTGTGCCGGCCGATGGCACGACGCATCAGGCCGTTGATGGTCTCGACCACCGAGAAGTGCGGGCAGAGCCAGCCGCAATACAGACGACCGTAACGCCAGGCGATCCACAGGAACAGCGCGGCGCCACCGAACAGCGGCAGGGCACCACGCCAGAACAGATTCCACGCCGCCTCGCCGGCGCCGATGCGCCCGGCCACGAAGTCGTCGATGCCCAGGGTCCAGGGCTGGCCGAAGAAGATGGCGTGCCCCAGGGTCAGGTCGAAGCGCAGGATATCGAACACCGGCGCCAGCACGAACAGCGCGAAGAAGCCGGCCTGTAACAAGCGCCGCCGGGCCTGCAGCGACAGGTTCACGACAATCCCTCCGAACAACCGTCGGGCAGCGGACGCCCGAGCAGCGGATAGCGCCAGCACTGTCCGGCCATCGCCTTGGCCAGGCCATAGGCGCCGAACACCACCAGCGCCGAATGACAGAAGGTGAAATAGGTGATGACCACCACCCAGGTCCAGGGGCCATCGTAACCGCCCAGCAGCACGATGATGGCATTGAGTACCACCAGCAGCACTCCGGCCCAGAGGCTGCCCGAGACGGCCTGCGCCAGGTGGGCACGCGCCAGTGCCGGCGCCTGCCCACGGTGCCGCCACCACAGCCACAGCAGGGCCAGGAACGACAGGCCAGGGGCCAGCAGCAGGTTGGACAGGTAGAGTGCCTCGGCCAGCACGGCCAGCGAGCGGCCGGCCTCGGGCGACTCAGCCGAGCGTGGCATCGACCACCTCGCGCAACGCCGCCAGGGTCTCGGCGTCGTCGCTGAGCGGTTCGACCATCGCCGCCAGCACCGCTTCGCGCGGGTCGAAGCCGCCACGGATCAGGGTCGCGGCATACACCAGCAGGCGGGTGGAGGCGGCCTCTTCCAGGTCGTGGTCCTCGAGTGCGCGCAGGGCGCCAGCCAGATTCACCAGGCGCTCGCCGGTAGCGCGGTCGATGCCAGTCTCGCCCTGCAGTATCGCCAGCTCGTTCTCCGGCGTGGGAAAATCGAAACTCATGGCCACGAAACGCTGGCGGGTCGAGGGCTTCATGCCCTTGAGCAGGTTCTGGTAGCCGGGGTTGTAGGAGACCACCAGCATGAACTCCGGCGGTGCCTGCAGGGTCTCGCCGGTGCGCTCCAGCGGCAGGATGCGCCGGTCATCGGTCAGAGGATGCAACACCACCGTGGTGTCCTTGCGCGCCTCCACCACCTCGTCGAGGTAGCAGATGGCACCTTCACGCACCGCGCGGGTGAGCGGCCCGTCCGACCAGAAGGTGCCCTCACCGCCGATCAGGTGGCGCCCCACCAGGTCCGCGGCGGTCAGGTCGTCGTGACAGGCCACGGTGTACAGGGGGCGCCCAAGGCGCGCCGCCATGTAACGCACGAAACGGCTCTTGCCGCAGCCGGTCGGCCCCTTGATGAGCACCGGCAGACGGTTGCGCCAGGCGTGTTCGAACAGGGCCACCTCGTTGCCCTGGGGTCGGTAGAAGGGCAGCTCGGTCGCCGCCGCGCGTTCGGGATTGGCTTTCATGTCCATCAGTGTAGTCCGCTGCTCAAAAAGAAGGCCACGCCCACCAGGGCGCCCACCCCTGCCAGCCAGGCCAGGATCGCCCATCGCCAGAACCCACGCACATGACGCAGACCCATGAAGGCATCACCGATCAGCTGCCCCTTGAGCAGGGCCAGACCCAGCACGAAGAAGGTCACACCGAGCCCCTGCATATCCAGCCTGCCGACCACCCAGGTGAGCAGAGTCAGGCCGACCAGGAGCAGGTAGACCCGGGTACAGGGGCGAATGTGGCGTTGCATGTCGATAGGCATGTCAGTGCATCACATAGACCAGGGGAAACAGGATCAGCCACACCAGATCCACCATGTGCCAGTAGCTGGCACCACTCTCCACGTCGGTATGCTCCCGGGCATCATAGCGTCCCCGGCCGACACGTACCGCCAGCACCAGCAGCACGATCACGCCAAGGATGACGTGCATGAAGTGGAAGAAGGTCAGCGACAGATAGAACATGTAGAAGGTGTTACTGCTCAGACGCACGCCCTCGCCCAGGTGATGGGCGTACTCGGTGCTCTTGATCACCAGGAACAGCACTCCCATGCCGATGGCCGCCCAGAGCCAGCGGCGGCAGCCCTCCGCCCTGCCCTCGCGGATCGCCGCCACTGCACGCACCACGAAATAGCTGGCCGTGATCAAGGCCAAGGTATTGAGCAATGCCGCATTACGATCCAGCGTTGCCTGGTACTGGTCGAACAGGACCA
Source organism: uncultured Sedimenticola sp. (assembly GCA_964394235.1). GTDB lineage: Bacteria > Pseudomonadota > Gammaproteobacteria > Chromatiales > Chromatiaceae > MONJU. Next base: position 13,384 of record CAYMWJ010000039.1, on the reverse strand, counting down.
CATGCTGCATCCGCGTGAAGGCATAGGCGGCAAAGAAGATGGCGAATACCGCCAGCTCGGCCAGGATGAAGATCCATACTGCCAGATCACCCGGGGGATAACGGGATGTCTCCGGCAGACTGCCACCTCTGGTCATGGATCATTCCCCACCCAGTACGATGCCGCCCGACAGGTCACGCGGGGAGGCCGATGAAAAAAAAGACGCCCGGGACCTCCGCACGGAGACACCGGGCGTCACCCTCGACTCAGGCAGTGGGAGATGCTGCCTGTTCTACCGCAACCTCCGGATCCTTCGATCCGACGAAGAAGCTCGCAATATAGAGCACCAGGCCAACGAGGAAGACCAGGCCGGCCACCTCACGCAGCCAGTAGAAGAGCGCGATCTTGTCCTGCACCACCATGAAGGGCAGCGGGGTGTCGCTGTAACGCTGCAGGTAGACCTGCAGGATGCCAGCACCGGTGAGGAACAGGGTGATGAACACCATGGAGACGGTCATCAGCCAGAAAGACCACATCTCCAGTACCTGCGAGCGGTTGCTGTTGGCCGCCTTGCGCCCACGCATCATCGGCATGGCATAGGAGATGATGGTCAGCACGATCATGGCGTAGGCACCGTAGAAGGCCATGTGGCCGTGCGCCGCGGTGATCTGGCTGCCATGGGTGTAGTAGTTGACCGGCGCCAGGGTGTGCAGAAAGCCCCAGACCCCGGCTCCAAGGAAGGCCATCACCGCGGTGCCCAGGGCCCACAGCACGGCGGCCTTGTTGGGGTGGTTGCGCCGCCGGCGGTTGACCATGTTGAAGGCGAACACCGTCATCATGAAGAAGGGAATGGGTTCCATGGCGGAGAACACCGAACCCCACCACTGCCAGTACTCCGGCGTGCCGATCCAATAGTAGTGGTGACCGGTGCCGACGATGCCGGTGATCAGGGTCATGGCGATGATCACATACAGCCACTTCTCGATCACTTCGCGGTCCACACCGGTGGTCTTGATCAACACGAAGGCGAGGATGGAACCGAGGATCAGCTCCCAGACGCCTTCCACCCACAGGTGCACCACCCACCACCAGTAGAACTTGTCCTTGACCAGGTTGTCCGGGTTGTAGAAGGCGAACAGAAACAGCACTGCCAGCCCGGCCAGGCCGATCAGCAACACCAGATTGACCACCGTCTTGCGACCCGAAAGGATGGTCATGCCGATGTTGTAGAGGAAGGCCAGGGCGACGATCACGATGCCGATCTTGGTGATGGTCGGCTGCTCGAGGAACTCTCGTCCCATGGTCGGCAGCAGGTCGTTTCCGGTCATCTTCGCCAGTCCCGAATAGGGCACCAGCAGGTAACCCAGGATGGTGAGCGCCCCGGCGACCAGGAAGACCCAGAACATCAGCACCGCCAGCCCCGGACGGTGCAGCTCACGCTCGGCCTCTTCCGGCACCAGGTAGTAAGCCGCTCCCATGAAGCCAAACAGGACCCATACGATCAGCAGATTGGTATGGACCATGCGCGCCACGTTGAAGGGAATCGCGGGGAACAGGAAATCACCCACGACATATTGCAGCCCCATGATCAGGCCGAACAGGATCTGTCCGGCAAACAACCCGATGGCCGCGGTGAAATACAGCTTGGCAACCGCTTGTGATTGATATTGCATGGCTCTCGTCCTCCGCTCGGATCAGCCCTGGATGTTCGGCGGCCAGTTGGCCGTATTGATCTCGGACGCGTACTTCAGGAATTCGGCGATGGCATCGAGTTCCTCGTCCGTGAAATTGAATTGCGGCATGCTGCGGCGACCGGGAATACCGTCTTTCGGACGACTCTTGATGAAGCCGATGATGCCGGCCTTGCCGCCCAGACGCTTGTAGGCATTGCCCAGCTCGGGCGCGAAGTAGGCGCCTTCGCCCAGCAGGGTATGGCACCCGATACAATCATTGTTCTCCCACAGGCGCTTGCCCATGGCCACCTTCTCGGTGATCGCCTGGCGATTGTCGCGATCCGGCAACGCACCCTGGGTATCGAAGGTCAAGGCCAGGAACAGCAACAGGAAGAACAGACTCCCCCCGTAGAATATGTTGCGTGCCATGGCCTTGGTGAAAGCCTCTGACATGGTCGTACCCTCCGCTAGCTGAAGTTGTGTGCTCAATCTCTCTTGCCAGGCGCTGCCTGACCTTGATCTTCATCAAGCGGGGTTACGCACATTTGCGCCAGATCAAGAAAACGCTGATTTATGTCGTTTTCGTTTCTCCGGCATCGCTCTCCGTGATGCCTTTCATGCACGACGCGCTAGAATGCCGACTGCCGCAACGACGACGAGAACGCAGCACATGAAGGCGCTTCTGAAACAGGGACCGCTGTTCGCGGCACTCTCTGACGAGCAGCTCGACCGCATTACCCGACATGCGCGGCAGATCCGCCTGGGGACAGGCGAATCGCTGTTCGAACAGGGTGAACCGGCAGAACGCTTCTACCTGGTGACCTCGGGACAGATCAAACTGTTCCGCCTGTCACCCAACGGCAACGAGAAGGTGGTGGAGATCGTCACCCCGGGCTGCACCTTTGCCGAGGCGCTGATGTTCCTGCAACACCCGACCTACCCGGTCAGCGCCCAGGCACTGACGGCCGCCGAAGTCATCAGCGTGGATGCCCACGACTTCACCGTCATGCTGCGCGAGTCCACCGAGACCTGCTTCCTGCTGCTGGGTGATCTCAGCCAGCGTATCCGCGGATTGCTGCGTGAGATCGACGAACTCAGCCTGTACAGCGCCACCTGCCGGGTGGCTGGTTATCTGGCCGAGGCCAGCCCCCCAGACCGTAACGAATTTGAACTGCCGGTCGCCAAGCAGATCCTGGCCTCGCGCCTGTCGGTCAAGCCCGAGACCTTCTCGCGCATCATCAAGAACCTGAGCGAGAGCGGCGTGGTCACGGTCAAGAACAGCCGGGTCACCATCCACGACCGCCAGCGCCTGCACGAAGTGGCCAATATCTGCGTACAGCCGCAGGAAACGCTGCAGGCCAGTTTCCTCTATCCCGGCGCCGCCTCGCACAAGCAACCCGGCGGCTGAGGTACAGCCCGGAGACTATCGATGGGCACGGCCCTTCGGGCCTTTGCCCATCCTACGGATGTTGGGTAGGTTGAACGATGGGTAGGATGGGCAAAGGTGCATCGCGCCGTGCCCATCAATGGCCCGCAGGAGCAGCGTCCTCGCCGCGAATTACCGCCGTTCAATGACTGGTTCCCGCCGAGCGGGTGATCTTGTTGTGCACGTTGTACTTGCCCGAAGGCTTGACCATAGGCAGGCGCTTGACCTCCTCGAAGGTGGCCGCGTCGTAGACGATCACCGCGCCGTCGCGGTCCCAGATGCTGAGCAGGGCGTGCCGACCATCCTTGTCGAATTCGACATGCGCGGCCGTCTTGCCGGGCACCGGCCGGAGGGTCCTGACGATCTCCAGGGTACGCTTGTCGATGATGTGCACTTCGTCGCGATGCGGACCAAAGAATACGTCCACCCAGGCATAGGGGGTGTTCTCGTGGCTGCGCATGAAGAACCCCGGCCCGTCGGTGCGAATGCGCTTGATGACATGCCAGTCGGTCATGTCGATCACCGTCACCTCGCCCTTGCGCAGATTGGGCGTGGCCAGCACCGGGTGTCCCTGGTAGTTCCAGGTGATGCCCGAGCCCAGGTGCGGCATGCCATCGAGTGCGAGATCGGCGATCTTGCGTCCCAGGTCGAGCTGGATCACCTGTCCCTTGCCCGCATCGCGCGAGGCGCCAATGAGCAGGCGATAGGCCGGATCGAAGAAGAAGTCGTCCAGGTAATCACGCAGGCGGATCCGCCGCACCGGGAAACGCCCGCCGGCGCGCGCCACGCCCTCGTCCATGCGGTAGTCGTGCATGGGACCGTTGTACACCGGCAGGGGATCGTCGGCATAACTGATCTCCCAGACCTCGGGGATGTCCTTGAGCGCGGCGATGAAGCTGTGGCGCGGTGGCGCATCATAGACCGCGCTCACCCGTGAAGTCGTCCCGTCATCGCCGGCCACCGGAATCACGCGGATCGGTGACAGGTCGCGCGCATCCAGCAGCACCAGACTGTGCGGCAGGTAGTTGGCGACCATCACGTAACGCCCGTCGGCGGAGACCGCCAGGTTGCGGGTGTTGATGCCGGCACGCACCTCGGCGGTGACCTGCAGACTCCACATGTCGAAGCGGCTGACCCAGCCGTCGCGCGAGGAGAAATACACGAAGCGGCCGTCCGGCGAATACTTGGGTCCGCCGTGTACCGCGTAGTGCGTCTTCAGGCGGTGGATGGGCTCGAAACGATCGCCATCAAGGATGGTGGCATGGTGATCGCCCAGTTCCACCACCACGAACAGGTTCATGGGATCGGCATCGTGAACCGGGCGTGCCGGCAGTGCCGCCTCGTCCACCAGCACCTTGTGGCTGCCGCGGATCTGCGCCATCCCCCACTCGGGCACCCGGGGCAGGGGCGTATAGATGTAGTCGACCAGGGACTCGACCTGAGCATCGTCCAGCTTGTCGGCAAAGGCCGGCATCTGGGTGGCCGGGCGCCCGTGCCTGATCACCTCGGCTGCCCTGTCGCGCTTCAGCCGGTGCAGGTTCTCCGGCAGCAGGGCCGGCCCCATGGCCCCCAGCCGTCCCGGGCCATGGCATTCCGCGCAGTGTGTCCGGTACAGGGTTTCAACAGCGGTTGCGTGGGCGGCGCCGACACCGGCCAGCAACAACACAAGCAGCAACGGGAGCCGGTGTTTCACTGTGCACCGACCTCCAGACGGAAGGTGGCATGGCAGCCGACGCAGTTGTTCATCAACTGCGCCAGGCGTTCGGGCACATCTGCGGTATCGCCCAGCGCCTCCACGTCCATGGCCAGGCGGTCGAAACCGTCGTGGGTGGCAAAGCCCAGCCGCTTGAAACCCAGAGGCAGCTTGCCCAGCAGGCTGCCGGGCACCGGCGCGGCCGCGATACGCCCGACCGCGCGCGCGGCCTCGGAGACAGCAGTGACATCCCCCCGCACACTGGCATCCAGGATCTTCTGAGTCGCCTCGAGAAAGGCGCGCATCTCGGCCAGCACCAGATCGCGCTCGCCGGCCTCGAGGAGGATGGCGGTACGCCCGTCACTGGCAGTGACCGTCTCGCCACTGAGGACGAATTTCCAGGCCAGGCCGGCGGTAGCAACGGCCAGTACGATGCTCAGGAACCAGCAGAATCGACACATGAAACAGATACTCCCTTGAAAGCTTCGCCGGCACGTGTCCACGGCGTGACCGGGATGCGCGCGGGCAGGTCAGTGACACCGATCTCGGCATCGGTCAGATAACAACCGGGGTCCTCGGCCCAGGGATTGCCGGTGAGCTGCCAGGCCCGGGTACGGCTGTTGCCCCCGCAGATGGCACGCTCGGCACAGACCGCACAGCGCCCGAGCAACGGACGGGGCCTGCGCTTGAGCCCGGCCATCAACGGATCACGCGTATCTTCCCATATCTTGGAGAACGGGCGCTCGCGCACCGACCCCAGATCGTAGTCCCACCACATGGTATCGGGGTGTACATGGCCGAGATTGTCGATATTGGCGATGTTCACCCCCGAGGCGTTACCGCCCCAGCGCTCGAGCAGGGGCCGCAAGCGCTGTTCACCATCGGGAATGCGCTGGCGCGCCCAGTGCAGCAGGTAGACGCCATCGGCATCGTTGTTGCCGGTGACGAACTCGCGCGGACGCCCCGCAACGATGTGATTCCAGCAGGTGTCGAAGATCAACTCCATGGCGGCGCGGGTCATGCGATGATGGGCGTCGTCCATGCGGTTCTTGTTGCCGCGCCCGGCATAGTTGAGGTGAGACAGGTAGAACTTGTCGATGCCCTCGGCATCCATCAGGCGCAGCAGGTCGGGCAGGTCGCGCGCATTGTCGCGCGTGAGCGTGAAGCGCATACCAACCTTGATGCCGGCATCCCGACACAGACGGATACCGCGCAGCGCCGCATCGAAGGCCCCTTCGAGCCGGCGAAAGCGATCATGGGTCGCGCGCATGCCATCCAGGCTGATGCCGACATAGTCGTAACCCACCGCGGCGATGTCCTCGATGTTGCGCTCGTCGATCAGGGTACCGTTGGAAGACAGGCCCACATAGAAGCCCATGGCCTTGGCGCGTTGCGAAATGGCGAAGATGTCCGGGCGCATCAGGGGTTCGCCACCCGACAAGATGAGCACCGGCACACCATACTGGCGCAGGTCGTCCATCACCGCGAACACCTCTTCGGTGGACAGCTCACCGGGAAAGTCCTTGTTCGCCGAGGTGGCATAGCAGTGGCGGCAGGTGAGATTGCAGCGACGCACCAGGTTCCAGATCACCACCGGGCCGGCAGGCCTGTTCGCCGACGCGTGATGCGGGCGCGCCTCGGGGGCGCTCAAGGCCTGCAGGTAACGGCTCACACGAAACATGGGTCTCCTCCCTTCAGGCGACCAGGCGCATGCCGGTCTTCTTGAGTATGGCGGTGCTGAACAGCACCTCGTGGCCTTGCACCGGCTCGCCGAGTTCACGGCGCAGGTGCTCCATCTTGTCGAGCACCTCCTGGCGATTGTGCCCGTGTACCATGGCGAACAGGTTGTAGGGCCAGATGCCCGGGTGCCGTGGGCGCTCATAACAATGGCTCACCGCATCCATGCCGCCGAGCTGCCGGCCCAGCTCTTCGATCCACTGTTCGGGCACGTCCCAGACCGTCATGCCATTGGCGCGCAGCCCCAGACGATAGTGGTTGGGCACTGCCCCGATACGTCGGATCACCCCGCCATCGAGCAGACGCTGCAACCGCACGATCACCTGCTCCTCGTCGATGCCCATGGCCTCGCCGACCGCCCGGTAAGGACGCGGCACGCACGGCAACCCCGCCTGGGTGGTGGCGATCAGCAGACGATCGAGGGCATCCAGGCGTACGGAAGGCGTGGGTCTGCCGGCCATCTCACCGGGCACCGGTACCGTGCTCACCCGGCCGTCCACATGCAGCTCCAGCCACAGCCCCAGGTAGAAGGCCCTTCGGCGCGGAAAGTTATAGACCGGGAGCCCGGTTTCGTGGTGGATGCGTCGCAGTGCGCGGGCCACACCATCGGGCCGGGAACTGGCGACCACGAACCACATGTTCAACCGGTGATCGCGGCGGTAGTTGTGAGCCACCTCGGGCAAGGCATTGACCCGCTCGGCGACGGCATCGAACAGGGCATCGGGTACGCTCAGGGCCGCCAGGGTGAGCCCGCCCCCCATGGCCTCGGCGTCGTACAGTGGCCCGAAACGCGACAGCAGGCCCTCCTCGAGCAGACGTTCCACGAGTTGGATCAGGGCGACCTCCGACAGGCCGATGTCTGCCGCGACGATCGAGAAAGGTCGTTCGGCCAGAGGGAAGCCGCCCTGAAAACGGTTGATGAAGGCACGGGCACGGTCATCGATCGTGATCACGAGACCGCCCTCCCCGTCTCCACCGAATCTGCCGGCGCTTCTGGCAGATCGACAAAACGATAGCGTGCGCCACGCTGCTTGAAGCTGCGACGACTGAACAGCACGGCATGCGGCACGTCCTCGAGGCCGCAGGCAGCGATCAGCTCGCCCACCCGCGCTTGTACCTCGGCACGATCACGCCCGTGGATCATGGTGAACAGGTTGTAGGGCCAGACCGGCAGGCGGCGCGGTCGCCGGTAGCACAGGGTGACGAAATCGAATCGGCCGAAACAGTGTCCCACCTCGGCGACCCGCTCGTCCGGCAGATCCCAGACCACCATGGCATTGGCGCGATAGCCCAGGCGCCGGTGGCGCACCACCACGCCCAGGCGCTTGATGCTGCCGTCGCGCTGCAGCGCACGCACCCGGCGCATCACCTCTTCTTCACTCATCCCCAGGCGTGCCGCGATCACCGCCCAGGGACGGGGTTCCAGCGGCAGACCCTCCTGGATGGCGGCGATCAACGCCGTCTGCCGAGGGTCTTCGCGCATGCCGTGTGCCGTACTCATGTCCATTGCAGGCGAAACCCCAGGTCGATGAAATAGTCCTCGAGCATCGGCAGCTCCAGCACCGCCAGACCGGTATGCCGCTCGATACGCGCCAGCACCGAGCACAGGTGCGCCTGGTCGTCGGCGGTGACCACGAACCACAGGTTGAACTCGTGCTCGCGCTCGTAATTGTGGTTGACCTCCGGCAGGCTGCTGACCCAGGCGGCGACCGCCTCGAGCCGTTGTTCCGGCACGGCCATCGCCACCAGGGTGCTCACGCCGATGCGGTTGGGGCGGAACACCGGCCCCACGCGGCTGATCAGTCCGGCGGCCTGCAGGCGGCGCAGGCGTGTGAGCACCTCCTCCTCGTCGATACCCAGCTGCGCGGCCATCACCGCCCAGGGGCGCTCTACTACCGGCAGGTCCTGCTGGAAGTCATCGAGCAGGCGGCGGTCGATGGCGTCGAGCGTATCCTGGGCCGTGGCCGTCATGGCTAGAGTCCGATCCGATGGGCGCGCGCCGCCATGAAGATACCGCTGGGCTTGCGTGCCGGCAGTTCGTGCAGCAGCCGGTGGCTTGCCGTGTCGTAGATCTGCACCCGGTCGCGGTCGCGCACCGAGATCCACACCTCCTCGCCACGTGGCTCGAACTCCATGTGCAGCACGCCCTTGCCCGGCTCCAGGGTGTCGCCGACCTTCAGGGTCTCGACATCGATGATCTGCACCTTCTCGTTGTTCGGAAAGGCAAAGTTGACCCACACCTCGCGTCCGTCGGGACGGGCCTCGACGAACACCGGCTGGCCATATACCGGAATGCGCGCCAGCTCGCGCCAGTCGCGCAGGTCGATCACCAGCACCGCGTGCAGGCCCACCGCCGGCACGAAGGCGCGGTCGCCGGCGACCGCCCAGCCCTCCAGATGCGGCATCTTGTAGACCGGCAGCTTCTTCTCGCCATGGCCATAGTGGTCGAGGATACGGCGCACCCCGCGCTCGGGATGCCAGAGATCGAGCAGGGCCATGCCGTCCTCGCCGAACAGGCCGGCGATGTAGTAACGCCCGTCCGGGGTGATCAGGCCGTCGTAGGGATTGCGCCCGATGTCCTTGAAACGGGTGATGCGGGGATGCCTCGGGTCCTGCATGTCGGCGATCCAGATCTCGCCCGCGTCCCACAGGCTGAACACGAAGCGGTTGCCGGGGGCATCCACCAGACCGATCACCTTGGAGCGCAGCCCGTCTCCCCAGGTGGCTGGGATGTCGGCCAGCAGTTCCAGGCTGTCGGCATCGAATACCTTGACCCCACCCGGGGTGTAGTTGGACACCGCGATCAGGCGGCCGTCCTGGGAGATAGCGCCACCGATGCTGTTGCCGGACTGGATCACCCGCTTCTCCACCCGGGCACAGAGCAGGTCGACCTTGCTCAGCCCGCCGTCGCGCCCGAACACATAGGCGTAACGCCCGTCGCGGGAGTACACCACCGAGGCATGCGACAGGTCGCCCAGCCCCTCGACCCGGGCGACCGCAGTGTTGTGCGTGGTCTCGACGATCTGCACCGCGCCGTCGGCGCGCTCGATGACGATCGCCAGGTCGCCGGTCCCGCGCAGGGCGCAGTCGCCGGCCCACAGGGAGCCGCTGAACAGGAGCAGCAGCCACCACCGCTTCATGGCCGTACCTCCTTGCCCGGTGCACCGCGCAGCAGACGGTCGACCAGCCAGGTGATGTCCGCATCGGAGAGGATGGGGCCCCAGGGTGGCATGGCGGTACCGGGACGGCCGTTGCGAATGGTGTCGATCAGCCACTGGCGCGACTTGCCGGCCAGCGCCTGCGGTCGCAGGTCCGGCCCCAGCCCGCCCTTGAGCGTCAGCCCGTGACAGGAACCGCAATCCTGCAACAGCAGGGATTCGAGCACCGCCTGGCGCTGCACGCTCGGCGGCGCCGACTGGGCGAGCGCCGCGGAGACCGCCAGACTAGATGCCATGATGCCGATCCTGCGCCACATGGGTGATTGCCTCGTCGAGAAACCCGCCTGCCACCATGGCATCGGGAGAAAACCAGTCGAGCTGCCCCGCCAGAGCCACCGTCTCGCCGATGACCACCAGCAGGGGCGCGCCGAGGCCGGCCTCTGCCACCTGCTCGACGATGTCGCCGAGTGTGCCGACGACCCGGCGCTGTGCCGGGGTAGTGCCATGCTGCACCGCCATCGCGGGGGTGCCCGCCGGCATGTCGGCGTCCAGCAGTTCACGGCGAATGCATGCCAGCGACGACAGCCCCATGTAAATCACCAGGGTGCTGCGCGTATCGGCCAGGCCCTGCCAGTCCAGATCGATCGGCTCGTCGTCGCGAAAATGCCCGGTCACCAGCTGCACGCCTCGGCTCAGGCCGCGATGGGTCAGCGGCACCCCGGCATAGGCACTGCACGCCGCCGCGGCGGTGACGCCGGGCACCACATCGAAGGGAATGCCATGCCGGCGCAGATACAGGGCCTCCTCGCTGCCGCGCCCGAAGATGAAGGGATCACCGCCCTTGAGCCGTACCACCTCGCGCCCGCCACGCGCCAGGCGAACCAGCAGGGCATTGATCTCGTCCTGCGACAGGGCGTGGTGGCCACTGCGCCTGCCGACATGGATGCGCGACACCCCCGCAGGGATCTCGTCGAGAATGGCGGGGGATACCAGGCGATCGTAGACCACCACGTCGGCTGACTGGAGGAGACGGTGCGCCTTGCAGGTCAGCAGATCCGGATCACCGGGACCCGCGCCGACCAGGTGGACGATGCCCGTGCCTTTCATGCTCTCGTCACCTCCCGTGCTGGAAACAGGGGCGCGGGGTATCCCCCGCGCCATGGTCTCAGTAGATGTCGTGCATGGTGTTGTAGACGTTGAACTTGCCGGTCGGCGTGATCAGGCGCTCGTCCTTGATCACCTTCTTCGGCTTGAGCGTCTTGTCGTCCACGATCACCAGTGCCGACTGCTGGGTCTTGCCGTTCCACACCGAGAACCAGACCTCGTCACCCGCCTTGTTGAACTCGGGCTGAACGACGCGCTTGGGCCCGTCACCCAACTTGGCCCAATCGGCGATGGGCAACACCTTGTAGCCACGGTCGAGGTGGTCGATATCGAACACCGCCACCGACTGGCTTACCTTGGGATCGGGATTGAGCGCGGTATCGACGTACAGATGCTTCGACTTCGGATGGGTCTTGATGAACAGCGAACCGCCGCCCTGGCCCTTGAGCTTGCGCACCATCTTCCAGGCATATTGCGGGTGTCCCTTGGGATCGGTGCCGATTACCGCGACCGAGTCGTCACCCAGGTGGCTGGTCGCCCACACCGGTCCGTACTTCGGATCGACGAAGTTGGCGCCGCGCCCGGGGTGCGGGATCTTGCCGACCTCGATCATCTTCACCAGCTTGTCGTCCTGGGAATCGATGACCACGATCTTGTTGGACTTGTTGGCCGCAGTCAGGAAGTAACGCTGGGTAGCATCCCAGCCACCGTCATGCAGGAAACGCGCAGCGTCGATGGTAGTCACCTTGAGGTTGTTGATGTCCTCGTAGTTGACCATCAGCACCTTGCCGGTCTCCTTGACGTTGACGATGAACTCCGGGTGCTTGTGCGAGGCCACGATGGCCGCCACCCGCGGCTCCGGGTGATATGCCTGGGTGTCCACCGTCATGCCACGCGTCGACACGATCTTCAGCGGCTCAAGCGTCTCGCCGTCCATGATCACGTACTGCGGCGGCCAGTAGGTACCAGCGATCGCGTACTTGTCCTCCCAGCCCTTGTACTTGGAGGTCTCGACCGAACGCGCTTCGAGGCCGACCTTGAGTTCGGCCACCGTCTGCGGTTTCTTCATCCACAGATCGATCATGTTGATCTTGGCATCCCGCCCGATCACGAACAGATAGCGACCAGAGGCCGACAGGCGCGAGATATGCACCGCGTACCCGGTCTTGATGATGGTGACGATCTTCTTGGTATCGCCATCGATCAGCGCGATCTTGCCGGCGTCGCGCAAGGTGACCGAGAACAGATTGCTCAGGTTGAGGTTGTTCATCTGCTTCTTCGGCCGTTTCTCCGGCGGCACCAGCACCTTCCAGGTCGCCTTCATCTCCTTCATGCCAAACTCGGGCGGTACCGGCGGCTCGTGCTGCAGATAGCGCGCCATCATGTCCACCTGGGCGGGACTCAACTGCCCGGACGTACCCCAGTTGGGCATGCCGGCCGGTGAACCGTAGGTGATGAAGGTCTTGAGATACTCGGTGCCGCGCTTGCGTGTGATGTCCGGTGTCAGCGGCTTGCCCGTGGCCCCCTTGCGCAACACGCCGTGACAACCGGCGCAACGCTCGAAGAAGATACGCTTGGCCTCGGCAAACTCGGCCTTGGTCATGGGCGGCCCATCGCCTCCGATGAGGTCCTTGGTTCCCTCCGCACTCATCGCGCTCGGTGCGCCCTCGTAACGCATTTCCGTCTTGCTGCTGCCGGGGTGCGCATGTTGCGTGGCCAGTGCCACGTTCATCGCCAGCGCCAGCGATGACAGGAAGAATGCACTTCCAATTCTGGTTCCTGGTTTCATGCTCGATTCTCCTGCCCCCGCAGGGGCGAATGGACGTGATACGTCGCGGCATGGCCAAGTATCGAGCAGCCCCTGAAACCCGCCTTGACAATGGTCAAGGACACGAGGGGCCGGTACCGAAATCGGCGGCACTTTGATGTGGGTCAAAAGATGCGGCCCCGGGAACCGGGACCGCCACTGGAAGGGCTACAGGCGCAGGCGACGCAGGCGCAGGGCGTTGCTCACCACGGTGACCGAACTCATGCTCATGGCCGCCGCGGCGATCACCGGGCTGAGCAGGATGCCGAAGAAGGGATAGAGCACCCCGGCGGCCACCGGGATGCCCAGAGAGTTGTAGACGAAGGCACCGAACAGGTTCTGCCAGATATTGCGCAAGGTGGCACGCGAGAGGGCCACCGCATCGGCCACGCTGCTCGGCGAACTGCGCAGCAAGGCAATATCCGCAGCCTCGACGGCGACATCCGTCCCCTGGCCGATGGCGATCCCCACATCAGCCTGGGCCAGCGCCGGCGCATCGTTGATGCCGTCGCCCACCATGGCCACCACCTTGCCCTGCTGCTGCAGGCGCGCGACCTCGTCACGCTTGTCGCCGGGCAGTACCTCGGCGAGCACCCGGTCGATACCGATACGCGCGGCGACCGCTTCGGCGGTACGCCGATTGTCGCCGGTGAGCATCACCACCTCGATGCCCAGGTCATGCAGTCGGCGTACTGCTTCGGTCGCATCCTCGCGCACCCGGTCGGCCACGCTGACGATCCCCAACAGGCGACCTTCACAGGCCACGAACATCGGCGTCTCGCCCTCGCCCGCGCGCCGTTCCACCTC
>CAYMWJ010000038.1:0-20789 GCA_964394235.1 uncultured Sedimenticola sp. | reverse complement strand
AGCGCTGGCAAGCCACCTGCGGCGAGAGTCGGAAATATGACAAAGTAGAATTAAGGACCTCGCGAGGTGAGATGGTGCATTCCTGGTCCTCTTCGTGTCCTTTGTGTGCTTTGTGGTGAAAACATGCCCATGAGGAACTGAAGCAATGCTCTTCGGACGCGGAAAGAAGAACCCCATCACCCTGCCCGGCAAGGAGGTGGTCGAGTGGAAATACGCCGCCTGTGGCTACTGCTCCACCGGCTGTTCCATCGAGGTGGGCTTCAATGCCGAGGGCCGCGCGGTGGCCTCGCGCGGTGTGGCCGATGCCGATGTGAATCGCGGCAAGCTGTGCCTCAAGGGCATCTTCGAGCACGAACTGTTCGAGTCGGCCGGGCGTGGCACCCGGCCGCTGATGCGCGACTATTTTCGTGACGAGTGGAAACCCACCGACTGGGATACCGCGCTCGATCGGCTGCACGACGAGATCCGCCGCATCCAGGCCAAGTACGGGCGCGATGCCTTCGCGGTGATCTCCACCGGGCAGATGCTCACCGAGGAGTTCTACACCCTGGGCAAGCTCACCCGCGGGCTGATCGGCACCAACAACTATGACGGCAACACCACCCTGTGCATGAGCTCGGCCGTCTCCGGCTACAAGCGCAGCTTCGGCTCCGACGGCCCGCCGGGCTGCTATGAAGACTTCGAGCACACCGATTGCCTGATTGCCTGGGGCTCCAACCTGCCGGAACAGCATCCCATCATCTACTGGCGGCTCAAGGAGGCGCAGGAGAAGCGCAACTTCCCGCTGATCGTGGTCGACCCGCGGGTGACCATGCTGGCGCAGAACGCCAACATCCATCTGCCGATCCGTCCGGGAACCGACGTGGTGCTGCAGAACGCGCTGATGCACGTGATCTTCGCCGAGAATCTGCAGGACGACGACTACATCGCCGCCAACACCAACGGCATCGACGAACTGCGTGCCGAGGTCGAGAAATGGGACCCGCGCAGCGCGGCCAAGGTCTGCGGCATCGACGAGGACACCATCCGCGTGGTGGCGCGCACCTTCGCCCAGGCAACCGCGGCCATGCAGATCTGGACCATGGGCATCAACCAGTCCACCCACGGCTCCGACGGCGTAGTCGGCATCAACAACCTGGCGCTGATCACCGGCAACGTGGGCAAGCCGGGTGGGGCGCCGCTGTCGATCACCGGCCAGTGCAACGCCATGGGTACCCGCGAGTGGTCCTCCTGCTCGGGCCTGCCCAACTACCGTTACCTCGAGGTGCCAGAGCACCGCGAGGAGATCGCGCGGTTCTGGAACATCGACGTCGACTTCCTGCCGACCGCGCGCGGCATGTACCAGACCGACATCTACCAGGCCATGGAAGCCGGGCAGATCAAGGGCCTGTGGCTGATCGCCACCAATCCGCTCAGCTCGCTGCCCAACACCGCGCGCATCCGCCGCGCCATGGAACAGCTCGAGTTCTGCTGCGTGCAGGACTGCTACGTGGACTCCGAGTCCAACCAGTACGCCCACCTCTACCTGCCGGCCGGGACCTGGGCCGAGAAGGACGGGGTGATGACCAACACCGAGCGGCGCATCAACCGGGTCAAGCCCGTCGCCACCCCGCCGGGCGAGGCCAAACCCGACCTGTGGATCTTCAACCGCGTGGCCGAGCGCTTCAACACCGACGGGCGGGTGAAGTTCCCCGAGAAGGCCGCCGACATCTTCCTCGAGATGGCCGAGCTGTCGCACGGACGGCTGGCCGACATCTCGGGCATGGACCACGAGCTGATCGAGCAGCACCGCGGCATCCAGTGGCCCTACACGCGCGAGCAGCGCGAACGCGGCGAGGCGCCGAAGAAGGGCGGGGTGCGCCTCTACACCGAGCCGGCCACCTTCCAGTACCCCGACGGTCGCGCCAAGCTGATCCCGCTGCCCTTCGTGGACAACAACGAGCACCCGGACGAGGAATATCCCTTCTGGTTGAACACCGGGCGGCTCATCGAGCACTGGCACGGGCGCACCAAGACCGGCAAGATCGGCAACAACAACAAGTTCAGCCCGATCCCGTTCATCGAGATCAACCCCGATGCCGCCGCCGAGCTGGGCATCCGTCGCGGCGAATACGTGCGCCTGGTCTCGCGCCGGGGGGACGCCATCGTCATGGCCCAGCCTACCCACCGCGTGCCGCACAACATGGTGTTCCTGCCGTTCCATTTCCACGACTGCGCCAACCGCCTCACGCTCGGCCTGCTCGACCCCTATTCGCGTCAGCCGGCCTACAAGCAGCAGGCGGTGCGCATCGAACGTATCGAGGACCAGCTGCACGCGGCGCGCCTGAGCAAGGAGATGCGCAAGTTCTGAGGGGATAACTCATTAACCACGAAGGGCACAAAGAACACGAAGGTTGGTTGAGTGGGGTGCAAGATGAATCCCTGCATGGGCTATGGCCAGGTGATTGGCCGGGATGAAAAACGACCGGAAAAAATCCCTTTGTGTTCTTCGTGCCCTTTGTGGTGAAAGAATCCAGACCGAAAACAGGCAAGAGATGTATCAACGAAGAGAGAACGAACCGGTCTATGCCTTGCTGAGCGATACCGACAACAAGCCGGTCAACCGCTACGGCAAGCCCATCGTGCTGGCGCCCGAGAACGACCCGCTGCGCGCCGAGCCACTGGTCATCAACGGCGAGGAGAGCCCACCGCAGAATCCCAACCGCTACAAGCAGCATGGCTTCTATTTCAATGCCGACAACTGCATCGCCTGCCACGCCTGCGAGGCGGCCTGTTCCGAGAAGAACGACGTGCCGCCGCACCTGGCGTTTCGTTCGGTGGGCTTCGTCGAGGGCGGCACCTACCCCGACTACCGGCGCATCAACATCTCCATGGCCTGCAACCACTGCGACAATCCGGTCTGCCTCAAGGGCTGCCCGACGCGGGCCTACACCAAGTACGCCGAGTACGGCGCCGTCATCCAGGACCCGGACATCTGCTTCGGCTGTGGCTACTGCACCTGGGTGTGTCCCTACAACGCACCGCAACTCGACCCGGTGAAGGGCCAGGTCAGCAAGTGCAACATGTGCATCGACCGGCTGGAGGTCGGGCTCAAGCCGGCCTGCGTCTCGGCCTGCCTGGGCAAGGCGCTGGACTTCGGCGTGATAGAGAACATCCCCGAGGGGCGGGTGCAGGCCGAGACCGAGATCCCCGGCTTCCCGCGCACCGACATCACTCATCCCAACATCCGCTTCCAGCAGATGAAGTCCATCCAGCGCGAGATGGTGCGCGTCGACGACATGCCCATCAAGTATCACCGCGCCGAGGACGAGAAGCGCTACCTGCCCGAGGTCGATCCCAAGAAGGGGCATGAGCGCCAGTGGAACTGGAAGAAACTGCTGGGCTCGCACGAGAACGCGCACATCGCCTTCACCCTCAGCGTGCAGACGGTGATGGGCGCCTTCGCCCTGCTGGTCCTCGGTGACTGGCTCGGCGTGGACGCCGTCGAAGGCTACCGCGCCTCCGGCGCCTTCCTGCCCACCCTGTGGGGGATGGTGGTGCTGATGGCCTTCGGCCTGTTCAGGCTCAACATGCACCTGGGCAAGCCGCACCGCTTCTACCGCGGCTTCAACAATCTGCGCCTGTCACCGGTGAGCCGTGAGATCGCCGGGGTCTCGGCCTTCTTCGCCGGCCTGGCCGGCTACAGCCTGTTCAGCCTGTTCGATGGCGGCATCGCCACCCTGCTGGCCAACCTCGCGGCCGTGCTGGCGCTGGCCGGGCTGGGCTTCGGCGGCTACTACATGTACAGGCTCTACCGCATCCCGGTACGCCCCTTCTGGGACCACTGGCACACCGGCGCGGCCTTCGCCGGCACCGGGCTCACGCTGGGCAGCCTGCTGATCGGTGTGCTGGCGCTCGCCTTCGGTGTGCTGGATGCCGGCCTGGGCCGGCTGCTGGCCGGCATCGCCGCGGCCGGTCTGGTGCTGGAAGGTATCGGCCTGCTGGCCCACGCACAGGCCATGCGCGGCGCCCACAACGAGGGCGCGGCCTCCTGGTACGAGCAGATGACCACCTACGGCTGGCCCTACTGGTTGCGCAACGCCCTGTTGCTCGCCGCGCTGGGGCTGGCGCTGTGGCAGGCGGTCACCGGCGTCAACGGCTGGCTGTTCGTGCTCACCGCCGTGCTGGCGCTGGCCTCGGCCACCATCGGCCGCGCCCTGTTCTACGTGCTGGTGATCCCCACCACCATGCCCGGCGCCTTCTTCTGGCGCAACAAGGGCTTCGTCGAGCACGCTCGCGAGGTGGGCCTGGCCGACATGCCCCAGCTCGGCGTGGCCTACGAGCGGCATCATCCCTTCCGATTCGATGAGCTGATGCAGACCCTGCGCGAGACCTCGCTGCGCGAGATGGTCGGCCATGTGCGCTGGGTGCTGACCGGGAAGGCCTGATCCGTTCGCGGCGAGGACGCCGCTCCTACCTGTATGTAGGAGGCCCGTCCCCGGGCCGAACCATTCGCGACGGGGACACTGTAGGAGGCCCGTCCCCGGGCCGAACCGTTGCGCATGCGCCGACCGCCCCCACGGCGTATGCTCGCCTCTCCTGAGAGGAGGGCGAAGTGAGACCACAGATCGAATACCAGGATGAACCTGTCGATCCCCTGGCGTGGCGGGGGGCGCGACCGGTGCGGCCTCGGGTGCTGGCCGATGCGGGGCAGGATACGCTGCGCAAGCTGTCGCTGCTGCTGCATGCCATGGCGGAGGGGTGGACCTATCTGCCGCTCGATCCCCGTCTGCCGTCGGCACGTCGGGAACGCCTGCTGCGGGCCGCGGCTGCCGGCAGCCTGCTGCTGGATGACGGGACGTGGCCGGTGTCGGTATCGCCGGTGTCGTCCGTGGACGGTTTTCGGCTGCTGATCGCCACCAGCGGGACCCGCGGCGAGCCAAGGCTGGTCGAGCTGGACCGTCCGCGCCTGGAAGCGGCGGCCGCGGCCTCGAACGATCTTCTGGGCCTGCGGCAAGACGACGCCTGGTTGCTGTGTCTGCCCTTGCATCATGTGGCGGCGGTGGCTGTGGTGGTGCGCTGTGGACTGGCCGATGCACGGGTGGTGGTGCAGGCGCGTTTCGATCCGCCCGCACTGCTTGCACGCCTGGCGCGGGGCGACATCACTCACCTGTCACTGGTCCCCACCCAGTTGTACCGGTTGTTGCGGGCAGACCCCGCCTTCGTGCCGCCACCGGCCTTGCGTGTGGTGCTGCTCGGGGGCGCACCCGCCGAGGCATCGCTGGTCCGCGAGGCCCTGGCGCATGGCTGGCCGGTCTGCCCCAGCTACGGTCTCACCGAGGCCGCCTCGCAGGTGGCCACCTGTCATCCGCCTCCTGCCGAATGGTCTCCCGGGCTGGCCGGGCGACCCTTGTCGCACATGCAGCTCGCCATCGCCGAGGACGGGCGCATTCGCCTGCGCGGACCGAGCATCGCGCAACGGGTAATCGAAGCGGAGGGTGTGCGCCAGCTGCTCGACGACGAGGGTTGGTACACCACCGGCGACCTGGGGCGCATCGACTCCGCGGGACGCCTGTGGGTACTGGGGCGTGCCGACGAGGTCATCATCAGTGGTGGCGAGAAGGTGCATCCGGCCACCGTGGAGCGGGTGTTGCAGTCCTGTCCTGGCGTGGACGAGGTCGCGGTGGTGGGGGTGCCCGATAGCGAGTGGGGTGAACGCCTGGTGGCCTGTTACCGGGGTGAGATCCCGCCCGCAGGTCTGATGGACTGGGCGCGCGAGCAGCTTGCCGGTGCGCACCGGCCCTCGGTCTGCCTGGCAGTCGAACGCCTGCCTCGCAATGCCCTGGGCAAGCTCTTGCGCAACCGCCTGCGCGAGTACGTTCAGTCGCTTTCGCGATAGCGCGACAGGGCCTGTCGCAGTTCTTCGGGCAAGGGCGTGGGTCGGCCATTGCCGGCGTCCACGAGCACGTGCGCCGTGCCGACGGTGGCGCAGAGTACCTCTTCATGCAGAAAGCGATACCCCAGGATAAAGCTGTGCTCGCCGATGTGGCGCACGGCCACCGTCACGTCGATCTGCGCATCGAGTTGCAGGGGGGCGTGGAAGTCGGCCTCGGCGTGGACCAGCGGCAGGCGATAGCGTTCCTCGGCGAGCAGCTCCGCCAGCCCCCAGCCGATCTCGCGCAGCAGGGCCTCGAGGGCATGATGGGCGTGTGTGAACAGGTGACCGTAGAACAGGATGCCGCCGGGGTCGAGCTGGTCGAAAGGGACGCGAAACCGGTGGAGGTGATGACTCATGGTATGACTCCCAGGCCCGGCCGTGGATCGAGCCAGAGCCGGCCGTCCTGCAGACGGGGGGGGGGCGCGAGGTCCGTGGCCAGCCAGTCGGCGGTGGCCAGGCCGTGGGCCAGATCGGGGTCGGCCGGGCCGAGTGCCGCTGCCAGTTGCGCGGCCGCATGCAGGCCAATGCTGGATTCCAGGGTGGAGCTTATCACCACCCGCATGCCCTGGGCCCGCGCCTGGCGTGCCAGCGCCAGGGTCTTGACGGGACCGCCATGCGCCATCGGCTTGAGTACCAGGCGCCGTACCGGGGCTGCGCTCAGCAGCCGGGGGCCTTCGGGCAGACGCAGGGACTCGTCGAGGGCCAGTTCGATGCGGGTCCCGGCCTGCAGTTCCGCGAGCCGTTCGGGGTGGGGGTCACGCAACGGCTCTTCCAGTGACTCTATCGGCAGGCCCTCGATCGCACGCAGGAACTGTCGTGCCTCGTCCGCGGACCAGGCGCGGTTGGCATCCAGTCGCAACAGGACATCACCCGGCAGGGACGAGCAGAGGCGTTCGAGCAAGCGTGCTTCCTGTTGCCAGGGGGCCAGCCCCAGCTTGCACTTGATCTGCCGGTAGCCCGCGTCGAGGGCCTGCTGCAACGCAGCCTCGGAGAGTGCGCCGGCCACGCCATTGACCGGAACCTGGTCGCTCGCCTGCACATACAGTCGTTTGCGCATGGGCAGTCGCTGTTGCCGGCACTGCAGGTCGAGCAGGGCGGTGTGCAGCGCGCAGGCCACGGCGGGTCGTGTGCTGAGCAGGCGGTCCGCCCATCGCGTCAGTGTCGCGGCATCGCTCTCGCGCGGCAGGGCTTCCAGTGCCTGTCCGGCAGCAGCGAGATCCTCGGTGCCGGCAGCCGGCAGGGGAGCGCATTCGCCCCATCCGCAATCCTCGTCCTGCTCCAGTTCCAGCAGCCAGCCACGTCGTTCGCCCGGCATCGCATGCGCGGCAGGCCACGGGTTGCGCAGGGCCAGACGGTAGGGATGCAGGCGAAGCCGGAGGCGAGAAGAAGGCGACATTTTCCTTATGCGCGGGACATCTTTTCAGGTTTGACAAATGTCAAGTGACGACCATGGCAAATACCACACACTGTTTCGTGCTGCATGCAACGGGCGCATGGTCCGGGCAGACCGTGCGAATTGAACCACAGGACGGCGTGCACGTGCCGCTGTTCGTCGAGGTTCGGCATCAATTATCGAGGAGAGCAACCCATGAAAGTACGCAAGCAGACGCTTGCCGCCCTCGTGGCCCTTGCGGTGGGGGTCGTCGCCGGAGGCCAGGCCTGGTCTCAGGAGACGTTGAAAGACGTCATGAAGCGGCGTGGCCTGACCGAGAAGGACATCCTGGCGGCGGCCAAGACCTATACCCCTTCGGGCGGACGCGACGAATACCTTGCGTTCAGTTCGGGTGGCCAGAGCGGTCAGGTGATCGTGTATGGCATTCCGTCCATGCGCATTCTCAAGTACATCGGTGTGTTCACTCCCGAGCCCTGGCAAGGCTACGGTTTCGATGACGAGTCCAAGGCCGTACTGGCGCAAGGGCGGATCAATGGCAAGGACATCCTCTACGGGGATACCCACCATCCCGCGCTCTCGGAGACCAAAGGCGAGTATGACGGCCAGTACCTGTTCATCAACGACAAGGCCAATCCGCGGGTCGCGGTGATCGACCTGCACGACTTCGAGACCAAGCAGATCGTGGTCAACCCGCTGTTCCGGTCGGAGCACGGCGGTGCCTTCGTCACACCGAACACCGAGTACGTGATGGAGGCCACCCAGTATGCCGCCCCTTACAAGGGCAGCGGTTTCGTGCCGCTCGAGGAGTTCAACGAAAAATACCGGGGCGGTCTCACCTACTGGAAGTTCGATCGCAAGGAAGGGCGCATCAAGCCCGAGCAGTCCTTCACCTTCGAGTTCCCGCCCTATAGCCAGGACCTGTCGGATGCCGGCAAGGGACCGTCCTACGGCTGGGGCTTCACCAACTCCTTCTGTTCCGAGCGTTACGTGGGTGGTATCGAGCGGGGGCGTCCCCCCTTCGAGGCCGGCTGTTCTTCCAAGGACACCGACTTCCTGCACCTGACCAACTGGAAGAAGGCCGAGGAGCTGGTGAAGGCCGGCAAGATCGGCAGGAAGGTCAACGGCATGACCCTGATCGGGATCGAGGAGGCCGTGGCCAATGGCCTGCTGTATCTGATCCCCGAGCCGAAGAGCCCGCACGGTGTCGATGTGGTGCCGACTGGCGACAAGATCGTCATTTCCGGCAAGCTCGACAGCCACACCTGGGTGTACGACTGGAAGAAGATCCAGAACGCCATCAAGAACAGGAAGTTCGAGGGCAAGGACTCCTACGGCATCCCCATCATTGCCATCAAGGACGTGTTGCACAAGTCGGTGAACGTGGGCCTGGGTCCGCTGCATACCCAGTTCGACTCCACGCCCTGCGTGGCCTACACGTCGATCTACGTGGACTCCATGATCACCAAGTGGGATTACTGTGAAGGCAAGGTGCTGGATCAGCTGCCCATCCACTACAACGTGGGTCACCTCATGACCATGGAGGGCGACACCGTCAAGCCCGATGGCAAGTACCTGGTGGCACTGAACAAGCTGTCGATCGACCGTTTCAACCCGGTTGGGCCGCTGCATCCGCAGAACCACCAGCTGATCGATATCAGCGGCAAGAAGATGCAGCTGCTCTACGACATGCCCCTGCCGCTGGGTGAACCGCACTACGTAGTGGCCATCAAGGCCGACAAGCTGAAGCCGGCGATCCGCTACAAGTCGGGCTGGAACAGCCGCGAGGACAAGCGTTCGCCGTGGAAGACCCGTGCTGGTCGTGAGAAGGTGGAACGTACCTGTGACGCCAATGGCAAGTGCACCGTGCACGTCTATGGCACCACCATTCGTTCGCACATCACGCCCGAGATCATCGAGGTCACCGAGGGTGACGAGGTGCACATCCACCTGACCAACCTCGAGCGTGCGGAGGACGAGGTGCACGGCTTCGCCATGTACGGTTACAACGTGCAGCTCTCGCTGGAGCCCGGCAAGACCGCCACGGCCAGCTTCGTGGCCGACAAGCCCGGGGTGTATCCCTACTACTGCACCGAATTCTGCTCGGCTCTCCACCTGGAGATGCAGGGCTACCTGCTGGTGCAACCCAAGGGGTACAAGGCCAAGACCGTTGGCCTGAAGGCTGGCACGACCTATACCGAGGCGGACTACAAGAAGCAGGTCAAGACCAACCTGGAGACCCAGGAGGTCATCAACCAGGTGGTCGGCTTCATCACCAGCCACAACTACAAGGACTTCCCGACCGTGGTTGCGCTGGTGGAGGATGCCACCGACCAGCTGGGCTTCGCCAAGGATGCCCGTGCCAAGGCCGAGGCGGCTGCCGCCAAAAAGGACTGGAACAACGCCATGCTCTGGGCCAACCAATGGTGGCAGTACCAGGTCAAGGCGGCGGACCTCGGTTTGCGGGCCAAGACCTATCTCGAGGAACACGGCGCGAAGAAGATCAAGTGATCTGAGGCGTGTCGCCCCGGGACTGGCGGTCTCGCCGGTCCCGGGGATCTCATCCCTGAATATCGGGGAGAGGCTGCGCCTCCCCCCGCAACCGGAGATTCAATCCATGTTCACCAAAGCAATCCGCCTTGTTGCACTGTCGGGCCTGTTCACCGCGGTGCTCGCTACCAGTGCCCAGGCCGCAGACGCGAAGAAGCTCTACATGACCTGCGCGGCCTGTCACGGCAAGGACGGCAAGACCACCCTGATGCCGCTCTACCCGAAGATCGCCGGACAGAACCGGGAATACATCCTGCAACAGATCAAGGACATCATGAGTGGTGCGCGGGCCAATGGCCAGTCGCTGGCAATGAAGGGGGTGCTGGTCACCCCGGATGGCAAGCCGCGTTTCAGTGACGAGGACCTGGCTGCACTCGCCGACTACATCTCGCAGATGACGCCCTGAACCCACGGGTGGTGGCAGTACCGCGCACGCTGCGCACGGTTGTCGCAGCGTCGTCCTTACTTCTTCTTTTCGTGCAGTAGACCATGAGCCAGTTCATGCGCCTCGTGCCGATTCTCTTTTTCCTGGTATCCGGCATGGCCGGTGCCGGAGAGCATCAGATCCCGGATTTCGATCCGGATGATGCCGAGGAGATCATGGAGATCTGTGCCGGATGCCACGGGGTCTATGCCCAGGGCACCCGTGATGGCGAATACCCGCGCCTCGCGGGGCTGGACCCCGCCTACCTGGCGCGCGAGATCCGGCTGTTCAAGGAGCGCAAGCGGATCAACATACCGATGATCCCCTATGCCAATGATCACGAGCTCCCACCGGAGGATGTGCGCACCATCACGGCCTACATCGCGAGCATCCAGCTTCCCCGGCACATGAGCCCGCTGGAGCCAGGGGCTGCCTTCGATGCCTTGGCGCGCCTGGAGGAGAGCAAGAAGGTGCTCAATGTGCCGCATTATCCCGGCGACCCCGAGCGCGGCGGCAGGTTGTATCGCAAGGAATGCGGCAGCTGTCACGGGCGCCATGGCGAGGGAGACTGGGAAGAACACGTGCCCATGCTCACGGGCCAGCACAGCGATTACCTGTTGCGCCAGATCGAGAACATCCGCAAGGGGGAGCGCCTGCACGACGATCCCGAAGATGCGGAGCTGTTCCGGGAATACAGCGACCAGGACATTGCTGACATCCTGGCCTGGCTGTCCTGGCAGGACGATTGAAGGGGTTGGATTGGCGCTTGAGCAAAGTCAAGGGATGCCCGGAAGGGCGGTGCTAGCATTTTTTTCATGTTGTGAAACCGGGCGAAAACCGGCCTGTCCGGCACATCTTCCCCGGCTGACTCTGGAGGGTTTTATCCATGAAGATTCGACGTGTGACTTCCCTGGCCGGGATCGCGGCCAGCCTGTTGCTCAGCAGTCAGGCCTTCGCCTGGCTGGAGCATACCGGCGAGCGTGACGAGGCGCTCAAGCTCAAGCCCGACCACGAGAACGGGATCGAGGTGTTCGAGGTCTGCTCCGCCTGCCATCTGACCGAGGGCTGGGGCACCAAGGACGGCACCTTCCCGCAGATCGCCGGGCAACACCAGTCGGTGCTGGTCAAGCAGCTGGCGGACATCCGCGAGGGCCACCGCGACAACCCCACCATGTATCCCTTCGCCAAGGCCGAGTCCATCGGCGGCCCGCAGGCCATGGCCGATGTGACCGCCTATATCTCCAAGCTGCCGATGAACCCGGACAACGGCAAGGGACCCTGGAAGCCGGGAACGCCGGAATGGAAAGAGGGCGAGCAGCTGTTCAAGGACAACTGCGTCAAGTGCCATGGCAAGCACGGCGAGGGCAATGCCGCGAAGTTCTATCCCAGGATCCAGGGACAGCATTACCTCTACATGGTGCGTCAGTTCCAGTGGATCCGCGACGGCAAGCGGCGCAATGCCAACCCCGACATGGTCAAGCAGATCAGGAACTTTACCAACGACCAGATGAAGAAGGTGATCAACTACGTGTCCTGGATCCCGGTGCCCAAGGAAGACCTGGCGCCGTCGCCGGACTGGACCAACCCGGACTACGACTGAGCGGCACGCTCGGGGCGCGATACGGCGCCCCCGTGCGGCCATGACGAAAGAAGCGCCTCATCGCTTCTTTCGCTTTTTGGAAACGACAGAAACCGCACGCATCGTGGGGTGAAGCGACGGCTCCGGTCCGATGCACATCGAGTGGTGACCACATGTCCAAGCGTATCCTGATATCCAATCTGTTCATCCTCGCCAGCCTGGCATTGCTGGCAGTCATCTATTTCTCCCCCATCTGGTGGGTGTCGCTGACCGCGCCCAACTACCCGGCCGAGTCCTTCCCCGATGGCGTGCGCATTCACTTCCACATGAACGGCGTGTTCAACGGGTGCAAGAAGGTCGCCAAGCGCGAGATCACCGAGGAAGAAGCGCTCGACTGCGTGCACGAGATGGACACCATCAACCACTACGTGGGGATGTACCCCATCGCCGCGGGTGGGGTCATCGAGAAGGCCTTCTCGCCCTTTCTGCTTTCCCTGCTGGGGGTGATGCTGGCCGGTTTCGCCTGTACCCGGCCGAGACTGCGCATGGCCATCATGTCGGCCGGTTTCGCGGTGATCGCCATCTGGATGTACCTCTACTGGTATGGCGAAGGCGGCCTGAGTTACCAGCCGGCCGGCTATGTCGAGGCACTGGTCAAGTCCATGGACCAGGATACCCAGCGGGGTGAGGAAAAGGGGCAGGGGGTTCTGGAGAAGCTCAAGGATGCCGTTCCCGAGGATGCGGTCTCGGTCGAGCAGTTCCGCTCCTCGGAAGACGAGATGACCAAGCGCCTGGCGGAACTGGGCAGCGAGCTGGTTGCCGATGAAGGCCTGGGCGTCGAGGTCGAGGTGAACGACGACAGGACTGCTGCCGATCCCAAGCAGGCCAATATCGCGCTGCTGCGCGGTACCTTCGAACGCGACCAGACGCGCCGGCCCGAGGGTGAGCGCGAGACCTGGAACGGGAGCGGTGCGCAGATCCTGCGCTGGCACTATGAAAAGAGCCTGGGGCGCTACTTCAACAACCCCGCCGAGATCGTGCCCATGGCCAGGACCATGATCTCGGTGGCGCATGCCGTGTTCTGGGCCATCCTCGCGGCGATGGTGTTCCTGGTCTGGGGCGCGCGCAAGACCGGCGGCCTGGTGTACTGGCTGCTGATCCTCGTCCCCATGGCCCTGCCGCTGTTCTTCATCATCGAGTATTCGGCCTGGCTGTGGTGGTATGGCCATCGCCTCAACGCCATGGGGGCCTTCACCGTCAAGCCCTTCATGCCCACCGTCTTCGGGCAGGGCAAGGTGGCGCAGTTCACCACCCATTCCTATCCCTACTGGGGATTCTTCCTGATGCTCGTCAGTTCGGCATTGCTGGCACTGGCCGCCCTGATCCGCCGCAAGGCCTTCCGGGAAGGAGAGGGCGAGTGAAGGCAGCGCGCCTGACCTGGCTGGCCTTCATGGCGCTGCTGCTTCAGGGAGCGGCAGTGGCGGACGCCTTGCCCGCTTTTCAGGCGCTGGTCGACCGGACCCCGGAAGGCGGGACCCTGGTGCCTCCGCCGGGTGTCTATGCCGGGCCGGTAGTGGTGGACAAGCCCATGGTGATCGACGGCCAGGGCAAGGTCACCATCGACGGGGGTGGCAAGGGCTCGGTGGTGGTGCTGGATACCGATGGTGCCACGCTCAAGAACCTGCACCTGACCCACTCTGGCGAATCGGCCAACGACATCGATGCCGGCGTCCAGGTGCGCGGCAACTACAACGTCATCAAGGACAACGTCATCGACGACTGCCTGTTCGGCGTCGACCTGCAGCAATCGAACAACAATATCGTGCGCCGCAATCGCATCAGCTCCAAGACGGAGTTTTCCCTGGGGCAGCGGGGCGATTCGGTGCGTCTCTGGTACAGCTTCAACAACGAGATCACGGACAACGTCACCGACAATGTGCGGGACATGGTGGTCTGGTACTCGGCCAACAACGTGATCGCCCGCAATCGGGGATCCAACAGCCGCTATTCCCTGCACTTCATGTACTCGCGCCACAACCTGGTCGAGGACAACCACTACGTGAACAACGCGGTGGGGATCTTCCTCATGTACAGCGACTCGGTGGTGCTGCGCAACAACCATATCGCCCACGCCGTCGGGCCGACGGGCGTCGGGATCGGCTTCAAGGAGACATCGGATCTCACCATCGAGAACAACGAGATCCTCTATTGCGCCAGCGGCCTGTATATCGATGTCTCTCCCTTCCAGCCGGACACCACCAACCGTTTCTCGGGCAACCTGATCGCCTACAACGGTATCGGCGTGCGTTTTCTCAACGACTGGAAAGGCAACATCTTCAGGGGCAACCAGTTCGTCGACAATCTCACCCAGGTGGCCGTCGGTGGTGGCGGTTCGGCCAGGCGAAACCAATGGGAGGGAAACTACTGGAGCGACTATGTCGGCTTCGACCGCGACCAGGACGGCGCGGGAGACACGCCATACGAACTCTATGCCTATGCCGATCGCCTGTGGCAGGACCGTCCCTATGCGCAGTTCTTCAAGGGCTCTCCCCTGCTCGAGGTACTCGACTTTCTCGAGCGCCTGGCGCCCTTCTCGGAGCCGAAGCTGCTGGTGCGTGATGAGCACCCCTATCTCCACACGCTGGCCAAGGTCGAGGTGAAGCACGAGCCCAAGACCCTGGATGCCTTCGAGTTGTTGAAACGGAGCCTGGAGGAATAGGGCCATGAGCAAGAAAGCCCGTCTTACGCCCGCGCAGCGTGCACGCCGTCGTTTCCTCGCTTCCCTTGCGTTGACGGCTGGTGTCGCCGGCGCCTCCTTGCTGGGTTATCTGCCGGTGGCCTCGGGGCGCCTGGAGCAGCGCCTGCGACCACCGGGTGCCTTGCGTGAGGACGACTTCCTCGCGGCCTGCATCAAGTGCGGCCAGTGCGTGCAGGTCTGTCCCGTGGAGGCGATCAAGCTTTCCGACCTCGACGACGGCTTCGGGGTCGGCGTGCCGCACATCGAGGCCCGTGACCAGGCCTGCGATTTCTCCTGCGATGGTCTGCAGTGCGTGCTCGCCTGTCCGACTGGCGCCCTGATCCACGAGATTGCCTTTCCTTCCCAGGTGGACATGGGGGTCGCCAGGGTAGTGGCGCCGGCACGTTGCCTGGCGGTGCAGGGCAAGGGCTTCGAGGGCACGGCCCGGGGCCCGGATTTCAAGGGACGGTTGCGCTATGCCGAGATCGACCGATGGCATCCCCAGCCCGTCGCGGAACACCCGTACGACCTCGAACTGTGCGATCTCTGTGTACGCCAGTGCCCCATCGAGATCAGTATTGCGGAATGCGCCCGCGAGGACGAGAAGCGTCGCGAGAGCCTGGGTCGGGTCGCGCAGCGTCAGCCCGGTGAATGTCCCCCGCGCCATGCCATCGCGTTGAGGGCACTGGAGGGAGGCGACGGGGTGAAGCGCATGCAACCGGTGATTCTCGATGGCTGCGTCGGTTGCGGGGTATGTGAAATGATCTGTCCGGCCGAGCCGTCGGTGATTGTCATCGACAGCGAGGAGAGCCGGCGGAGCAGTCGGGGGATGCGAGCATGAGCCGTGTCATCGAGTCGTTGCGGGTACTGTTCGGTGGCGCGCCCAGGCGTGTCGACAAGAAGGACATGCCGGCCGAGGTGCGTGAACTGCATCGCCAGAAGGCCGGCGACAAGGAGCGCATCGCCGCCCTTCGCGCCGAGCTGGCGCACAAGGCCGAGCATCGGCCGCCGGAGAAGAAGCGTCGCCTGCGCTGGGCCGTTCTCATCGCGGTCAACCTGCTGTTCGTGCTGTCGTACTACTTCGACATCCAGCTGCTGGAAGGGGCGCTCACCGCCTCGCGTTTTGCCGGTTTTCACCTTGCCGATCTCAATTCCGCCCTGCAGGTGATGCTCGCCTTCAAGCACGTGGTCATCAACCTGCTCATCGGCACCACCACGGTGTTCATCATGTGGTGGCTGATGGGCGGGCGAAGCTTCTGCTCCTGGGTCTGCCCTTACCACCTGCTGGCCGAGTGGGCGGAGATGCTGCATCTCAGGCTGCGTGCCCGCGGTCTGGCCCGGGACATCCAGTTCGACCGGCGCGCCCGGACCTGGCTGTGGCTGTTGTTCGCCGCGCTGGCGGTGGCGACCGGTTACACGGTCTACGAAACGATTTCTCCCACCGGCATCCTCAGTCGCGCCCTGATCTATGGCCCCGGTGTGGCCCTGGTCTGGGTGGCCCTGCTGCTGCTGTTCGAGATCTTCTTCTCGCGGCGCGCCTGGTGCCGTTATGCCTGCCCCATCGGTCTGACCTATGGCATCGTTGGCGCCACCTCGCCCTTCACGGTGCATTACAGCCTGCCCAACTGCTTCCACGAAGGTGAATGTCGCAAGGTGTGCCTGGTACCCCATGTGCTGGATACGGTGATCAAGGGACGGGCGGCCGCCATGGAAGTGGACATCGGTGCCGATTGCACGCGCTGCCTGCGTTGCGTCGATGCCTGCCCGACCGGCGCGCTGAGTATCCAGTACAAGGGACTGGGAGACCTGTTGTGAACGAACCCGGGAGCCGCACCTGCCAATGATCGAGTTGCGAGGAGTCAGCAAGCATTTCCGTCGCCAGCGGGTGCTCAAGGGTGTCGACCTGCGCATCGCCCGGGGTGATCGTGTCGCCCTCGTCGGTTCCAACGGCGCGGGCAAGACCACCCTGATCCGCTGCCTGCTGGGCGAGTACCGGTGCGAAGGCAAGGTGGCCATCGGCGGTTTGTCACCGCGTGATCACCGCACCGAGGTGCTGCGGCGAGTCGGCTTCGTGCCGCAGATCTCGCCGCCGCTGAAGATGCCGGTGGGGCAGTTGATCGGTTTTTCCGCCGGCGTGTGCGACAGTGACCCCGAACGCATGTACGAGGTGGCGGAACGCCTGGGGCTGGATGCACGCGCGATCCGGCATCGTCCCTTCGATCGTCTCTCCGGCGGCATGAAACAGAAGCTGTTGATCGCGATCGCCCTGGGACGGGATTGTGCCCTGCTGGTGTTGGACGAACCGGCCGCCAATCTGGACCCCGAGGCACGCCACAACTTCTTTCACCTGTTGGCCGAACGCAAGGCACAGGCGGCGATGATCATCTCCAGCCATCGCCTGGACGAGGTGGCCACCCTGGTGAACCGGGTGGTCGAGATGGACCAGGGACAGGTCGTGCTGGACGATCACGTGGCCGACGACGTGGTCATGACCTCGCTGCTGTGCGCGCGGATCGAACTGGTGCGTCCCAGCGATGCCTTCGCCGCCACCATTCGTGGCTGGGGATTCGTCACGCGTGACGAGGGCCTGTCCTGGGAGGGCCAGGTGGCCGGCGCGGATCGCCTGCGCTTTCTCGGTACCCTCTCGCGCTATGCCGCCCTGTTGCAGGGTATTCACCTCGAGGAGGTGGCGCGCCATGCGGCCTGAGCGACGGATCCTTGCCATTGCCGGGTTGCTGTTCCTGTCCTGGCTGTTGTCCGCCTGCTCGGACGAGAAGGACAGCGGCCCGGTGGACGTGCGCTGGGATCGCGAGGTCTGCGCGCGCTGCGCCATGGCCATCAGCGAGCCGCACTATGCGGCGCAGATCCGCCGCGAAGAACAGGGCCGCAGCCGCGTGTACAAGTTCGACGACATCGGCTGCGCGGTGATCTGGCTCAGGGAACGTGCGCAGCTCGACGATCCCGGTGTGGAGATCTGGGTGAACGACTACCGCAACGGGCACTGGCTGGATGCACGCAAGGCCTGGTATGTGCCGGGCAAGGTCACGCCCATGGGGTATGGACTGGGGGCCACGCCGGAGCCCGAGGCCGGTGCGCTCGACTTCGCGGGCGCGGTGCGTCACATCGACGAGGTCGAAGCGACCTTTCACGTGCACCGTGGCGGGGGGCATACCCCGCCTGGAAGCGGAGGGGGGTCATGAAGCATCTGCTGCGCACCGCGCGTGCCGACATCAGCGAGTCCCTGCGTTCGCGCTGGTTCCTGGTCTACAGCCTGATCTTCGGTGGGCTGGTGGTGGCGATGTTCATCTCGGGGCTCACCGAATCCCGCGTCATGGGCTTCACCGGCCTCTCGCGCCTGCTGGTGACCTATCTGCAGATCACCATGGCGGTATTGCCCCTGTTCGTGCTCATCACCACGGTGCGCTCGGTGGCGGGTGATCGCGAGGCGGGCATCTTCGAGTACATGCTGTCTCTGCCGGTCAGCCTGGCGAGCTGGTTCTGGGGCAAGCTGCTGGGGCGCTTCCTGGTGGTGTTCCTGCCCGTGCTGCTCGCGCTGGCGGGTGCCGTGGTCTGGGCAATGTTGAAGGGCGTGGACATCCCCTGGGTGCAGGTCGCCTTCTATACCCTGTTCCTGATTGCGCTCGCCTGGTGTTTCCTGGGTATCGGCATGTTCGTCTCCACCCTGGCCCGCTCATCGGATATCGCCACCGGCGCGGCCTTCCTGGTTTGGCTGCTGCTGTTGCTGTTCCTGGACCTGATCCTGCTGGCGGTGCTGATCCGCGAGGGCATGCCGCCAGAGGCGGTGATCGCCATCGCCCTGGCCAACCCGCTGCAGGTGTTCCGCACCGGGGCCATGCTGCTGTTCGACCCGCAGCTGGTGATGCTGGGACCGGCCGCCTACGTGATCCTCGACCATTTCGGGGAACAGGGTTATCTGGCCTGGGCGGTCGCCTATCCGGTCGCGCTGGGCAGCCTGTTCGCCTGGCTGGGGTATCGCCTGTTCCGCCGGGGCGATCTGCCCTGATGGCGCGCTGGGGCCTCGATCGCCGCTGGCTGGCGGTCCTCGCCCTGTCGGGGCTGGTGGTGATCGGCGGGTATGGATGGCACTCTCAGGCCGAGCCCGAACGGGTGGTGCTGGCGCTGGATGCCTGCGCTATCCAGCAGGGTGCCTGCCGGCGCGAGCTGCCGGGTGGGGGCGAGCTGGTATTCGAGATCCTGCCCCGGCCAATCCCCGTTGCCCAGCGCCTGCGCCTGCGCGTCCAGTTGCGAGACGTGCCGGCACGACGGGTCGAGGTCGATTTCTCCGGGGTCGACATGCGCATGCTCTACAACCGCCCCCGGCTGGCCCCCCTGGGAGAGGGACGCTTCGAGGGCGAGGCCTCGCTCTCGGTGTGCATCCGTCAGCGCATGCGCTGGGAGGCGAGGGTGTTGTTGTATCTTCCGGGGCGTATCATCGAGGTTCCCTATCGATTCGACACGACCAGGTCCTGAGGCATGCCGCGATCATCCGCCAGACTCCATTCCGCGACCCCGGCCTGGCTGGGTGGTCTTGGCCTGGAACTGCGCCGGCTGGCCTCGCCACTGCTCGTCTCCAGGCGGGGCCTGCTGTCGATCAGCTTCGAGATACCGCTCGATCCCCTGCCGGTGCCTGGAGAGGCATTGCAACCCTGGTTCTTCTGGGAGCGCCCGGCCGACGATCACCGCCTGCTGGGACTGGGTGAGGCCCTGCGCCTGAGCGAACGGGGAGACGACCGTTTCGCCCGGCTGCGGCAACGCGTGGCGGAACGCGAGGCCGACTGGCTCCACATCGAACAGGGCCAGGCCCGACGCCAGGCGCGCGCCTTCCTGGGTTTCGCCTTCGACCCCCGCGATCCCGGTGAGGGGTCCTGGGAGCCCTTCCCCAATCTGCTGTGGAGCGTGCCCTCCGTGCTGCTGGAGTGGCATCGAGGGCGTTGCTGCCTGACCTTCAGCCAGGATTGCGCGCGCCGCGAAGCGCCGGCCCAGGTGATCGATCGTTGGATGGGATGGCTGCTGCGTCTGCTCGAGACCGGCCATGGCTCGGCCATTCCCTCACCGCGTCTGCTCGAGATGCGGGAGGAACCTTCCGGCGCGGCATGGTCGCGCGATGTGGCCGAGGCCGTGGCGGCCATCCGCGGTGATGTGTTCCTGCACAAGGTGGTGCTCTCGCGCACCCAGCGGTTGCGTTTCGACGGCGTGCCCGACAGCGCCACATTGCTCGACCGGCTGGCCGGCGATTTCTCGGGCTGCACCATCCTCGGGGTGCGCCTGGGGCAGGCCACGTTGCTCGCCGCCACCCCGGAGCGCCTGCTGTCCATGGCGGGGGGACAGGTCTGCAGTGATGCGATCGCCGGGACCCTGCCAGAGGATGGATGGCCCGAGGGCGAGGGCATGTGGCACCACGAGCACCAACCGGTGGTGGAGGCGGTGTGTGCCGCGCTCGGTCGCTGGTGCGACACCGTCGAGGCCGGGGCGCAACCCACGACCCTGCGACTTCCGGGTCTGGCGCACCTTGCCACGCCGGTCCGCGGACGCCTGTCCCCCGAGGCCGATGTCCATGACCTGCTCGAGGCCTTGCACCCCACACCGGCGGTGGGCGGGGTGCCACGGCAGGCGGCCATGGCCTGGATACGCGCGCACGAACGGCAGGCGAGGGGATGGTACACCGGCGGTTTCGGCTGGGTCGGTGATGGCGACCGTGCCGAACTGGCGGTGGTGTTGCGTTGCGGCCTGCTGCGTGGCGCGGAACTGACACTGCATGCCGGTGCAGGGATCACCCGGATCTCGCGACCCGGCAACGAGCTGGCCGAGACCGAGCTGAAGTTGCGCACCCTGCGCGACCGCCTGCTGTCATGAGCGATCTCGGACGGGTCAATCTCGAGTGGGCGCTGGCCCTGCTGGACGGGCTGGCCGGCGCCGGCCTGGAGCAGGTGGTGATCTCGCCCGGCTCGCGCAGTACGCCCCTGGTGCTGGCCGCCGTTCTTCACCCCAGGCTGCAGCACACCGTGATCCTGGACGAGCGCTGCGCCGCCTTCACCGCGCTGGGCATGGCGCGCGCCTGCGGACGGCCGGTAGCGCTGGTGGCCACCTCTGGCAGTGCGCCCGGCAACTGGCTGCCTGCGGTGATGGAGGCAGACGAGAGCGGCATCCCCCTGGTGCTGCTCAGCGCCGACC
>CAYMWJ010000037.1:0-21609 GCA_964394235.1 uncultured Sedimenticola sp. | reverse complement strand
CAGTGGCAGGACACCAAACCAGGTGGTGTTGCACTTATTGGTTGAATTCGGGCCCCTTTTGTGGAGACGGGCGAGTTTGCCAATGTGGGTATCGTGCTGCTCGCGCCGGAGCAGGGCTATTTCGGCTACCGGTTGGAACTGCGGCGCCACGGGCGGATCACCCAGTTTTTCGAGGATGTGGATGCCCGCTTGTACAAGGGTACCCTCAACCGCCTGAAAGAGGAGCTGCAACGCATTCAAGTATTGGTCAGAGGGCAGGGAGCAGCCCCACAGTCGGTTGACGGCGCGGGACAAGCGCGCCAGCTATTCCTGGAGCTGGTGCGTCCCCGGGAGACCATCGTCCGGTTCAGCCGGGTGCGGACTGTGCTGGCCGAGGATCCGGACAAGAAGTTGCAGGAGCTGTTCGCCTTCTACGTCCAGCGCAATTTCGTCACCAGGTCCTACCAGGAGGCGTTGCTCGAGAAAGGGATTCGCCGGTTGCTGCACGATCTTCAGGTGGACAGGTTCTTCGAGAAGGCACGGATAGGGGACGAACGCTATCACGTGAATTTTCCGTTTGTGCGCCAAAAGGATGGTCGCCCCGACAGGATCATCAAGCCCCTGTATCTGGCCCATGATGAACCGACCAAGATCTATGAACATGGGGATGCCTGGATTCGCCGCATCGATCGCCTCAAGGGAAGATTCCTGGACCCTGAGAAGGTGCTGTTTACTCTGGGCGCCCCTGAGGAAGGCGCCAGCCGCCTGGATGCCTTTCGTGATATCGAGCGCGAGTTGCAAGGGACGGGGGTCTTGACCGTGCCGTGTAGCGATCAGGTGGCGATCGAACGTTTTGCGCTGAATTAAAAGTGCCGAAGCGTCAATCTGGGTACCTGTCAATTCCCGCTCGTTTGAGCGCCCGGATCGAGAATCTCCCGCATCCGGCAGCCGGTCGCCAGCGCAAACTGGACCACCGGCCGTAAATGAGGCGGCAGCGCGACAAGGAGCCGGTCAGCCTCTTCCCGCGTCAGGGAGCGCACGCGACGCTTCGGTTCCTTCAGCATGCGAATGCGGGGGAACCGCTCCAGCCAGCCCCATTCGTCACGGGCCAGATGGAGAATACGCCGCACCACCTCCAGGGCGCGGTTGATGGTGGCGTTCGCCACCTGATCGCGTTCTCTGCGATCCTCGATAAACGACCAGAGGGCCTCGGCTGATGAGGCCGTGCCTCTTGGTGATGACCAGGAAAATGGTCGTAAAGACTCGTCATGATTATTTTTGTGGTCAGAGGCTTATTGACTTTTGTTCAGAAGATGACTAGAAACATAGCCATTAAAGGGGTTTGTGATTAAGATACTGGTCAATTGTGGGGAGTGGATGGCAAAAGAGAGGGCATATTCCCGGTACACGCGCGAAGCCGCGACCTTGCTGGCCAAGCAGATTCAGCTCGGGCGCAAGCAGCGCAAGTGGACCGAGCATGATCTGGCCGACCGCGCCGGCATCTCCCGGGCAACGCTGCAGAAGATAGAAAAGGGCGACCTGGGTGTTGCCGTCGGCCTCGTGTTCGAGGTGGCTGCGTTGGTTGGTGTCCCGTTGTTCGACGATGAGCCTCGCTCGCTTGCGTCTCACATCGCCCGCACCGATGACAGGCTTGCCCTGTTGCCGCGCGCCGTGCGCAAGCGCAGAAAACCGGTGGACGATGACTTCTGAAGCGCCCTACAGCCAAGCCTTCGTCTGGGTCTGGCTGCCCGGTGCCGTGGAGCCGGTTGTGGCGGGCAAGCTGACGGTGGATGGCGGGTATCTGTTGTTCAACTACGGCAAGAGCTATCTTGCCCGCAAGAACGCTATCCCCCTTTTTGCCCCCGAGCTGCCTTTGCAATCCGGTCTCATTCCCTTGCTGCCCGGATTGAGCATGCCCGCCTGCATCCGTGATGGCTCGCCGGATGCCTGGGGGCGGCGCGTCATCATCAACCGGAAGCTAGGCGTCAAAGGGGCCAAGGTCGATCCGGCCCAGCTTGACGAGCTGACCTACTTGCTGGAATCCGGTTCGGACCGGATCGGCGCTTTGGATTTTCAGCATTCGGCCACCGAATATGTGCCGCGCGGGATGGGGGGCGCTTCTCTTCAGCAGCTCGTGCAGGCCGCCGATCTCGTCGAAAAGGGCATACCGCTCAGTCCGGAACTCGACCAGGCATTGCAGCACGGGACATCGCTCGGTGGTGCCCGGCCCAAGGCGCTGATCGATGATGGCGACAAGAAATACATCGCCAAGTTTTCATCGACCACCGATCTCTACAACGTCGTCAAGGCCGAGTTCGTCGCCATGCGGCTGGCCGCCCTGTGCGGGCTGGATGTCGCGGGCGTTTCGCTCACCAGCGCCCTGAACAAAGACGTATTGTTGATCGAGCGTTTTGATCGCGTGCATACGGAGGCCGGATGGCAGCGCAAACTCATGGTGTCCGCGCTCACCCTGCTGGGCCTGGACGAGATGATGGCCCGTTATGCGAGCTACGAAGACCTCGCAGAGCTGATTCGACACCGTTTCGCCGATGCTTCCGCCACCTTGCGGGAGCTGTTCTCGCGGCTTGTGTTCAACATCCTGTGTGGCAATACCGATGATCATGCGCGTAACCATGCCGCCTTCTGGGACGGGCAAATGCTGCACCTGACGCCGGCCTATGACATCTGTCCTCAGAACCGGGTCGGCCGCGAGGCCACGCAAGCCATGTTGATTGCTGGTGAGGATCGCATGAGCAGGATATCGTCCTGTCTGAACGCCGCTGGCCATTTTCTGCTGTCCCGCGAGGAGGCCATCGCCATTGTGGAACACCAGCTCGGCTGCATCATCGATCACTGGGACGCGGTCTGTACCGAAGCCGGTCTCACCAAAACGGAGGCGGCCTTCCTGTGGGGTCGCCAGTTCCTCAATCCCTATGCCTTTGAGGATCTCGATAGTGACGCAGCCGGCTTGAAGATCCTGGCCGACACTGCACGCGCGTCGTAGTGCGTGACGTGAGGATCTACGATTACGTCGAAAGGGCCACCAACGCTTCAGAACAGCGTGGCGAACGGCTGTACCCGCACTGTGTCGCCCGGCTTGACGTCGGCCTGTTCTTCGTCCAGCAGGATGAAGCAGTTGCCGCGGCTCATCGAGGTGAGGATGCCGGAGCCCTGCTGGCCGAGGCTCTCCACGGTAAAGGAGCCATCCTCCTGCTGCGAGAGTATGCCGCGCAGAAACTCGAACCGTCCCGGTCGCTTGCGCAGCGGTGAGGTGCAGACGGCATTGAGTATGAAGGGCTTCCAGGGCGTTCCGGTGGCCAGTTGTTGCAGCGCCGGCAGCACGAACTGATAGAAGGTGACCATGACCGCCACGGGGTTGCCCGGCAGCCCGAAGAAGAGGGCGTCGCCCAGCTTTCCGTAGGCGAGGGGGCGTCCGGGCTTCATGGCGATCTTCCAGAAACGCATCTCGCCCAGCTCTTCCAGTATGGGCTTGGTGTAGTCGGCCTCGCCCACCGAGACGCCGCCCGAGGTGATCACCACGTCGGCCAGTTGCCCGGCGGTCTGAAACGCCTCGCGCAGCGCTTCCGGTTCATCGCGCACCACCCCCAGGTCGAGCAGGTCGGCGTCGAGGCGGCGCAGCATGCCGTACAGGCTGTACCGGTTGCTGTCGTACACCTCGCCTTCGCTCAGCGGCTCGCCAATCCCACGCAGCTCGTCGCCGGTGGAGAAGAAGGCCACCCTCACGCGCCGGCGCACAAAGACTTCGCCGATGCCGATGGAGGCGAGGATGCCGAGATCGGCCGGGGTGAGGCGCTTGCCCGCCTGCAGTACGGCACTGCCTGCGGCGATGTCCTCGCCCGCGCTGCGCACGTTCTGGCCGCGGCGGTTGCCGCTGCCGATGCGTACCCGGCCGTCTTCGAGCACCAGTACATGCTCCTGCATCACCACGGTGTCGGTGCCCGCCGGCATGGGGGCGCCGGTCATGATGTGCACGCACTGGCCGGGGCCGCAGGTGCCGTCGAAACGGCCGCCTGCCGGCAGGGTGGCGATCACCTCCAGGTCGACATAGGCATCTTCCGGCAGCTGGCTGCCGTCGAGGGCGTAGCCGTCCATGGCAGAGTTGTCGTGGCCCGGCACATTGATGGGCGAGATCACGTCGCGGGCGAGCACCCGGCCCAGGGCGGAACGCAGGGCCACCCGCTCCTCGCCCTGCAGGGCGGGCAGCGACGAGAGAATCTTCTCCCTGGCCTGATGGACGGTGAGAACCTGGGGCTCCCGGTCGTCAGCGCAGC
Organism: uncultured Sedimenticola sp.; assembly: GCA_964394235.1. GTDB lineage: Bacteria > Pseudomonadota > Gammaproteobacteria > Chromatiales > Chromatiaceae > MONJU. Next base: position 17,338 of record CAYMWJ010000037.1, on the reverse strand, counting down.
TGGGAGCGGTACGAATGATGTGGCTCTGCATGTTCTGAGCTCCTGTGTTGGTCAATGAACCAGAAGATGAACTGAGCGATTTCCTCTGGTTGATTGATGTCGAGCTGGGGCAGAGAAGTCTCCAACGGAGTGTCCGCCGCCACGGCGATGATGTGGCGGTCGTGGGGGTGGAGAAGCGGCTTGCCCAGGGCGCGGCGGTGCAGCTCGATCTTGGGAAAAGCCGCCCGTTTATAGCCCTCCACCAGCACCAGGTCAAGCCGGGCCGGGTCCAGGCAGTGAAGCACCTCTTCCAGTGCAGGTTCTTCCGCCTCTTCCCGCATCTCTCTGATCATGGCGATGCGCTTGCGCGAGGCGACCAGCACCTGATCGGCGCCAGCCGAGCGGAGCTGGTAGCTGTCCTTGCCTGGCTGGTCGACCTCGAAACTGTGATGGGCATGCTTGATGACGCCTATGGTCAGGCCCTGGTGCTTCAAGATGGGCAACAGCTTCTGCAGCAGATGGGTCTTGCCGGTGCCGCTGTAGGCGCTGAAGCCCAGCAGGGGAATGGGGTAGTGGATCATCGGTCTGGCCCGCCTCCTTCCAGTGCGTTGCGTTCGTCCGGCGTATTGATGTTGACGAAGGCCTCCGGCTGATCGGAGAAGTCCACCACCACCATGCGGTGTCGCGCATACCAGTGGTCGATCTTTCGCTTGCCGCTGCCGAGGTAGGACTCGAGGTCATCCGCCAGTGCCGTGGCGATCAGGGCGTGCACCGGTTGCAGGCGGTCGCCGTCATGGGCCACGGCGATCTCGGCGTCTGCATCGGCCATGGCGCGCTGGAGCCGCGCGCCAAGGTCCGCGGGCGGGCGCGGGGCATCGCAGGGGACCACCAGCAGCAGCGGGGTGGGGGCCTTTTTCATGGCGGTCAGGATGCCGGCCAGCGGTCCCTGAAAACCCTCCAGTTCGTCGGACAGCACAGGGGGGCCGAAGCGAGCATACACCGGCTGGTTGCGGTTCGCATTGATGAGAAGGTGGGAGACCTGGGGCGCGACCGCTTCGATCACATGGGCAACGAGAGGCCGGCCCTGGAGTTCCACCAGACCCTTGTCCTTGCCGCCCATGCGGCGCCCCATGCCGCCGGCCAGTATCACGGCAGTCATCTGAGGTTGTCGCTTATGCATAGTCCCGCCGCATCGGTATCACATTGGCCGGCTGGGCGGCCGGGTTCATGTTCAGTTCCACCGCCTCGATCTTGCCTGCCTGCAGGTGCAGCCGCTGTTCCGTCAGCCCCTCGAAATGGAGCGGATCGTGGCTGGCGATCACCAGGGTCATGCCGTCGTTCCGCAGCCGCTGCAGCAGCTCCAGCGTGCGCTGGCGGGATTCGTAGTCGAGGTTCGCCGTGGGTTCGTCGAGCAGCATCACCTGGGGCGAGCGCAGCCAGGCGCGGGCCAGCGCCACCCGCTGCCGTTCGCCTCCCGAGAGGGTGCGGGCCGCCGTTTTGCGGAACGACTCCATGCCGATCAGCCGGAGCGCCTTTTCGATCAGCTGTTCGGCGTCCCGTTGCGGCACCCGGGAGCCCAGGGCGAAACGGAGGTTGTATTCGACGGTGCCGTCGAACATGTAAGGATGCTGATGGAGGTACATCACCCGCTGTTGCAGCATCCGCCGCGCCTTGCGCCAGGGCTGCCACGACTGCTCCGCCAGGCGCAGCCTGCCCCGGTCCGGTTTCTCGAGGGCCGCGAGAATGCGCAGCAGCGTGGTCTTGCCGGCGCCGTTTTCGCCGGTGAGCAGCGTGCAGGAGCCCTTCGGCAGGCTGAACTCCACCTCGTTCAGGATGAGGCGGCGCCCGTGACTTTTGCACAACTGACTCACCTGAAAGTGATATTCGGGCTTCATGATGTTTGCACCCCTTTTCCTTGCACGTAATGGAGGAGCCCGTTCAGCGTGAACGCAAGCAGCAGCAGAATGGCGCCCAGCGCGATGCCCTGGGCAAACTCCCCTTTGCTGGTTTCCAGCGCGATGGCGGTGGGGATGTTGCGGGTGTAGTTGAGGATGTTGCCACCCAGCATCATCGAGGCGCCCACCTCGGCGATGATCCGTCCATAGGCAGCCAGCAGCGCGGCGAGCAGACCGAAGCGGGTCTCTCTGATCACCACGAAAAAGGCGCGCAGCGGAGAGGCGCCCAGGGTGCGCGCTGTCTCCCATGCGCGTTTGTCGGCCGACTGCAGGGCCGCATGGCCCATCGCCACCAGAATCGGAAAGGCCAGCGCGATCTGCCCTACTACCATGGCCGACTGGGTGAACAGCAGGCGCCAGTCACCCAGCGGCCCTCGGTTGGAGAGCAGCAGATAGAGCGTCAATCCCACCACCACGGCTGGCACCGACAGCAGCGTGCTGAAGAGTGATACCAGCACTCGCCGCCCCGGAAAACGCAGATAGGCCAGCACAAAGGCGATGAGCAGCGCGGGCGGCGTGGCGATGAGAATGGCGCTGCCCGAAACCTGGAAGGAGATGGCAATGATCTGCCACAGCGCTTCGTCGCCGCTGATCAGCAGCTCCAGGGCCTTTTCAGTGGCTTCAAGCAGAGCGCTCATGTTACGGCTTCAGCAGAGCGACTTCGTCGGCCTTGGCGTCGGGCTTGAAAAGCTGCTGGCCGTGGAGGGTGAAGGCGGCGATACGGGCCTGCCCCTCCTTGCCGGTCATCCAGCGGATCAGCGCCATGGCCCCCTCGTGGTTGACGTGCGGGTGCACCTTGGGATTGACCGCAATGATGCCGTAGGGGTTGAACAGCAGCGGGTCGCCCTCGAAGGCGATGCGCAGCGGCAGCTTATCCTGATAGGCGAGCCAGGTGCCACGGTCGGTGAGGGTGTAGGCACCCAGTTCTCCGGCCATCTGCAGCACCTTGCCCATGCCTTGGCCGGCCTCGCGGTACCACTTGCCTTCCGGCTTTATCCCGGCCTTCTTCCACAGGCTCAGCTCCTTTTTGTGGGTGCCCGAATCGTCGCCGCGGGAGATGAAGAGCGCTTTATGCTGGGCGATCTTGCGAAATGCCTCTTCGGCATCGCGGGAGCCGTGAACACCGGCGGGATCGTCGGCCGGTCCCACCAGGACGAAATCATTGTACATGACGCTGAAACGCCGCTCGCCGTATCCTTCCTTGACGAATTTGTCTTCGGCCTTGCGCGCGTGCACCAGTACCACATCCACATCGCCGTCGCGGCCCATGCGCAGCGCCTTGCCGGTGCCCACAGCGATCACATGGACCTTGTACCCGCTGCTCTTTTCGAAGTGTGGCAGCAGTGCCTGCAAAAGCCCCGAGTTGTCGGTGCTGGTGGTGGTCGCCAGCCGGATCAACTGCTGCGGCTCACCGGCCTGTGCAACAGAAAACTGAAGCGCGGAAAGTGTGATCAGCAAAAGGGAAAAGATGCGCATGAAAATGTTTCGATCGTTCATGATCCTCGCCTGGTTGGGTTGAATGACAAATGGGTTGGGGAGCCCCCAAGTACGCTTTTTCCTTCTCCACGAAAAATGGGGGGTGGATTTATGCCCCTTCCCGACCTTCCCCGCAAGCGGGGAAGGCATTTGTTCGGGGGGCATACAGCAAGATAAATGCCAGGGATTTTCCGGTCCATGACAAACGCGATTTGACGATCTGAAGCCCTTGCTTCGCCTTGTTTTCCGGGCAAGGAAAATAGTGCGCCGCAGGGAAGGGAATGCCCTGTGCAACAGGGACACACCGTGGGTGTTGGGACATATTGGGTAGATGGTAACGTCGTGATGTCGGGACATTATGACCCATTCCTGGGGCTGGCCAGGCGGGTAGAGCCAGGGCGGCGTGGGGCAGGGAGTCTCCGAACAGCTTCCTCGCTGCCCTCAGTCACGCAACCAGCGCGCGGCAGCCTCGCTGTCGCTCTCGCGGGCATCCACCCAGCGTTCGCTCCCATCGGGCAGGCGCTCCTTCTTCCAGAAGGGGGCCTCGGTCTTGAGGATGTCCATGATGAACTGACAGGACTCGAAGGCCGCCTGGCGGTGGGCGCTGGCGGTGAGCACCAGCACGATGGGCTCACCCAGACGCAGCTCGCCGACACGGTGGATCACGGTCACCCCCTGCAGCGGCCAGCGCTCGGCGGCGGCATCGACGATGCGGTGCAGGGCCTTCTCGGTCATGCCGGGGTAGTGTTCGAGGGTGAGCGTGGCGATGTCGGCGTCACCCTCGCCCACACGGTTGTGGCCGCGCACCAGGCCCACGAAGCTGGCCACCGCGCCGATGGTGACATCCCCGGCGCTCAGCCGGGCGGTCTCCTCGGCCAGATCGAACGGCGCGGTCTGGACGGCGATGCGGGTCTTCATCCGCCGGTCACCGGGGGGAAGAAGCCGACCTCGTCGCCATCGGCCAGCGGGGTCTCGGGGCCGGCCATTTCCTGGTTGACCGCCATCAGCACACGATCGGAGAAGGCCTCCCCCCAGTCACCGCCGCGTGCGGCGAGCTGCTCACGCAGTTCGCCCAGGGTGGGGGGAAAGGTCTCGAGCCGCTCCTCGGCCACCCCGAGGCGATCGCGCAGTCTGGCGAAATAGAGTACGTGGATCATGACAACAGTTGTTCGAATGACCAGTAGTGGAGCGGCGCACCCTCGGGCAGCACGCTGTCCTCGGGGATCTCGAGCAGACCCTCGGCCCAGACGGTGCTGGTGAGCACATCCGAGCCCTGGCGCGGGAACCACTGCGCCAGCGGCAACGCCCCGGCGCGGTGCTCGAGGCGCACACGCACGAACTCGCGGCGCTGGAGTGGACGTTCGATCGCGTGCGACAGGCAGGCGAGGAGGGGCGCCGGAAAGGGATCGCGACGACCCTGTGCGGCGCGGATGTAGGGCAGCCCCAACAGGCACAGGGTGACGAGCACCGAGACCGGGTTGCCCGGCAGGCCGATGAAGGGGGTCTCGCCCACCCGACCGAAGGCCAGCGGTTTGCCCGGCTTGGTGCGCACACGCCACAGGGACACCTCGCCCTCGGCCTCCACCGCGGCGCGGATGTGGTCTTCCTCGCCCACCGAGACGCCACCGCTGGTGATGATCAGATCAGCACGCCCGGCCGCCTCGCGCAGCGCCGCGCGGGTGGCCTCCAGGGTGTCCTCGACCTGCCCCAGGTCGACCACTTCGCAACCGACCTGTTGCAGGCAGGCGGTGAGCGTGTAGCGGTTGGAGTTGTAGATCTGTCCTGGCCCCAGCGGGGCACCCGGCTCGACGATCTCGTCGCCGGTATTCAGCAGGGCCACGCGCAGGCGGCGCACCACCTCGACCTCGGCCACGCCCAGCGAGGCGAGCAACCCCACCGCCTGCGGCCGCAGGCAATCGCCGGCACGCAGCACCACGTCGCCGGTGGCCACATCGTTGGCGCGCGGGCGTACATTCTCACCGGGCTCGATACGGCGCCCGATGCGGATGCGTTCGCTTTCGACCGCGACCTCTTCCTGCATCACCACGGCGTCGGCGCCCTCGGGCATGGGCGCACCGGTGAAGATGCGCGCCGCGGTGCCGGACTCGAGCGGCGTGCCGACCGTGCCGGCGGGAATCCGCTGGCTCACGGACAGCTCGGCCCCGCCGGCCGTGGTGTCGGCGGCGCGGATGGCGTAGCCGTCCATTGCGCTGTTGTCGTGCCCAGGCACGTCCAGCGGTGAGGTGACATCTGCGGCCAGTACGCGACCGAGGGCGGCGACCAGCGGCACCCGCTCGGTCTCGGTCAGCGGTACCGCCGATTCGATCAGGATGCGCTGCGCCTCGTCGGCGCTCAGCATGCCGTCGGCAGAGAAACAGTCCGCGTCGCAGCCGCAGGCGCTCATGACTCGGTCAGCCTCGGCATCAGCTCGACAAGGTTGCAGGGCCGGTGCGACAGGTCGAGCTGGTCGCGCAGGATGCCTTTCCAGGCGTCCTTGCAGGCACCGGTCGAACCCGGCAGGCAGAAGATGAAGGTGCCGTTGGCCACCCCGCCGATGGCACGCGAGGCGATGGTCGAGGTCTTGACGGTCTGATAGGAAAGCCAGCGGAACAGTTCACCAAAGCCCTCGATGGTACGATCGAGCAGCGGGGCCACTGCCTCGGGGGTGCCGTCGCGGCCGGTGAGCCCGGTGCCACCGGTGGTGATCACCGCCTCGACTTTCGGGTCGATGATCCAGCGCGAGACCTCGTAACGGATGCGGTAGATGTCGTCGGGCACGATCAGACGCTCGACCACCTCGTGACCATCTTCGGTGGCCATGCGCTCGAGCGCGTTACCGGAGGTGTCGTTCTCGGGGGTGCGGGTATCGGAAATGGTCAGGATCGCCAGGCGGACCGGGCGCTTGGAAGACGTGTCGGTCATCGGTTCAGGTACCTCTTTGCAGATACGCCGACGCATTCTAGCGCAGGCCTCCGGGTATGTCAGCGCGGTGGAAGCAAGGTTGATGTCGGAAGGGGTTGGCCTCGGGCACATCCGTTGCCGCGATTTCCATCCTGACGGGGTCGTGGACCCTGTCAGGGTGGTGCGAGGAGGGGGCTTTCGATGGTTTTGACCGGGAATCGAAGGTTCTTTGCCAAGCCCAGCCCGATCACGCTAACCTTGCTCCTGGACGTCGTTCTCCCCAGCGCTGGTTGACATCCTGATGACTCGATCATGGCACCTCGATGCCGCTTTGAGGGAGGGCGCTGCCCATTCCATCTAGACAAGGGGGCGTGGGCTCAGTCGCCGCGCGCCCCGTGCGACAAAAAAACCACCAGGTGGATGGAGGACGAAGAACGTGAACCTTTCCGAGTCGGGCAAGGCCGTCAAGGAACCGGAATATCATGACGACGCATCGCTCATGGGTGGCATGACATCGGTGCTGATCGTCGATGATGAACCGGGGATACGCAGTTTTCTTCAGCGGGGGCTGCAGAAATACTTTTCGCTTGTGGAGACCGCCGAGGATGTGGAGACCGCCGAGCAACTGCGCCGGCGTTGTCACTTCGATCTGATTATCGCCGACATCCGGCTTCCCGGGCGCAATGGCGTCGAATGGGTCACCAGCCTGCGCGAGCAGGGCGCCACGACCGGAGTCATCTTCATCACCGCCCATGCCGATCTGGAGACCGCCGTGGCGGCGCTGCGCGCGGGAGCCGAAGATTTCATCATGAAACCCTTCCGTATGGAGCAGATGGTGACCGCGGTGAAGCGGTACCTGGAGAAGCAGCGGGTCCAGCGGGAGAATTTCGTGCTGCGGCGCCAGGTGGAGCAGATTTACGAGGGCTCCGGCCTGGTGGGTGACAGCGAGCCCATCCGCAGTGTCTGCGAAGTGATCAAGCGGGTGGCGCCCATGCCCTCCACGGTGCTCATCGAGGGGGAGTCGGGCACCGGCAAGGAGCTGGCCGCCCGCGCCATTCACAAGTGGAGTGGTCGTACCGGCAGCTTCGTGCCCGTCAACTGTGGTGGCATCTCCGCCGAACTGCTCGAAAGCGAGCTGTTCGGCCACGTCAAGGGCGCCTTCACCGGCGCCCAGCAGTCGCGGGAAGGGCTTTTCACCTACGCCAAGGGGGGCACCCTTTTCCTTGACGAGATCGGCGAGATGCCCATGCCGATGCAGGTGCATCTGCTGCGGGTGCTCGAAGAGAGAACGGTGCGACCGGTGGGCTCCAACCGTGAGGTGGCGGTGGATGTACGCATCATTGCGGCCACCAATCGCGACCTGGCCGAGGAGGTACGCAAGGGCAATTTCCGCTCCGATCTCTATTACCGCCTCAATGTGCTTTCCATCCGCATGCCCTCCCTGCGCGAACGCAAGGAGGATATCGAGCTGCTGGCCCGTTATTTCATCCAGACCCTCTCGGTGGAGCTGGGTGTTTCGCCGCCACCCCTTGGCTCGGCGGAGCTTGCCCAGCTCAAGGCCTATCACTGGCCCGGTAATGTACGGGAGCTGAAAAACGTCATTGAGCGCTGCCTGCTGCTCAACAGCACGCCGGGACGTTGCCTGCTGGGACCGGGCGAGCCGGCCGGCGGCGGTGCGGATGACGAGGACGCCGATTCGCTGCGGCTCGATGTGGTGGAGAAGTGGCACATCCTGCGCGTACTGGAACAGCAGCAGGGGAACAAGTCGGCGGCGGCCAGAGTGCTGGGCATCTCGCGCAAGACGCTGGAGCGCAAGATGAAGGCATGGGGATACAGCTAGCCGGCTGCGATGCGCTGTGTGCTTTATCGGTGCCATTCGCAATACGGTCCGCTACAAGCTGCTGGCGCTGACACTTTTTCCCATCCTGCTGGTGATGCCGGTGGCGCTGCTGGCGGCGCTTTACTGGGGCAGCAATTTTTCGTACCAGCAGCTCTTCATGAAGGTGACCACCGATCTTTCGGTGGCTCACGATGTCTTCCGCCGCATCCGCCAGGACTATCTCGGCGAGCTGGCGCGTCTGGGCGAGTCCTACGCTTTCAGAACCACACTCGAGGCGGGACGGCTGGAGGCGCTTCGCGCCCAGCTGCAAACGCTGCAGGGCGCGGCGGGGTTTTCTTACCTCAACCTGGTGGATGGCAACGGCCGCATTCTCTATTCCAGCCAACGGGGGCGGGATGGATTGGCCCGTCACTCGTCGGCGTTGTTGGCCGCGCTCGATGGCGAGGCCCGGGTGGGCGTGGAGATCTTCAGCCACCAGGACCTGGAAAGGGAGTCGCCGGCACTGGCGGAACGGGTCCGCATGCCGCTGCTGGAGACGCCCCGCGCCCGACCCAGTGAGCGCAAGGTGGAGGACCGTGGCATGGTGATTCGTGCGCTCTACCCGGTGCGCAACAACCGGGGGCGGGTCATCGGCGTGCTCGACGGTGGCGTGCTGCTCAACGGCAACTTCGCCTTCGTGGACACCATCCGCGATCTCGTTTACGGCCCCGGCAGCCTTCCGGAAGGGAGTATCGGCACGGTGACCGTGTTTCTGGACGATGTGCGCATCTCCACCAACGTGCCGCTGGGGCCAGGCGAGCGGGCGCTGGGCACCCGCGTCTCCAACGAGGTGCGCACCCGGGTGCTCGACCAGGGCAAGATCTGGATCGATCGCGCCTTCGTGGTCAACGACTGGTACATCTCCTCTTACGAACCCATTCTGGATGTGGATGGCAACCGTGTGGGGATGCTCTATGCCGGCTTTCTGGAGGCCCCCTTCCGCCATGCACTGTGGCAGGCGTTCGTGGTGCTGGTGCTCTTCTTTCTGGTGCTGATGGCGCTCACTGCGGTCATCTCCATCCAGGGTGCGAAATCGATCTTTCGCCCTCTGGAGATGATGAGCGCCGTGGTGCGTTCGGTGCGCTCGGGGCGGCCCATCCGCATGCCGCAGGTCGAGGCGACCGATGAGATCGGAGAGCTGGCCAGAGAGTTCGATGCCATGCTGGTGCTGCTCCAGGAGCGCAATCGGCAGATCAGCGAATGGGCGGAGCGGCTGGAAGACAAGGTGCGGGAGCGGACCGCGGAGCTGGAAAACAAGAACCGGGAGCTGCAACAGACCATCCGCCTGTTGCGCGAGACCCGCCAGCAGCTGGTGGTGGCCGAAAAACTGGCGGCGCTGGGCGAGCTGACCGCTGGCGTGGCGCACGAAATCAACAACCCCACAGCGGTCATGCTGGGGAATCTGGACCTGCTGGTGGAGGAGCTGGGCGAGGCGGCCAGACCGGTGCAGGCGGAGATCGACCTCATCATCGAGCAGATCTACCGGATCAAGAAGATCATCGACGGATTGCTGCAGTACGCCCGTCAGGACCAGTATTCCGGCGAGGCCGAGCGGATCGACGTGAACGAAATCGTGCGCCGCACCCTGCCGCTGGTGCGGCACCTGCGCAAGCAGCGGGACTTCGAGATCGCCCTCGAACTCGGTGCCGTGCCGCTGGTGGAGTTCAATGCGCATGAGCTGCAGCAGGTGCTGGTCAATCTGGTCACCAATGCGGTGCATGCCTTGCCGGAAACGGGTGGCAGGATAGTGATCACCACCGAGGAGTGGGAGGGGAAAGGCTGTGTCATCCATGTCCAGGACAACGGCTCGGGCATCGAGCCCGGGCAGATCGACCGGCTGTTCAACCCCTTCTTCACCACCCGGCGTGAGGGCGAGGGGACCGGGTTGGGGTTGTCGGTCAGTTACGGGCTGGTACGCCACTACGGCGGCAACATCACGGTCCGTTCCCGGCTGGGGGAGGGGGCCTGTTTCTCTGTCTGGCTGCTCAGTGAGGCACGCATCGTCACCGACGAAGAGGCGCTGGCGGAACAGCTCCATTCGATGGGGCAGCACGGTGCCGGCTGAAAGCTTGGCACAGCCTGAACAACGATCCGCGCACCCCGTAGGATGGGCAAAGCGGAGCATGCCCATCCTGTTCCCCGCTCTGGCCGGCCTACGATGTTGGGCATGTTGAGCGGTGGGCGGAACGGTCATAGGTGCATCGCGCCGTGCCCATCGATGGCCCGCGGCAGGGGCGTCCCCGCCGCGAACATTCGGCCCGGGGACGGGCCTCCTACGGTAGGAGCGGCGTCCCCGCCGCGAGCGGTTCTTGTCCTTATCGCAGTTCGCCGGTGTGTGAGAGGTCGTAGCCGCCGAGCTGCTCGGCCAGCGCCAGGCTGTCTCCTGACTTGAGCCGCTGCAGCAGCTGTTGCACCAAGTGGCGGAACCACATCTCCTTGGGCATCGCCAGGTCGAAGGACTCCCAGCCCAGTGGAACGAAAGCCAGGCCGTGCTCCCTGGCGGCGGCGCGTGCGCCCGGGGCGGCATCGGCCAGTCCCATGGTGACCGCCGCGGCGGCGTCGCGTTCGGAGCAGGCGGTGAGGGTGCTGTTGAGCTGATCGGCGTTCAGGCCGTGTTGGCACAACACCTCGAGAAAGTAGCGTTGCGCGCCGGCGCCGCTCTGGCGCAAGGCCCAGCGCAGATCGCGCTGAAAGAGAACGGCGGGATCGGCCGCGGCCAGCTGTTCGTCGCGCAGCATGATGCCCTGTTCCCGCCGGAAGGCGTGGATGAGAATCCATCGGCGGTGGCCGTCGTACTGGCGCAGCAGCGCCGGATGACGGGTGTGACTCTCGTTGTCCGGCCCCCAGTGAAGCCCGCACAGATCGGCCCGGCCGGACTGGAGCAGTTCGAGCCCCATGCGCGTGCCGGTGGGCGTGTAGGTGATGAGGGTGCGGGCTCCCATCTCCTGGGCGAGGGTGATCACCAGCCGGTAGAGCAGGGGATCGTCGCTGCCGGCGATCACCAGCCGGTCGCTGAGCAGCCCGCCGTGGGCGGAGTCGAGCATCCAGCGGTCCACCAGCTCGCGGGGAAACATCCACTTGCCGGTGATCTTGGTGGCGGGGATGGCGCCTTCATGCACCAGGGTGTAGATCTTCTTCTCGTTGAGCTGCAGGTACTCCGCCACCTGCTTGACACTCATGAACGGCCGTTCATCGTTCATCACTGCCGACACCCCTCATCTCCTTGCCGCTGCGTTTTTTGGTGAGGGCATGGCGTCGAGGATCACCCTCTCCGCGCCGTTGTAGATGAGAAAGTGCTCCCCCTTGGCGCGGGCGATGAGAATCACCCCCACCCGGCGGGCCAGCTCCAGCCCCATCTGGGTGACGCCGGAACGGGAGAGCAGCACCGGGATGCCCATCTGCGCCACCTTGATCACCATTTCGGAGGTGAGGCGCCCGGTGGTGTAGAAGATCTTGTCGCCGCCCTGGATATCATGGAGCCACATGTGGCCGGCGATGGCGTCCACCGCGTTGTGGCGTCCGACATCCTCCACGAAGATGCGTATCGCATCCCCCTCGCAGAGGGCACAGCCATGCACCGCGCCGGCGCGCCGGTAGACCTCGTTGTGTCGGCCGAGGACCCTCAGCAGGCGATAGATGTGGGACTGGGTAATGCTCACCTCGGGCAGCGTGATGTGCTCCAGGTCGTCCAGGATGCTGCCGAATACGGTGCCCTGGCCGCATCCTGTGGTGACCGTGCGGTGTGACAGCTTGTCTTCGAGTCCCCGCACACCCCGCCAGGTGGCCACCGCCGCCGACTCGGTCTCCCAGTCCACCTGGACCGCCCTGATCTCCTCGATAGACCGGATCATGCGCTGGTTGCGCAGCCACCCCAGCACCAGCAGCTCCGGGCAGGTGCCCAGCGTCATGAGCGTGACCAGCTCGCGCTTGTCGAGATACAGGGTAAGAGGCCGTTCGGCAGCCACTTGGCCCTGCCGTTCCCGCCCCAGCTCGTCCACCGCCACCACCGCGGCGGCGGCATCCAGGCTAGCGTTGGTCAGTTCGGGAAAGCCGGGTTGGTCAGGCATGGTTCACCCTCCCGTCATGTTCATGTGGCGCAGCAGCACCGGCTTGGCCGAGAGATCGAAATCGTGTCCCTTCGGCTTGATGGCCATGGCGTTGACGATGGCCTCCTGCAGGGGTTCGTTGTCAAGCGGGTGGGTGCGCAGCAACTGGCGCAGATCGACCGAATGCTCCTGCCCGAGGCAGAGCAGCAGCCGCCCCTCCGCCGTGAGGCGGACGCGGTTGCACTGGGCGCAGAAATTGTGGCTGTGGGGCGAGATGAACCCCACCCGCGTGCCGCTGTGGGTCAGGCGATAGTAGCGCGAGGGGCCTCCCGTCGATTCGGTGGTGGGCACCAGCTCGTACTTGCGGCGCAGGTCGGCCAGGATCTCGTCGCTGGAATAGAAGGCCTCGGCGCGGTCGTGCTCCTCGATGACGCCCAGCGGCATCTCCTCGATGAAACTGATGTCCATGCCCCGGCTGGCGGCAAACTCGGTCAGCTCCAGCACTTCGTCGTGATTGCGGTCTTTCAGTACCACGACGTTGAGCTTGATGCGTTTGAAGCCCGCTTCCAGCGCGGCATCGATGCCGGCCAGGGTCTTCTTCAGCTCACCGACCCGCGTGATGTGCCGGAAGCGTTCGGGCCTCAGACTGTCCAGACTGATATTGATGCGCGTCACGCCGGCCTCTTTGAGCGCGCGGGCGTAACGGGGCAGAAGGGTGGCGTTGGTGGTGAGGGTGAGATCCTCCAGCCCGGGCTCCCGTCCCAGCGCCTCGAACACCGAAAGGATATTGCGCCGCGTCAGCGGCTCGCCGCCGGTGATGCGAATCTTGCGCACGCCGAGCTTCACGAAGGCCCGCCCCACCCGAATAAGCTCTTCCAGAGTGAGCAGCTGGTTGCGGGGCACGAACTGCATCTTTTCCGACATGCAGTAGATGCAGCGCAGATCACAGCGGTCGGTCACCGACATCCGCAGGTAGGTCACTTTGCGTCCGAAACGGTCGATGAGCGAAGCGGGCAGGGATGCGTTCATGAAGCTCCTCGTGACGCCAGAATTGTGATAACGACACGAGCCAGGCAACATTTATGCCGCCTTCGCTCCACACAGGGATGCGCGGCGAAACCGATGACGACATGTCATTGATTTTAGAGGCGGGGCCGGATCGCAAGCCGGCTTTGCCGATCCGAACAGTTGCAGGGAGAGCGATTTTTCGAAACTTCCGCAAGGGGAAAAACGGGGTGGACTGGTTCCATCTGTCCCATTATCGGGGTTATCAAAGGGACAATTTGTCCTCCGATTCCACGAGCGCCGCCCCCAGGCCGAACCGCGCCGCCGCCAGGCCTATCCGCCCACGGTGACGCTGGAGGATGGACGCAAGGTGGCGTGCTGGCGGTTCGTGGAGGAATGAAAGAAGCGGCTGGAAGCGCGCGTCGCCGCTGGCCCCACCAGCTCCACCAGCAACAACCGGATGGCATCCACCTGCTGGCGCAAGCGCCAGATCACGGAGATAGATACCCCTTGATCTCCTCCTTGCTCAGGCTGCCCAGCCCTCGATCAGGGAAAGCCGCCACCAACACCTCCACATGACGGGCATACCGGGGCCTGTACTTTTCGGGAACGTCCTTGGCGACCAGCAGATCGAAATACCGTTGCCAGCGGGAACCGCTACCTTTGTTCGAAGAAGCAAAATCCCATCTTGCCGGCATGGAATAAGCTGTGCTAGGTTTGGCAATGATAAAAGTTATAGCGAGGTAGGCGGACTCTGTCGGTTTTGGATTGTATGATTCCCTCCCATTCAGGATGAGCGAGATTCGGCCCATATAACTGTTAGGCACAAAAAGAATGACTGCGCGGCACCACCACTATCTATCACAGTGCTACTTAAAAGGCTTTACTAAAGGTGGTAGCAAGAAATCTAAACTGTGCGTAATTGATTTTCGTGAGCAGAAAAGCTTTGAAACTAAGCCTAGAAATGTTGGTGGAATAAGAGACTTTAACCGAATAGATGCGGAAGGCGTCCATCCAAATATATTGGAAATGTCCTTGGCAGAATTTGAAGGAGAAGCTGCTACTGCATTGAAGAAGTTGAATGAAGGTGCACCGTTTGAGGCAGAAATCATAGAAAGAATGATGGATCTTTCATTGGAAAACAAGGAACGTTGGGAGTCTCAAATCCAAAAAATGAAAGAAAGTGGTAGAGAAGTAAATGACGATATCACTTACGAAGATATAAAGGCTTTTCATGAAAGCAAAGCATATACTATTGAGATAGCCCGCGAGCATCATATTCACATGGAATTTGTTAAGTTTGAAGCAATACTCCCGTATTTAGAAGGGAGGAAGTGGCTGGTCTTGAAGTCCACAGGTGACTCTGGGCCATTTATTACTACTGATAACCCGGTGAATTTGACGTGGAATAATCCTGATAGTATTCCGCCATTTTATAGAAGCAGTCCAGGATTTGGCTTAAGGGAAACGCAAGTATATTTTCCTGTATCCAAGGAAGTTGCTCTCATTGGTGAATTCGATGGGAAGGAGGGACTTATTTATGCGTCAAAAGCCCTTGTTGCAACTCTTAACTCAAAAATGCTTCATTTTTTCTACAAACAAGTATATGCACCAAAATATGGGTTTAACTTCTATAGTAAAGAAGGTGAGATACTTAGCGGCAAGCAATTGCTTAAGCAGCTTGGTGCCTAACAATTCCATAAACTCGGACCCCAAAAAGCGCCGCTCCTTCGTCGCTCTGCTTTTTGGGTCCGGTTATGGCTGCCGTTAGAGCTTGTAGAAGGGGTAAGCAATGTGGAAGCAGAACACTTTTATAGGTATAGCAATCGTTGTGGTAATCTTAGTATCTGGTTGCGCAACGATGCAGCCAAAGTTTTATGTGAACGTCGATTCTATTTCGTCGCAGGGGGCCGGCGCTAAAAAAACATTTGTCTTGCTACCTGGGAACAAGGATACATCAGTGGAAGATCTTCAGTTTAGAGAGTTCGCCTCATACGTTCGCCGAGCCCTCACTTCTAAAGGATTTGTCCCAGCAGATGGCATTGAGAAGGCAGATATCGCTATTTTCCTTGCCTATGGTATTGGCGATCCGAAAGAACACCTTTATTCGTATTCGCTTCCAGTATTTGGGCAAACTGGCGTCTCTTCGGCAACAACATTTGGTACCCTAAGTACATATGGTGGTTTTGGAACATATTCTGCTACTACAACGTTTACGCCTACATATGGGATTACGGGGTACACATCTCACGTAGGTTCATATACGACCTATTTCAGATATATGCTTCTTGATGCGTATGATCTCAACCAATACCGAAAGGAAAAGAAACTTAAAGAGCTCTGGCGAACCACGGTTACGAGTACTGGGTCGAGCAGCGATCTTCGTCGTGTGTTTCCTATCTTGGTTGCTGGTTCAAAACCATACATAGGATCGAACACGGAGAACAAGATAGAGGTTGTGCTCGATGAAAATGACTCAGAGGTGTTAGCAATCAAAGGTGTAAGTTCAGAGCAATCAAAGACAAAAGAATGAGCTCTAACAAGCCACTCCACCTGACCGCTATTCCGCTGGTGCTCCATAGCGGCAGGTGTGCTTGATCATATTATGTTTAATAAAGCATGGAAGAAAAACCTACAGACGAATTGATTTCCTTAATGGGGGAGGTTGCCCAAGAACTAACTCGGCGATTCGAGGATGAAAAGCGGCAACTTCAAGTCCCCTTTCCAAGGGGATATATCCGAACACTTGGGGAGTTAAAGAAGAGATGGCCATATCTTCCGAACAATGTGCAGCGAACGTTGGCGTGCACACTTCAATTGTGTGACATTAACAAGTGGCAGCTGAATATCTGGCGTATTGGGCTAACAGCTGGAAACGTATGGGAGTGGCATTGTACCTTGCCTGTTATTTCAGTCATAGAAACCCTTAGTCATGGATACGGGGTGCATTGCATGGGCTATGATGCCAATTTACAGTTCAAGAAAATTATTAACAAGCTATATAATGATAAAGTGATAACCATGGGGCTAAGAGATGAGCTTCATCATTTAAGGGAATTAAGAAATGAAGTTCATCTTTTTTTAAAAAGCTGGATAGAAATGCACGATAACAAACCGCGTCGTTATAATCGGGCGGTTAGGACTTTGAAACGCCTGGAGAATGAACTGGAAAGTCATTGGAGAAACAACACATAATGATCTCATTCAGCCGACCCAAAAACCGCTACGCGCTTTTCGGTCGGCTGATGTTTGTCGTTAGCGCGCCGCGCAAAGCGTGGCGCATCTGGTCGGGTGAAAGTCCCGGCATGGTAAGGGTTAACTGTCTGGTCCCATGTCATTATATTCACAGAAGCCGAGAACGGTTATTCTTGGCCCGAGAAGTGATTGACGAGTTTCTGAAGGGCCTGGAAGGAGAATAAACGACATGGCCTCGACCATCCACGCCAATGCCAGGACCACGCCCCCATCCGCCGGGAAATCCAGATGGCGCCGCCCACGGTGACCAATGCGGAACTGGCCCGCAGGTACGGCATTCATCGGCATACCGTCTCCAAATGGCGCAGGCGGAAGAGCACGGAAGACGCCTCCGCCCGTCCACACCGCCTGTGCACCACCTTGAGCGAAGCCCAGGAGAAGGTTGTGGTGGCCATCCGGGAGCCGCTTTTGGGAAACCATCCCTTCGATCGTCAAAGCGCGGCGGCGGACATCGAGCATCGACTGATTCCGCCCAGGCACCCACAGACCAACGGCACGGTGCAGCGCTTCAATGGCCGCATATTGGAGATCCCGCGCGGCAACCGGTTCGACAGCTCGGCGGATCTGAAACAGGCCCTGGAGAATTACCAGTGGGCCTACAACCATCAGATCCCCCAACGCGCCTTGGGCCATGTCACCCCCATACAGGCGCTCAAGGCGTGGCAGGAAAAACGACCGGAGTTGTTTGTGAAACGGGTATATAACATCACGGGTCTTGACATCTAACAACCTGTTTGGCCAAATAACTTTCCCACTGAAAGGCACGTAATACCTGCTATGAATTGGATACCCGAATTCAACCAATAAGTGCAACACCACCTGGTTTGGTGTCCTGCCACTGT
>CAYMWJ010000036.1:0-21977 GCA_964394235.1 uncultured Sedimenticola sp. | reverse complement strand
CCATACAGGCTGTGGTTTTTTTGCAACACCTCGGAGATTCAATGGGTTGAGAGACATTGGCGATGCAGATCGCGAAGAACGCCCGGGCTTCGAGGCACTTTCACGACGAGGCGATGGGTGGTTCACCACAGAGGACACAGAGAGCACAGAGAGATTCTCTGCCGGATGATGCTTGCCCAAAGCTTGTGACAGCAAGCGCACCTTGAGCGTATGCACAAACTTCTTGAAGTTCGGACAATTGTGTCCGACAATCAAGGCCGTGAGAGGAAGCGAGTTCATCAAGCGGGCGCTGAAGCTGGCCAAGGAAAAAGGCCTCGAGGCGCGAGTGGACAAAAAGCGTGGCAAGGGCAGCCACGTGACGCTCTACTTCGGTGATCGCCGCACCATCGTCCGCAACCCGAAAGACGAACTCAAGACCGGCACGCTCAATGCCATGTGCAAGCAGCTCGGCATCGACAACGACGAAATCTGACAGGAGGCGACCATGCGCAGCTTTACCTATCCCGCCACGCTGACGCCGGATGAGGATGGCGGCTTCGTGGTGACCTTCCGCGATCTGCCCGAGGCGATTACCCAGGGCGATACCTTGGACGCGGCACTCCTGGAGGCGGCCGATTGCCTGGAGGAAGCGGTTGCCGGCCGCATCGATGATGGTCTGGACATTCCAGCACCCAGCCCCAGGCAAAAGGGTGAGTCTCTGGTGGCGGTGCCACTGCAGATGGCCATGAAGGCGGCGCTGTATCTGGCCATGCGAGAACAGGGAGTGTCGAAGTCGGCGTTGGCCCGCCGGCTCGAGGTGGACGAGAAGGTCGCGCGCCGACTGCTGGATCCGCACCATGGCACACGCCTGCCTCTCATGAACCGGGCGCTGGCACTTCTGGGTCGGCGAGCGGAGCTGCGAGTGGCATGAGTCACCCCCAGGTTGCGTTCGTGGCCCTTGCTTATTCACCACAGAGCACACAGAGCTTAATCCCAGCAGAGAATCTCTCTATGTTCTCTGTGCCCTCTGTGGTAAACCCCCACAATACAAAAGGCCCCTAGAAGGGGCCTTCTGTGCTCGGGCGACCGCGTCGGCAGCGGATCAGCGCTTGGAGTACTGCGGACGCTTGCGCGCCTTGTGCAGGCCCACCTTCTTGCGCTCGACCATGCGGGCATCGCGGGTCAGCAGACCCGCCTGGCGCAACGGGGCGCGCAGCGACTCGTCGTAGGCCAGCAGGGCGCGGGCGATGCCGTGACGGATGGCGCCGGCCTGGCCGGTGTTGCCGCCGCCCTTGACGGTGACCTTGACGTCGAGCTTGTTCAGGTTGTCGGTGAGCACCAGCGGCTGGCGCACCACCATGCGCGCGGTCTCGCGGCCGAA
Organism: uncultured Sedimenticola sp.; assembly: GCA_964394235.1. Classification (GTDB taxonomy): domain Bacteria; phylum Pseudomonadota; class Gammaproteobacteria; order Chromatiales; family Chromatiaceae; genus MONJU. Next base: position 20,617 of record CAYMWJ010000036.1, on the reverse strand, counting down.
GAACTCGTCGAGCGCGCGGCCGTTGACGGTGATCTTGCCGCTGCCGGGCGACAGGAAGACGCGGGCGGTGGAGGTCTTGCGACGACCGGTTCCGTAGTTCGCTTGCATTGCCATGACGACTCTCTCAGATATCCAGCGGCTTGGGCTGTTGGGCCTGGTGGGGATGCTCGGGGCCGGCGAAGATGCGCAGCTTCTTCATCATGGCGCGGCCCAGCGGGGTACGCGGCAGCATGCCGCGGACGGCGGTCTCGAGCACGCGCTCGGGCGCCTTCTGCAACAGCTTCTCCAGGCTGATCGACTTGAGGTTGCCGATGTAGCCGGTGTGATGATGGTACATCTTGTCCTTCATCTTGTTGCCGGTGACCCGGATCTTCTCGGCATTGACCACGACGATGTAGTCGCCGGTGTCCACGTGCGGCGTGAAGATGGGCTTGTGCTTGCCTTTCAGACGACGCGCGATCTCGGAGGCGAGACGGCCGAGGGTCTTGCCTTCGGCGTCCACGACGTACCAGTCGCGGCGGACTTCTGCGGGTTTGGCGCTGACCGTGGTTTTCATTTTCCTGCTCCAGCGGGGCCTGCGCGCAGGCCACCAGGACTCGGGTTCAAGTGGTTTCACGAAAGGGCGCGAATATTAGCGCCCCCGGCGGCGCTTGACAAGCACTTCCCTCGTTTCACTCACCACAGAGGGCACAGAGCGCACAGAGTTCGGCGATAGCAAAAGGTAAGGCGCGGAGCTTTCTGCCGACGGATCATCGCTCGGTCCGTCGGTCGGGTTGGCGCCCTCCGGGCAGCCCCCAACTTCAACCCCTCTGTGATCTCTGTGTGCTCTGTGGTGTTGACTTCCGGCAAAAAAAACGCGTGGCGGGGGGCGCCACGCGAAATGTAACCACCAAAGGAGGATGGAGGAATACTGACTCGATGAATCAGTATTTCATTAGTCTATGATATTCTTCTGGAAAGTCAAGTGCGATTTCACAAAAATCGCGGCGCAACATAGGATGGTGATCCCGACGGCCTTCAATCCGGTGTTTTCCGCGTGTCCGAACCCAACCTCCAACCCCTGATCGAGCACCTGCGGTGCGAGATCCCTTCCCTGCTCGCAATCTATGTCTTCGGCTCCACGGCGAGCGGCCTGGCGCGGGCCGACAGCGATCTCGATCTGGCCATCCTGGCCGACGGCGACCTGGAGCCGGCTCGGCTGTGGGAGATCGGGCAGACCCTGGACAGCGGGCGGGACATCGACCTGGTGGATCTGGGCAAGGCCTCCACGGTCATGCGCATGCAGGTCATCGGCAACGGCAGGCGGGTGTTCTGCGCCGACCTGCCCCGCTGCGAGGGCTTCGAGGATTTGGTCTATTCTGATTACGCGCGCCTGAACGAAGAGCGCGCCGGTATTCTGGAGGACGTGGCGCGACGGAGGCGAATACATGGATGACATACTGCTCAACAAGGCCGCGATCATCGAACGCTGTCTGCGCGCATGAAAGCCATGGTCGGATTCCGGAATATCGCCATCCATCGCTACCGTGAAATCGAGCTGCCGATCCTGCGCGCCATTCTGGAGCAGCGACTGGGCGATTTGCGCGACTTCGCCGCCCGCCTGATCGCGCTCGCCGACGAACCACCCGCTCAGCCCGGCCCGGGCTGATCGATCAGCAGCCGCTCGACCCGCTCACCCCGCCGCAGGTGGCGCTCGATGATCTCGTCCAGGTCGCTCTGATCGACGTAGGTGTACCAGGTCTCCCCGGGATAGACGACGATCACCGGCCCCTGTTCGCAACGATCCAGGCAACCGGCTGTGTTGATGCGTACACGGCCCACTCCGTGGATGCCCAACGCCTTGCAGCGCTGCTTGACGTACTCGCGGGCCTCGCGCGCGCCGCAGTCATTGCATGCAGGCCGACCGTCGGCGCGCTGGTTGGTGCAGAAGAAGACATGGTACTGGTAGCGGCTCATGGTGTGCCTCGCTCTCGCTGTCCGGGACTCAGCCATTATACTGTGGCGCCCTGCAACCACCGCCAATACCATGAACGACCACGATGCCGCCTTGCAGGCCGCCGATCACTGCGTGAAATGCGGCCTGTGCCTGCCGCACTGCCCCACCTATCGCCTGTATGCCGACGAGGCCGACTCGCCACGCGGCCGCATTGCCCTGGCCGAGGGCCTGCTGCGCGGCGTGCTGGCACCGGACGCCAACCTGCGCGAGCACCTGGAGCGCTGCCTGCTGTGCCGCGCCTGCGAGGTACATTGCCCTTCGGGTGTGAAGTTCGGTCGCATCATGGATGCCGCACGCAATGCACTGGGGCCAGGCCAGGCCGCTCCCTCACTCGACCGCCCACTGGCGCGCCTGGGGCTCGCCCTGGCCCGCCACCTGCCGCTGCCGGGGAGCCGGGCCCGACTGGCGCGCGCCCTGCCGGGCGGCGGTTCGGCGCCTGCTCCCGGCCGCTATCCCCCGTCCGGCACCCCGCGCAGTCGTCTCGGCCTGCTCACCGGCTGCGTGACCGCCATCCAGCAGGCCGGGGCGCTGCACGCGGCGATCCGCCTGCTCAACGCCCTGGGTCACGAGGTGGTGGTCCCGCCGGCAGCGAGCTGTTGCGGGGCCCTGGCCGCACACCACGGCGACCCGGCAACTGCCGCCCGCCACACCGATACGCTGCGCAAGGCTTTTGCGGGCCTCGACGGCATGGTCGCCATCGCCAGCGGCTGCGCCTTGCAACTGCACGAGACCCTGCCCGAGCTCGACCCCGAGGACCTCGTCACGCGCCTGGCCCGGGAACTACCGGACTCCGGCCTGCACTTTGCCCCCGTGAATGCCCGAGTGGCCCTGCATGTCCCCTGCACCCTGGCCAACGGCCTGCGCCAGGGAGACGATCTGCCACGCCTGATCGGCTGCCTGCCGGAGACCGACTGGCGCCCCCTGGGACGACCTGGAGACTGCTGTGGCGCGGCCGGCATGCACCTGCTGACCCGGCGCGCACAGGCCGAACGACTGCGCCTTCCGCTGCTCGAGCAGTTACTGAGCGAACGCCCCGCACTGCTGCTCACCAGCAACATCGGTTGCGCCCTGCACCTGGCCGAGGGTGCACAGACACACGGGCTGGAGATCGAGGTCTTGCACCCGGTGGAACTGCTGGCACGGCAACTCGAGGAGGCCTGAGCACGCGCCATCACCCAGCCCGGATGCTGCGTCGGCATGCCGAGAGTCGGCGAAACATCCGGGTCAACCACCGTTTCCGCTACAATCACCCGTATGAGCGATCGACACTACAACACCGCCGACACCCTGCTGCTGGGCTTCGACCAGGCCCTGCGCACCCTGTTCGGTCAGCCGAAGGTCACCGACCGCCCGAACCCGGCCGAGGGCATCGAAGAGACCGAGCTGGACACGCGCCAGCGCGACCACGTCGCCCGCCTGCTGCGCATCGACCATACCGGCGAGGTGTGCGCCCAGGGGCTGTACCAGGGACAGGCACTCACCGCGCGTGATCCGGAAGTGCGTGATGCCATGGAGCAATCGGCCGACGAGGAGAACGACCATCTCGCCTGGTGCCAGCAACGCATCGAAGAGCTGGGCGGGCGCACCAGCCTGCTCAACCCGCTGTGGTATGCGGGCTCACTGGCCATCGGCGCAACGGCCGGGCTGGCCGGCGACCGCTGGAGCCTGGGCTTCGTCGGCGAGACCGAACGTCAGGTCGTGGCCCATCTGCGCTCTCACCTCGACGAGATCCCCCCTGAAGACCGCCACTCGCGCGCCATCCTCGAGCAGATGAGGATCGACGAGATCGAACACGGCGAGAAGGCCATGCGCCACGGTGGCGCCGAGTTGCCCGCACCGGTGAGGCTGGCGATGAGGCTGGCATCGAAGGTGATGACGAAGTCGGTCTATTACCTCTGAAGCGGTCCATGGCGCAACGGGTGCCGGGGGTTCCTGGCCTCAATGTGCTATCTTTTTCCGCTCATCAACAAACTGCCCATCAGCGATCGTTCGAGGTTCCCACATGAAACTGCACATAGGCGGCAAGCAGGTAAAGGCCGGCTGGAAGATTCTCAACGCCCAGAAATTCGACGGTGTCGACTATGTCGGCGACATCACCGACCTGTCACAGTTTGCAGACGAGAGTTGCGAAGAGGTCTACGCGAGCCATGTGCTGGAGCATGTCAACCAGGCTCAGGCCCTGCCGACCCTCAAGGGCATCCACCGCATCCTGAAGAAAGGCGGCCGCTTCTACGTTTCGGTGCCCGACATGGATATCCTGTGCCACACCTTCATAGCCCCCCTGGCGCCACCCGAGGTGAAGTTCCACGTCATGCGCATGATGTTTGGCGGTCAGGTCGACGCCTATGATTTCCACTATTTCGGCTGGAACCAGCAGTTCCTGGCGCAATACCTGTCGGAGGCGGGATTTTCCCGGATCGAACGTGTCGCGGAGTTCGGCCTGTTCGACGACACCAGCAGCTACAAGCCCTATGGCGCCCCCATCAGTTTGAACATGATCGCCACCAAATAGCGCCAGGCGACAACAGGGCAGACAACGCCATCAGCTGCGGCACATGGCCTCGAAGGCCTCTTCGAGGTGGCGAACGAAGCGCGGGGCATCGGTCAACGGCGACTGTCGCATGCGTTCGCGCATCCCCGCGCGCAGGGCGTCCAGCGCTTCGAGATCGGCTGCCAGCTCGACCGCCTTGTCGATGTAGGCCTCCTTGTCCGGTACCGCCAACTCCGGAAGGCCGATGTTGCTCAACTGACTGAAACCCACGCGTGCCCGATGGGTCTGGCCTGTCAGCGAGATGACCGGCACCCCCATCCACAGGGCTTCGCAGGTGGTCGTAGTACCGCAATAGGGAAAGGGGTCCAACCCGATGTCGAGCTCACCATAGCGCGACAAGTGCTCGGCCAGCCCCTTGTCCGGCTCCAGCACCCGTATCCGCTCACGCGCGATGCCACGCTTTTCGAAGACCGCCATCACGTGCTCCCGTGTCTGCGCGTGCTGGAAGGCGAACGACTTCAACAGCATCCGGCTGTCCGGCACACGGAGCAGGATCTCGGCCCACAGGTCCAGCACCTCGTCGTTGAGCTTGTTGTAATTGTTGAATGTGCCGAAGGTGACGTAACCCCTTTCCTTCGCCGGCGTGGGGGCTACGGGCGGGGCCTCTGCCGGCGGCGAATAGACGGAGAAGACCTCCGGCAGACGCCACAGGGTTTCCGTGTGCCACTGCTCGGTCAGCCCTTCGGGATCGGTGTAGGCATCGACAATGCGGTAGTCCATGCGCGACAGCCCCGTGGTTGCCGGATAGCCCAACCAGGTCACCTGCAAGGGCGCGGGCCGACAGGCAAACAGCGGCAGGCGGTGCCCTGCGGTCAGACCGGAGAGATCCACCAGGATATCGATCTTGTCAGCGACGATCAGGGAAGCCGCCTTGGCATCGTCCACCGACTCGATGAAGCGCCAGTGCAGCACATGCTGCTGCATGCTGGCCGTCATGTCGTCCTGCGAGCGGCTGTTGTCATAGACGAACACCTCGAAACGCGAGGCATCGAGGTGTTCGAATACCGGCTTCATGAAATAGCCGACAGAATGTCGTCGCAGATCGGCGGACACGAAGCCGAGACGGATGCGTCCATCCTTGCCACGGGCACAACCACGCCGACGCCTTTTTCGAGGAGTGGCCCGGCTTTCGACATCACCCATGTAATGCCGCGCCGTAGCCACCAGTTCTTCTTCCCGTTCCCCGGGCAGGTAGTGACGCAAAAAGGTGCCTGCCGAGTTTGCCGCAGGATCCAATGGTGCCTTGTCCAGTACCTTGCGATACCAGTGCACGGCTTTATCGACCAATCCGAATTCCGAGTAACACTGGGCAAAGGTCGTCTCGATCTCGATATCACCCGAATCCTGCACGGGAGCGAGCAGGGCAAGGGCCTGTTCCAGTTCCCCGGCCTTGGCCACCGCCAGCGCCTGCCGGCAGAGTGCCCCCTTGTCCGACGGATCGATGACGCGCAGGGTGCCCGCCACCTCGGCGGCTTCTTCCCAGTCGCCGCCCGCTGCCAGTGCCGCCTCGAGATTCTGCAGGAAAAAGGGTTCTCCGGGACGCTCGGACAGGAGTCGACGATAGATGGCGACCGCCTCCTGTGGGCGCCCCTGCTTGACGGCGAGCAGGCCCCGATCCAGCACGGTCTGCAGCGTAGGCCCGGCGATCTTCTCGGCCTTGTCGAGCATCCGCTCGGCAATCTCCAGCTCACCGGTCACGCTGTGCAGAACCGCCAGGTTGATGTAGCCATCCACGTGCCCGGGATGGATACCGATCAAATGCTGGAAATTCTGTTGTGCCTCGGCGTACCGCCCCAGCTGCGCCAATGCCACACCATAGCTGGTCATCACCTGCGGATCCCGGGGCTGTTTCTTGAGCGCCTTGCGCAGGTACTGAACGGCCTCCTCGAAGCGTTCGAGCCGCAAGGCGGCCGTGCCCGTGTTGTAGAGGACGACGAAATCCGATGGTTTGAGCGAAAGCGCCTTGCGATAGGCGTCATAGGCCGCAGGGAAATCCTGCTCTCCCGCACAGGCATCGGCCAGTGCCCGATAGACGAGATGACTCTCCTGCCCCCTGCTGATCAGCTCCTCGGTGAAACGGCGCACCTCCGAGAATCTGCCGGCCTGCAGGCCTTGTTGCAGTTGTCGCGCCAGTGGCGCCTCATCGGCTCGCCCGGGGGTCGCGGACGCCGACCTTCCGCAGCAATGCTTGTACTTTTGCCCACTGCCGCAAGGACAGGGCGCATTACGGGCCGTGCTCATTCTCGAATCGTTTCCAGATGATATGTCCGACTCAACTCATGCACCGCCTCGACCATGGCGGCGGCGTGCTCGGGCGGGATCTCGGGGTGGATGCCATGGCCCAGGTTGAAGACGTGTCCCGAGCCCTGGCCATAGCTCTCGAGGATCTCGGCCACCGCGCGGCGGATGGCCTCGGGTGAGGCGTAGAGAGTACACGGGTCGAGGTTGCCTTGCAGCGCCACACGATCGCCGACACGACGGCGTGCCTCGCCGATGTCGATGGTCCAGTCGAGCCCCAAGGCGTCGGCACCGGTGTCGGCCATCATCTCCAGCCAGCCCATGCCACCCTTGGTGAACAGGATCACTGGCACGCGGCGGCCTTCGGCCTCGCGGGTGAGTCCATCGACGATGCGTTGCATGTAGGCCAGGGAGAAGGCCGCATAGTCGCGCGGGGTGAGGGTGCCGCCCCAGGTGTCGAAGATCATCACCGCCTGGGCGCCGGCCGCGATCTGGGCGTTGAGATAGGCGGTCACGGCGTCGGCCAGCTTGCCGAGCAGGGTGTGCATCAGCTCGGGAGCGTCGAACAGCATGCCCTTGGAGCGGGCGAAGTTCTTGGTGCTGCCGCCCTCGACCATGTAGGTGGCCAGGGTCCAGGGACTGCCGGAGAAGCCGATCAGCGGCACCCGGCCGTCGAGCTCGCGGCGGATGGTGCGCACCGCGTCCATGACGTAGCCGAGATCGTCTTCCATGTCCGGCACACCCAGGGCCTCGATGGCGGCCTTGCTGCGCACGGGACGCTCGAACTTCGGCCCCTCACCCTCGCCGAAGTACAGCCCCAGGCCCATGGCATCGGGGATGGTGAGGATGTCGGAGAACAGGATGGCCGCATCCAGCGGGAAACGCTCCAGCGGCTGGATGGTCACCTCGCAGGCCAGTTCGGGGTTCTTGCACAGGTCGAGGAAACTGCCCGCCTTGGCGCGGGTGGCACGATATTCCGGCAGGTAACGACCGGCCTGGCGCATCATCCACACCGGAGTCATGTCCACGGGTTCGCGTAGCAGGGCGCGCAGGAAACGGTCGTTTTTCAGTTCAGTCATTGTTGTTCACCACGAAGTACACGAAGGTCACAAAGATAACCCTTTCTGTCGAGCAGAAACCCGACCTGCACGGCCTGCGCCCACGACACCCTGTTGCCTGCAGGTCTTGCGATACCTCTCGATGGGGAGAGGAAGTATCCGTCTCGGCCTTATTGCCTTTATCCCTTCGTGTTCTTCGTGTCCTTTGTGGTTTAAAGATACTATCTCGGCAGGTCGGTGCGCCCCATGAGGTATTCGTCGATGGCAGCTGCAGCCTGGCGGCCTTCGCGGATGGCCCAGACCACCAGCGACTGGCCACGGCGCATGTCGCCAGCGGCGAAGACGCCGTCAATCGACGTACGGTAGGCACGCTTGCCTTCGGTGCCGCCGGCAACGTTGCCGCGTGCATCCAGCGCCAAGCCCAGTTCCTCGAGCATGCCCTCGTGTACCGGGTGGACGAAGCCCATGGCCAGCGTCACCAGGTCGGCCTTGAGTTCGAATTCGGAGCCTTCGATCTCGTACATCTGCATCCGGCCCTGCTCATCACGCTCCCAACGCACCTTGACGCAGCGCAGGCCACGCACGTGTCCGTTGCCGTCGTCGAGGAATTCCTTGGTGAGCACGTCCCACATGCGCTCGCAGCCTTCTTCCTGCGAGGTGGAAGTACGCAGCTTGTGCGGCCAGTCGGGCCAGACCAGGTCCTTGTCTTCCTTCTCTGGCGGGCGATCCATGATCTCGATCTGGGTGATCGAGCGTGCGCCGTGACGCACCGAGGTGCCGATGCAGTCAGAGCCGGTATCCCCGCCGCCGATCACCACCACGTCCTTGTCCTTGGCAGAGATCAGGTACTCCTCGGCACCGGGCACGCCCTGCACCACCTTGCTGTTGGCGCGCAGGAAGTCCATGGCGAAGTGCACACCTTCGAGATCACGGCCCGGCACCGGCAGGTCGCGCGGCTGCTCGGACCCACCGGCGAGCAGCACGGCATCGAATTCGTCGATGAGCTGACGCGCCGGGATGTCCACGCCAATGTGACGGTTGGCGTGGAACTCCACCCCCTCGGCGCGCATCTGCGCGATACGCCGGTCGAGCAGCTTCTTGTTGAGCTTGAAGTCGGGAATGCCGTAACGCAGCAGGCCACCGATGCGATCCTGGCGTTCGTAGACCACCACCTGATGACCGACACGCGCCAGTTGCTGGGCAGCGGCCAGCCCGGCCGGGCCGGAGCCGACCACGGCGATGCGCTTGCCGGTCTTGTGTGCCGCGACCTGGGGCTTGATCCAGCCCATCTCCCAGCCCTTGTCGACGATGGCGCACTCGATGCTCTTGATGGTCACCGGCTCGTCGGTGATGTTGAGGGTACACGACTCCTGGCAGGGCGCCGGGCAAATACGACCGGTGACTTCGGGGAAATTGTTGGTCGAGTGCAGCATATCGAGCGCCTCGCGCCAGTCGCCGTTATAGACCAGGTCGTTCCAGTCGGGGATGAGGTTGTTGACCGGACAACCCTGGTGGCAGAAGGGGATGCCGCAGTCCATGCAACGCGCCCCCTGAGCGCTGAGCTGTTCCTCGCTGAGCGGGATGACGAACTCCTCGAAGTGCCGGATACGGTCGGCCACGGGTGCATAGCTGCGGTCCTGGCGCGGGATCTCTTTGAAACCGGTTGGCTTGCCCATTGTTTTCTACCTGAATTGTTTCTTCACCACAAAGAACACGAAGAACACAAAGACTGGCTTGCTGGCGTTTACCGGGTGCCTTCGCCCGATTCCGCATGCAGCCGAGATGCAGCAATCCCTCTACGATAACGATTCTTTGTGCCCTTTGTGCCCTTCGTGGTTAAACGATTAAGCCGCCGACTGGCGCTGCTGTTCCTGCATCTCCCGGAGTGCACGGCGGTATTCCACCGGCATCACCTTGATGAACTTCGACAGGCTGTTCTCCCAGTCGTCGAGGATGCGCCTGGCCACTGCCGAGCCGGTATACGCAAGGTGATCCTCGATGAGCTGGCGCAGCCGAATGGCGTCGAATCGGGTCATGTCGTGCGAGACGTCCACTCGGCCGTGGGTCTCGAGGTCGCCGCCCTGGTGGCCCAGCGCCTCGAGCGCATCGTCTTCCTCGACCACGGACTCGAGCTCGACCTGCGCCAGATTGCAGCGGGTCTCGAAGTCTCCGGCCTCGTCGAACACGTAGGCGATGCCGCCAGACATGCCGGCCGCGAAGTTGCGCCCGGTCGGCCCCAGCACCACCACGATGCCGCCGGTCATGTACTCGCAGCAGTGATCACCGGCACCTTCGACCACTGCGGTGGCACCGGAGTTGCGCACCGCGAAGCGTTCGCCGGCCACACCACGGAAATAGCACTCGCCGCTGATGGCACCGAACAGCACGGTGTTGCCGACAATGATGTTGTCCTCGGCGCGCTCGATGCCGCACTCCTCGGGCGGGGCGATGATCAGCTTGCCGCCGGACAGGCCCTTGCCGACATAGTCGTTGCCCTCACCGGCGAGACGGATGGTCACCCCGTGCGCCAGCCAGGCACCGAAGGACTGGCCGGCGGTGCCACGCGCGTTGATGACGATGGTGTCATCCGGCAGGCCGGCATGGCCATAGCGCTCGGCCACCCGGCCCGAAAGCATGGCACCGAAGGTGCGGTTGGTGTTCTCGATGTCGATGTCGATCTCGACACGCTTGCCCTCCTCGAGCGCCGGCTTCGCCAGTTCGATGAGCCGGTTGTCCAGCGCCGCGGCCAAGCCATGGTCCTGCTCCTCGGAACAGTAGTAGGTATCGCCCTCGGCCAGCTGCGGCTTGCGCAGCAGGCGGCTGTAGTCGAGGCCACGCGCCTTCCAGTGGTCGATGCAGCGGCGCATGTCCAGGCGATCCATCTGGCCGACCATCTCGTTGAAGGTACGGAAGCCCAGCTTGGACATCAGCTGGCGCACCTCTTCGGCGACGAAGAAGAAGTAGTTGATGACATGCTCGGGCTTGCCGCGGAAGCGCTTGCGCAGCTCCGGGTCCTGCGTGGCCACGCCCACCGGGCAGGTGTTGAGGTGGCACTTGCGCATCATGATGCAGCCTTCGGCGATCAACGGCGCGGTGGCGAAGCCGATCTCGTCGGCACCGAGCAGGGCGGCGATCACCACATCGCGCCCGGTGCGCATGCCGCCATCGGCCTGCACCACGATGCGCGAACGCAGGCGGTTGAGCACCAGCGTCTGCTGGGTCTCGGCCAGGCCGATCTCCCAGGGGCTGCCGGCGTGCTTGATGGAGGTGAGCGGGCTGGCACCGGTGCCGCCGTCGTAACCGGCGATGGTGACGTGATCGGCATGCGCCTTGGACACACCGGCCGCCACGGTGCCCACACCCACCTCGGAGACCAGCTTGACGCTGATCCGCGCCTTCGGATTGACGTTCTTCAGGTCGTGGATCAGCTGTGCCAAGTCCTCGATGGAATAGATGTCGTGGTGCGGCGGCGGCGAGATCAGGCCTACGCCGGGGGTGGAGTGACGCACCCGCGCGATCTGCTGGTTGACCTTGTGCCCGGGCAGCTGGCCGCCCTCGCCGGGCTTCGCACCCTGCGCCATCTTGATCTGGATGTCGTCAGCATTCACCAGATACTCGGTGGTTACCCCGAAACGGCCCGAGGCGACCTGCTTGATGGCCGAACGCTCGGGGTTGGGCGAGCCGTCGGGCAACGGATTGAAGCGCTCGGGCTCCTCGCCGCCCTCGCCAGTGTTGGACTTGCCGCCGATGGCATTCATGGCGCGCGCCAGCGTGGAGTGCGCCTCGTAGGAGATCGACCCGAAGGACATGGCTCCGGTGGCGAAACGCTTGACGATCTCGGAGGCGGGCTCGACCTCGTCGAGCGGTAACGGCTCATCGACGAAGCGGAACTCCATCAGGCCTCGCAGGGTGAGCAGACGCTCGTTCTGCTCGTTGACCAGGCGCGAGTACTCCTCGTAGGTACGGGCGTCGCCCGCACGCACTGCATGTTGCAGCTTGGCGATGGTCTCGGGCGTCCAGACGTGGTCCTCGCCGCGAATGCGGAAGGCGTAATCACCCCCCACATCGAGATGCCGGCGATAGATGAGTGCGTCGCCATAAGCATTGCGATGCCAGCGCACGGCCTCGGCGGCCACCTCGGCCAGGCCGATGCCCTCGATGGTGGTCGCCGTGCCCGTGAAGTACTTGTCCACGAACTCACTGGACAGGCCCACCGCGTCGAAGATCTGCGCGCCGCAATACGACTGATAGGTGGAAATGCCCATCTTGGACATCACCTTGAACAGGCCCTTGCCCACCGCCTTGATGTAGCGCGCGCAGGCCTCCTCGGGTTCGGGCGCACCCTCGATCTCGGGCAGCACCGCGTGGATGGTCTCGAACGCCAGATAGGGGTTGATCGCCTCGGCGCCATAGCCGACCAGGGTGGCGAAGTGGTGCACCTCCAGCGCGGCGCCGGTCTCGACCACCAGGCCAGACTCGGTACGCAGCCCCTGCTCGATCAGGTAGTGGTGCACCGCCGAGGTGGCCAGCAAGGCCGGGATGGCGATATGGTCGGCGTCCACCGCGCGGTCGGACAGGATCAGGATGTTGTAGCCGCCTCTGACGGCCTTCTCGGCGGCACGACACAGGGCAGTGAGCGCCTTCTCCATGCCCTGCTCGCCCAACTCGGCCGGGTAGGTGATATCCAGGGTAAAGGTGCGGAAGGCACCCTTGGTGGTGTCTTCCAGGCTACGGATGCGTTCCAGGTCCACGTTGGTGAGCACCGGCTGGCGGCACTCCAGGCGCATGCTTTCGCCGCCCGAAGTCTGGTCCAGCAGGTTGGGCCGCGGGCCGACCAGCGACACCAGCGACATCACGATCTCTTCGCGGATCGGGTCGATCGGCGGGTTGGTGACCTGCGCAAACAGCTGTTTGAAATAGTTCGACAAGTGCCTGGGCCTGCTCGACAGTACCGCGGGCGGATTGTCCGCACCCATCGAGCCCACCGCCTCCATGCCGGTCATGAACATGGGAGTCAGCAGGAACTTGATGTCTTCCTGGGTATAGCCGAAGGCCTGCTGGCGGTCGAGCAGGGTGTCCTCGTCGGGGGGCATCACGCCGACCGCCTCGGGCAGCTCGTCGACCCGGATCTGGGTGCGCTCCAGCCACTTGCGGTAGGGACGCGCGGCGGCCAGCTCGGCCTTGATCTCGGCATCGTCGATGATGCGCCCCTGCTCCATGTCGATCAGCAGCATCTTGCCCGGTTGCAGACGCCACTTCTTGACGATCCTCTCCTCGGGAATGGGCAGCACACCCATCTCCGAGCCCATGACCACCAGATCGTCGTCGGTGATGAGATAGCGCGCCGGACGCAGGCCGTTACGGTCGAGGGTGGCGCCGATCTGGCGACCATCGGTGAAGGCCACCGCCGCCGGGCCGTCCCAGGGCTCCATCAGCGCCGCGTGGTATTCGTAGAAATCGCGTCGCGCCGGGTCCATCTGCGGGTTGCCCGACCAGGCCTCGGGGATCAGCATCATCATGGCGTGCGCCATGGAATAGCCGCCCATCACCAGCAGCTCCAGCGCATTGTCGAAGCAGGCAGTGTCCGACTGCCCCTCGGGGATCAGGGGCCAGATCTTGTCCAGGTCGTCACCCAGAATGTCCGAGGCCATGGAGTGCCGGCGCGCGGCCATCCAGTTGACGTTGCCGCGCACGGTATTGATCTCGCCGTTGTGCGCGATCATGCGGAAGGGGTGAGCCAGGTCCCAGGTCGGGAAGGTGTTGGTCGAGAAGCGCTGGTGCACCAGCGCCAGCGCCGAGACCATGCGCTCGTCGTTGAGATCGCGGTAGTACTCGCCGACCTGGTCGGCCAGCAGCATGCCCTTGTAGACCAGGGTGCGCGAGGAGAAGGAGGTGAAATAGAAGGCGTCGCCGCCCTCGAGATTCAGTGCGCGCACCTGGTTCTCGATCTGCTTGCGGATCACGAACAGCTTGCGCTCGAAGGCATCCTGGGCCGCTCTCGCCATCCCTGGCTCTCGCGACATTTGGGCATCCTGCCCGGCATCGGCGCAGTTGTCGCCGCGGCCCACGAACACCTGGCGGATCACCGGCTCGGTGGGCAGCACGCTGTAGCCCAGGCCGCTGTTGTCCACCGGCACCTCGCGCCAGCCCAGCAGGCGCTGGTCCTCGGCGGCAATGTACTCCTCGACGATCTGCTCGGCGCGTGCGCGCGAGGCGTCGTCGCGGGGCAGGAACAGCATGCCCACCGCGTACTCGCCCTCGGGCGGCAGCTCGAAGTCCACTACCGCGCGGAAGAAGGCATCGGGAATCTGCATCAGCAAGCCGGCACCGTCGCCGGCGCGCGGGTCGGCACCCACCGCGCCGCGGTGATGCAGCCGTTCCAGGATGGTCAGACCCTGGCGGATGATCTCGTGGCTCTTCTTGCCCTTGATGTGCGCGACAAAGCCGACGCCGCAGGCATCGTGTTCGTTTGCAGGGTCATACAAGCCCTGTTGTGGCGGCAGGGTGCTGTAAGTCATCGCCAACCTCTATCGTTGCATGCTGACAGCGGACCGCCTCTCGTGACGGCCCGGGCGGAATCCATGTCCGGGAGGGACGGACTGGCCGACCGGACTGGCCGACCGCGCGGGCAGACTGGCCCGCGAACCCGGTAGGATAATCGATTCCTTATATTGGGGCCAGCCCCCGCGACAACCCCCATAGAATGGGCAAAGGACAGCGTGTCCAGAGCGGGCTCTTCGGGACCGGCACCAATGGGCATGCCCACCTACAAGAGGACCACCACGGGCCGAATAGACGTGGCGAGGGCGAGTACCGAGATTACCAGCAGGCCTTTATGTCGTCCTTGTCCCCCGCCGTGCCATCACCATCCACGTCCTGGCTGACCCCCTTGGAGCCGATATGATTGTAAGTCAAGGTATGGCACTTGTCGTTGGCTTGGTCACCGTTGGGAACCGCCCGCAGGGTGAAGGCACTGGCATCGAGGACAGTGGCACTGAGGGTGTAATAGCCTTCGTCCGTACTGGTGTAGGCGCTAGCCAGTTTGCTATCGTCCGCATCATCCACCGCCGGGCAGCTAGTGTTGTTGTAAGCGTTGTATTCGGTATAGCACCGCTCCAGCACCTGGGCCGTCTTCAGCAACGCAGCTACCGCATCGCTTCGACGAGTCTTGCGCACCTGATCAAGGTAACTCGGGTAGGCGATCGCCGCCAGGATGGAGATGATCGCGACAGTGATCATGAGCTCCAGCAGCGTGAAGCCCGTTGCCGGTTTCCATGTCATCACCGTTCACCCTGCCAAAGAGAATGAGATTGTGCTGGTGAAACCGCAGGCTGACCGGAGTAAGAACGGTGGCCAGGCATGGGCGGATAAACGGAAGATCTGGCAAATCGAGCAGGGATGGAGGGCGGTGGCAATGGCGATTCAACAACACCGATCGTTACCTGGCGAGATATAGGGCGTTTTTCAGAGTCGGTTTTGCCCGCCTCCTCTGCCATGCATAGTCCCGCCGCCATTATGACAAGAATTCCCGTCAGACTTCGTAATCTCCACATGATCATCATCCCCGTTAAAAAATGATTTCACGCCAACTTACCCGCCCAGCCGGTAGAGCAGCACCCACCAAGGCATTGGCAGGCTTGGCTTCGCCTTCGATATTCTGTTGGGCGGCCGGAATAATCAATCGACCGCCATTACGACGGCGTGTAATCGTGGGTGTATAAGCCTCTCCCACGCCTACCACCACATCGTCGGTAACAATCTCTTGCTTGGTATCCGTGTAGACCCCTGTGGGAAATTTCCCATCACTGAGACGGAACAAATATAATTTTGCATTACCACTGCCACAGGATAATTGCTGATTCTGGCCCTGTGAACCAGGCACCAATAGAATACCATTGGCACTATCGATCACCGAGGCATCAGTAATACGGGCATCAGCCGGCAACCAGCGAGGTCCGGCGCCATTATTCCCGGGGTTAGAGGTGTACTGAACAGGACGACCGTCACTATTGTCATCATTATAGTCGTAGCTATTGGTGGAGGGGCCACCCGCTTTGGTAGTCCATTGGATTTTCCAGGCGCCTGACTGAGAATCCCACCGATAAACAGCGATCTGATTCGCACCGGTGGTAGCCCACAAATATGTAGTGCCATCGTAGAGAGATCCGGTCCCCACCCAGGTAACTGCACCGTTCAGAACCCCGCCATTGGTGGAAATAGTGATTTCACTAGATACCCCTGGATTGGTGGCATCGAGAGTGACGATTCTGCCATTGTCGAGACCGACGATCACCGTTCCCAAACGATCAGAGACAGCAACATTGCTACTGGCCCTGGAGGACAGACTCTGGGAAACCAGGTCTCCATCATGAATCCTTACGCGGGATAGCCTGGCATTACCACTGGCGGGATTTGTCACATAAAAGGCATACCCTACACCATTACTGTCATTCCACAGCACCGGGCTGGCGGCGTGTGGACTGGATGCATTGTTCTGCTGGTCGATGACGATGCGCTTGGTCAACACCGGGGTTTGGTTATCGAGACCGATACGCAGCACATAGTGCAATGTACCGCTGTCGGCAGTGCCAACCAAGTAGGTTTGCCAGTTACCATCTCCCTTGGAATACCCCAGTGTGAAACCACCATCCATCGGTTTACCTTGTTGGAAAGTGGTGTAATTTTTCAATTCTTCCAGCAAGGGACGGGGTATCCAACCCCACTCCAGGGAACCGGTTCTCGCGTCAACGGCGTAAAGGAATCCGTCATCGCTTGAAAAAAGAAGCAAGGGCTGCCAGTTGGCATTTGCTTGTACATAGGTACGAAAATCGGGATGATCGGCTAGACGCTCGGAACGAGGGCGATCCACATACAATGGCTTCATGGCACGGGTGGAAATAGTGCCGACAAGACTGCCACTCTGCCGGCCGGCAAGATAAGTACCATTGTTGTAGTTAGGATCGAGCGTATAGTTGCGGATATCGCTGGCGCTCGGGTTGCCTCCCCTGTCTTGCAGATCGCCATCGGCAACGCAGTTACTGTCGTTGAACAGACAAATATCGCCATTCGCCTTGTTGCTTTGCAGGCGGGCTGTACGTAACGCAACCGTCATCAGATCAGGATCTGCCGCATCCCATTGCAGATCGCCGATCTGGCCATTGGCGGCAATATGGTAAGCGTACAAGTGACCCTGACGGCCACCTGTAGTGAAGTCACTGGCCGGAACGTAGACCAGATCAGTGTTGGCACCACTGACAGAAGGCACCACGCTGGCACCAGCGGTCACCACCGTGCCCTGCAGGCTGGTGAATACCGCTGTCATGGCATTGGTCAAATCCTGGGCGTTACTGACGTGATAAGCCTGACCTGTCCCCCCGGCGGCAGCAATGGCATCAGCCTGCTGGATATTGCCACTGTTGGAACTGATGATGACGACATGAACCTTGACGTTCAGTTCATCGTACAACTTTTGCGCCGCTGTTGCCGGGTTGGCAAATACCTTGTTGCCATTGTCGTCATAACTGTAGTGACCATCTTCCTTTCCGTCGATGATCAGAAGGATATTATTGCTGCGGCAGACATCATAGGAGTCTGCAGTTTTGTAGGCACGGAAGTAGGCCGCCGCATCCATCAATGAATCATAAATTGGGCTCTGAGTGGATTTATAACCACCGGGCAGGATGCTCGGAGAGATGGAGCGCTTTTCACCGGAAGGTGTTTGCAAGGTCTGGGTGGAAGGATTGTATTCTTCCCCAGATGGATCCATCTGTGGGTAGGCAGGATTTACCCATTCTTTGATGGTATCACGCTGATCACTATAACCTGTGTCAGGATCGGGAAGATCCAGAAACACCCCCATGTGATTGGCGTTGGATTTCTTCCAGCTGCCCATCGCTGAGGCCGTAGCGCTGGCGACCCCGGCAGGGTAATTGGCGCTGTAGGTATTCGTAACAGGATCATAACTGGCTGCGCCAGACCAACCGGTAAAGGTCCCGACGGCTTGGCTTAATGTATCGGGATCAACCCCTTCAAAAACGTCTGGAATATAGCTGAAATAGGCAAACCGCTTCGAGCCATCCGGATACCTCAATTGGTTGCTGATGCGGGATTGTGCATACCGAAACTCCCGATTGACACCATTGAAGCAGGTATCGACCCATGTCGTACTGGGAATATTGCCGTTACGGTCGAAATCCGTGTGGTTGAGGTAGATATAGGCCCGGACTTCTGGAGTCCAGCGACCGGCAAACTGTTGACGGAAATCCTTGTCCGCCACCCAGGCCGATTGGAAATAGTTGCCTTGTGAATTGTAAAAAGTATAACACAAGTCATGTTTTGGGGGGTCTTCGGGATTGCCGGGATATTTCGATTGTAGCCCAGGGTCGACGCCTCCCGATCCGAACCCACAACGCCAGGTCCCACCCCATCGATCTTGGCAATAAGAAGCAAGATCCGTCCCCTGATAATCGTGATGACTGCGTTGCCCGCAAGTCGCTTCCCCACACGTCACCCCCCCTTGCCCAGAGGGGAAACAGCGGTATTGCACGCTGGTTGGCAACCCCTTGCCACCAGGTATGGAGACAAAGGACTGGATCAGGCCGTTTTCCCAACGGTAACTTCCAGTATCGGCCTGCCTGCCAAACAGGGCATTGCCTCCGTTGTAATGCGACCAGACCCGCCACCATTCCACATTGCGGAAATTCCTCTCTTCTCTACCAAAGGTGTTCTTTTGAGTATCGGTCCAATGCGTGAGGATATTATTTTCATCATCGGGGTGTACGCGCGGCCAAGTCGAATTGGTAGTCACGGCGCTGGTGGCCATCTCCAGACCGAAGGCTTGACGGAAGGTGGCAAAACCAAAGTTGATCCCCTCGCTGACATCACTGTTGAGCAGGTTGTAGAGAGTCTGCTTGGCGATGTAGAACTTGGATGTTGGTTGGTCTCCGAGAAGACGATAGGGAGCCATCGTCCCTCGCCCAGTATTGGTGGCCGTTCCATCATCGTTGCACCCGTAATCGTCGAATCGCGGAATGTCGGGATGAAGTGGGTCACCACCATCTTGCGCGACCAAGGGACAGGGAGACGTACCACTGTTGACATTGACGAGAAGCTTGTTGGAATGGTCTCGGGTATAACGGGGATAGTGAATATCGTCCATCTCCCGGTTCATGGAGAAACTGTTACCCAGAATCACCATAAGGTTCGGCGCAACCGTTATGGTGTCGGCCCGTACGGCGGGAATCCCCCAGGGAAATGGATTGACCAGCATTACGATCAGCCACAAGACCAGGATGCGGGGGCGACGATTCAGGCTCATGGTCAAGGGTCCTCCAGAAATTCAAGGGCGACGCACGACGCTTTGTAGTATCACCAAAGCACCGGGTTGCCCTTTGCGCTGAGCAGCGACGCTGACTCTCAGGCTGTGCATACCGGCCGGCTTGCCCAAATATTCGATGAGATAACGGCTTTCATAGGCGGTATTGAGGGGAGAGGGCGACCATTCCGACCAGGCGGAATAGCTGGAATCACGATAACGTGGTGTACTCGCCTGGGAGTCGGGTTCGGCACAAATCCCGTCGCTGCAACCATTGGCAGGAATATCGAGATCGATATCCATAGTCTTTATCACCGCTTCAGCGCTGCGCAGCTGCGCCTCGGCAACCTGGAAAGTTTTTTCACGCTCGAAAAAATTCCCCGCCATCTTCTCCTCCAACACGCTTCCCTGCATGGCGGAAACCCCCAGCAAGGTCATCACCAATAGCAACAGCAGACTGATGATGAGGGCAGCACCAGTTTGATGATTGAGCGAAGCTATCATCCGTGATACCTCATGGAAGAAGGTTGCGCAGACCGATAGTGGTGGTGTAGGTCTTTTGCAAACGTTTGCCGCTGGTCACACTGGTGTTGGCCCCAGATGATTGAAAGGTGAGCGTGAGACGGAGGCTCACCACTTGCGACCAATCGCTTACCCCATCAGCACGATCATAGCGGTTGGCGGTCCCATCCCCGTCGCTATCCACCCCATAGCGGACGCTCATATCGGCAACATCGGAAAGCAAGGGTTGGGTGGCTGCTCCAGTTTGGCATTTCAATTCGGTTTCATCCATATCCACATACAGGCGGGTATTGACGATAGAGCCCGCAGCAGGTGTATGGCCATTGCCGCAATCACGAATCAAGCCGTCTGCCTGATAACGCAGTACAACCTCTTTATCTGTACCACGAACGACCTCACCATCATTGAAAACATAACCGGCAAAACTCACGTTGGGAAAAGCAGAGGAAAACGATTGGCTGGGATCATTCCGGTATCCCACCATCCGAACCTGCCGCCCTAGCAATTCCATTGCAATCCGCGCATTCTCCTGGATCCTGGCCGCTGCCTCATTGATCCGATAGGTCTGCTTATTGGCAAGAAAGATCTGGATAACACCAGCCAGCATGAGCAGACCAGCCACCAGGGCTACCATGATTTCTACCAGGGAGATACCGCGTTGTTTGTAGCTATTCATGGCTGGAAAGTAGTCACGAAACGTTTGGTTACAGATGCACCAGTCTTCTCATTCAGCTCTGTCCACCAGATTTTGACAGTGTAGACACTGCCCTCACCATCACAAGCGTATTCCATGGTCTGTAGACTGTCGCTACTACTTTCGCTACTACTGTCGCTACTACTGTCGCTACTACTGTCGCTACTACTGTCGCTACTACTGTCGCTGCTACTGTCGCTGCTACTGTCGCTGCTACTGTCGCTGCTACTGTCGCTGCTACTGT
>CAYMWJ010000035.1:0-22664 GCA_964394235.1 uncultured Sedimenticola sp. | reverse complement strand
GCCTCGGGCAAGGCCGCCGGACCCGCACTGAAATTGAAAACTCGTGTCATGTTCACTTCCTGCCAAAACAACCAAGTTCAACAACCGCCAAGGACGCGAAGGGCACAAGGGCCTTTCCATACCGGGCGAATAAATTTTCATGAACCACAAAGCCCACGAAGCACACCAAGTGTTTCGTCTATAACCGCCAAAGGCGTGAAGGCTCCATGCAACGCCCGCCGGACTATCGATTCCCCAAAACCCTTTGTGCTCTTTGTGTCCTTCGTGGTTAACCCTCGCCATCACCCTCATCGGCATCCTCGTCCAGCGCCTCGATGCGCGCGATGCCGATGAGCTTCTCACCCTTGCTCAGGGTGATGAGCTTGACGCCCTGGGTATCGCGGCTCATGCGCGAGACATCGTCCACCCGGGTGCGCACCAGGGTGCCACCGTCGGTGATGAGCATGATCTCGTCGCCGTCGAACACACGCACCGCGCCCACCTGTTCGCCATTGCGTTCGCTGGTCTTGATGGCGATCACGCCCATGCCGGCACGCCCCTTCACCGGGAACTGCTCGACCGGGGTGCGCTTGCCATAGCCGTTCTCGGAGGCGTTGAGCACGTCACCCTCGTCACCGACGATCAGCGAAATCACACGTTGCCCCTCGCCCAGTTTGATCCCCCGCACACCACAGGCCGTGCGTCCCATGGAGCGCACCGTGGACTCGGAGAAACGCAGCGCCTTGCCGGCGGAAGTGAGCAGCATCACCGTCTGCTCGCCATCGGTGAGCGCCACGTCGATCAGCTGGTCACCCTCGCGCAGGTCCACGGCGATGATGCCGGACGAGCGCGGACGCGAGAAATCCTTCAACGGCGTCTTCTTGACCGTCCCCAGGGCGGTGGCCATAAAGACGAACTTGTCTTCCGCGTATTCGCGGATCGGCAGGATGGCGTTGATGCGCTCGCCTTCTTCGAGCGGGAGCAGGTTGACCATCGGCCGCCCGCGCGCATTGCGCCCGGCCTGCGGCAACTCGTAGACCTTGAGCCAGTAGCACTTGCCGAGACTGGAGAAGCACAGAATGGTGTCGTGGGTGTTGGCCACGAACAGCTTCTCGACGAAGTCCTCGTCCTTGGTGGTGGTCGCCGCCTTGCCCTTGCCGCCCCGCCGTTGCGCGCGATACACGTCCAGCGGCTGCGCCTTGGCATAGCCCTGGTGCGAGAGCGTCACCACCACGTCTTCCTCGGTGATCAGGTCCTCGAGGGTCAGATCCAGCCGGGTGTGGATGATCTCGGAACGCCGCTCGTCGCCGAACTGTTCACGGATCTCCAGCAACTCCTCGCGGATCACTGCCATCAGGCGATCCGGGTTGGAGAGGATCTCCAGCAGTTCGGCGATGCGCTCGAGGATCTCCTCGAACTCCTGGATGATCTTGTCCTGCTCGAGCCCGGTGAGCTTCTGCAGGCGCAGATCGAGGATGGCCTGGGCCTGGGTTTCGGTCAGGCGGTAGCCCTCCTCGGTGAGCCCGAATTCGGGCGGCAGGTCCTCGGGACGCGAGGCATGGGCACCGGCGCGCGCCAGCATGGCCTCCACCGCCCCCGACTGCCAGGCGCGCGCCACCAACTGACGCTTGGCCTCGGCCGGGCTGGGCGCTGCCTTGATCAGCGCGATCACCTCGTCGATGTTGGCCAGCGCCACCGCCAGACCCTCAAGGATATGCGCGCGTTCGCGCGCCTTGCGCAGATCGAACAGGGTACGCCGGGTCACCACGTCGCGGCGGTGACGAATGAAGTACTCGAGCAGCTGCTTGAGATTCAGGGTGCGTGGCTGGCCGTCCACCAGGGCCACCATATTGATGCCGAACACACTCTGCATCTGCGTCTGCTTGTAGAGGTTGTTCAGCACCACCTCGGCCACCTCGCCGCGGCGCAGTTCGATGACCATACGCATGCCGTCCTTGTCGGACTCGTCGCGCAGCTCGGCGATGCCCTCGATCTTCTTTTCCTTGACCAGCTCGGCGATCTTCTCCAGCAGGCGGGCCTTGTTGACCTGGTACGGCAGCTCGCTGACCACGATGCGCTGGCGGCCGCCGTCCATCTCCTCGATCTCGGCACGCGCGCGGATGTAGCACTTGCCACGCCCGGTGCGGTAGGCCTCGCGGATGCCGGCCACGCCGTTGATGATGCCGGCGGTGGGGAAGTCCGGCGCCGGGATGCGCTCGATGAGCGCCTCCAGCGGGGTCTGCGGATCGTCGATCAGGGCCACGCAGCCGTCGATCACCTCGCGCAGGTTGTGCGGGGGGATATTGGTCGCCATGCCCACCGCGATGCCCGAGGAACCGTTGACCAGCAGGTTGGGGAAACGCGCCGGCAGCACCACCGGCTCCTGCTCGGACTCGTCGTAGTTGGGGGCAAAATCGACCGTCTCCTTGTCGATGTCGGCCAGCAGTTCGTGGGCGATGCGGCTCATGCGCACCTCGGTGTAACGCATCGCCGCCGGGGCATCGCCGTCTACCGAGCCGAAGTTGCCCTGGCCGTCGATCAGCGGATAGCGCAGCGAGAAGGGCTGGGCCATGCGCACGATGGTGTCGTAGACCGCGGTATCACCATGGGGGTGGTATTTACCGATCACGTCACCGACCACACGCGCCGACTTCTTGTAGGGCTTGTTCCAGTCGTTGTTCAGCTCACCCATGGCGTAGAGCACGCGCCGGTGCACCGGCTTGAGGCCGTCGCGCACGTCCGGCAGGGCGCGGCCGACGATGACCGACATGGCATAGTCCAGATAGGACTGCTGCATCTCGTCTTCGAGACTGACAGGGAGGATTTCCTTGGCGAATTCGGTCATGAATGCTGTCCTGTGGTCACCCTGCCTGCGACCCGCCACGCGGGCCTTGTGGTTATTCTCGCAGGGCGGAAATCTGGAGCGCGGGATTCTACCATATCCCAAGCCCCGGAGCCGGCAGAAAACGGCTCAGAGGCGCTTACATGGCGTCTGAGGCACATTCCGCCACCAATCCTCGGCAAAATAGACTGACGGCAGAGCGCCATCTCCCGCCCCCTACCCTGTCCTCGTTCGACGCCACCAAAACCCCGCTTGCCTCATGGGTTTGTTAGACTGATGAGATCAGCACCAGGCGTCCGTCGAGACACCATCTTGCCCCACGGGAGAGAGCGCATGAGCACCACCGACCGCGAAGGTCCGCTGCATGAAACGACACTCCACATACGCCGGGTCGGCTTCGAGCACCTCGGCCAATGGATCTCCCGTGGCTGGCACGACATGGTGCGTACTGGATGGCCCAGCTACCTGCACGGCCTGGTGGTGTTCGTGCTGAGCCTGCTCACCCTGCGCACTGCCCTGACCGACCCCTTCCTGCTGCCGGGTGTCGCCACCGCCTTTGTACTGGTTGGCCCCATCCTGGCGACCGGCCTCTATGCCATCAGTCGCCGCCTCGAAGCCGGCCACGCGGGGACACTCCACGACGCCCTCTGTGCCTGGCGTACCGTCTCGCGCCGCCTGTGGCGTCTTGGCCTGCTGCTGGTGCTGATCGGTGCGCTCTGGGTGGGGATCAGCACCCTGCTCTTTCACCTGTTCGTGAACGTCGAGATACACGACCTGAACGATCTTGTGCGCTATGTGCTGACTCAGAAGACCGAACATTTCATCCTGTGGACCCTGGCCGGCGGGCTGCTCGCGGCACTGGTCTTCGCCATGACGGTAATCGCCGTGCCCCTGCTGCTCGATCGCGACGTGACCACGCGCACCGCGATACTGGCCAGCATTCGTGCCGTCGGCGAGAATCCGGTGCCCATGACCTTCTGGGCCGGATTCATCGGT
Organism: uncultured Sedimenticola sp.; assembly: GCA_964394235.1. Lineage (GTDB taxonomy): Bacteria > Pseudomonadota > Gammaproteobacteria > Chromatiales > Chromatiaceae > MONJU. The sequence continues at coordinate 18,847 of CAYMWJ010000035.1, read as the reverse complement.
CTGGCCACGGCGCTCTCCATGGCCACCGCCATGGCCGGCTTCATCCTTCTCTACCCCCTGATGGGCCACGCCTCCTGGCACCTCTACCGGGACCTCGTCGAGGTGGACAGCGCCAGCGTGGCACAGCACAGCTGAAGAACGACATGCAGATCACTGAAGAACAACTCACCGAAATCGGCATGACCTGGGGCGTCAGCGCCCTCATCCTCTACATGCTGTTCATCATCTGGAACCTGGCGAGAAAATCGAACGCCGGTCGCTTCGGCACCTTCGTACTGTTCTTCGTGCTCGCCTTCGGCATGCTCGGCTTCATCGCCAAGAACATCATCAAGTGGTTCTTCGACATGGAGTGAAATGGGGAATGATGGGCACAGCCATCGATAGACATCGGTCGATGATGGGCACGGCCATCGATGGGTACGACCATTGATGGGTACGACCATTGATGGGTACGACCATTGATGGGCACGGCGCGATGCGCCTTTGCCCATCCTACCCATCGTTCGACACTCCCAACAACCCGTAGGATGGGCAAAGCGCAGCGTGCCCATCAAACCCCTAGCAACACCCCCCGCCACCGACGTCGCCGGTCGCTTCGGTATCGAAGGGCAGATGGTCGCCACAATCGGTGAACAGGCCGTAATGGGTCTGCCAGTCGCCAAAGAAGTCGAAATACGGCGCGAAACGGGTCTCGTGCAGCATGCGCCAGGTGTTGCCACACACCGGAAACAGGCGTCCCCGCTCGATCCGGTGGTGCTTGTCGAGTACGAAGGTGTCTTCCTGCCCGACGATGCCACCACGATAGCGCACCGCCTGCCCATAGTCCTCGCAGGCACTCTCCAACGCCGGCAGCTTGAACAGCCGCCAGGTGGCCGACCAGAAGCGCAGGTTGCCCAGGCGCGCGCGGATCTGCGGGTCATTCACCCCCAGCGGGCGGTCTTCGACCAGGCGCGGATCGACAAAACCCGCCGCGCGCGCCAGGCGCAGGAAATCATTCCAGTACAAGGCGCCGGCCAGGCACTCGCCGTGCAGCACCGGGTCCGAACGCAGCACATCCGGCACCCGACGATCGGCATACACATCGGAAAAGTACAGCTCGCCTCCCTCTTTCAGCAGATCCCAGGCGGCACGCAAGACCGCGCCCTTGTCCTCGACCAGGTTGATCACGCAGTTGGAAACGATCAGATCGAAGCTGCCGGGCGCCAGCCCCAGGGCGTCCAGGTGCTCGATGTCGCCCTCGACGAAACGCACGTTCGATTCGGCATAACCGAAACGCTCGCGGTGCCAATCCAGGTGCTCGCGGGCCACGGCCAGCTGTTCGGGCGTCATGTCCACACCGACCACCGAGCCGTGCTCACCCACCAGTTGCGACAACACGTAGCAGTCCTGCCCGGAACCCGAGCCCAGGTCCAGCACCGCCAGGCCTTCGAGCTGTGCCGGGACGACCAGGCCGCAGCCGTAGTAGCGCGCCGTGACCTCGGGGTGTACCCGTGACAGCGCCTCGCGCAGGTGCGGCGGCAGCTCGCCGCTGGTGCAACAGGCATCGGTCTTGAGGTCTGCGTTGCCCTGCAACACCTTGCCGTAGTAATGCTGGACTTGTTCCTTCATCGATCGGACTCTCGGGTGTGGAGAAAAAGGCGCATTGTACGGCGTCTCCGGCCTCGCTTCGTAGCAGGCACTTGCCAGGCGACGTGCGCCAGGGCGCTGCGATAGCGCGGGCGCCAGCGATAGACCCAGGCCGCTCGGTGCCCCCCGTCGGCAAGACGCACCCACACCCGCACGCGCTGGTAGGGCGCGCCCTCGTAGGCATCCAGGCGATGCCACATCGCCGGGGTGATGCCCCGGTACAGCAGGCCAGCGACACGTCCATCTGGGGCCTCGACCAGTCCCGGCCAGGGGCGCCCGGACACCGGTCGTGCCTGCCAGCCGTCGAGCCAGGCCGGCTCGCCGTGGTCGTGGCGACCGCTGACCCGCCGCCAGACCACCGGGTCCATCAGGGTGCCATAGACGAACAGGGCGTCGTTCATCCGTTCCCGCCCTCCACCGGCAGGCCGGCCAGGCGCCACTCGGGCAGCCCGCCTGCGAGCCGGTGCGCGACAAGACCGGCCTCGCGCAGACGCGCGACCGCCTCGAAGGCGAGCACGCAGTGCGGCCCCCGGCAATAGGCCACGATCTCCTCGGAACCGGCCAGCTCGTGCAGGCGCGACGCCAGCTCCTCGAGCGGGATGTTGATCGCGCCGGGCAAGTGCCCGGCGGCGTATTCCTCGGGTGGGCGCACGTCCAGCACGGTGACCAGCCCCTCGCGGGCGCGTGCCAGGAGTTCATCGGCCGGCACCGGCTCGAGCCTGTCCTTGACCCGCAGGTAATCGTCGACCAGACGCTGCACCTCGGCACGATGCCGCTCCGCCACCTCACGCAGCGCACCGAACAGGCGCATCACATCGTCGCCACTGAGTCGATACCAGACCCGCTGCCCCACCTTGCGGCTGACCACCAGCCCGGCTTGTCGCAGTTGTTGCAGGTGCTGCGAGGCATTGGCCACCGACAAGCCCGCGGCCCGCGCCAGCGACTCCACGCTGCGCTCGCCCTGGGCGAGAAACTCCAGCAGCTCGAGCCGGTTGGCGTGGCCCAAGGCGCGCGCCACCTGTGCAAACTGGGCAAAGAGGTCCTTCTTGAACGATCCACTTGACATGCCCCGGCATCCAATCAATTATTCAAGCGATTAATTGAATACTAGCCGTCGGCGACCGCACCAGCAAATCGAGGACACGACATGGACTGGAACCAGTGGCTGCTGTCCCACGAGATCCCCCTGCGCCTGGGTTTCTTCTTCGGAACTTTTGCCCTGATCGCTCTCTGGGAAGGACTGGCGCCACGGCGTGCGCTCAGTATCGGTCGCGGCCTGCGCTGGGCCAGCAACATCGGCATCGTGGTACTCAACAGCCTGCTGCTGCGCCTGCTGTTCCCGGCGGCCGCAGTGGGCGTGGCCGCGGCGGCCCAGGCCGGAGGCTGGGGGCTGTTCAACATCTACCCCCTCGGCGGCTGGCCCGAGGTCGCGCTCTCGGTGATCGCCATGGACCTGGCAATCTACCTGCAACACGTCATGGTGCACGCCGTGCCGGCATTGTGGCGGCTGCACCGGGTGCACCATGCCGACCTGGACTACGACGTGACCACCGGCGCACGCTTTCACCCGCTGGAGATCATACTGTCGATGCTCATCAAGTTCGCCACCATCCTGGTACTGGGGCCGCCGGTGGTGGCGGTGCTGATCTTCGAGGTACTGCTCAACGCCAGCTCCATGTTCAACCACGGCAACATCCACCTGCCGGCTGGCATGGACCGCCTGTTGCGCCGCGTGCTGGTCACCCCGGACATGCACCGGGTGCATCACTCGGTGGAGGACGACGAGGCCAACAGCAACTTCGGCTTCGCCCTGTCGTGGTGGGACCGCCTGTTCGGTACTTACCGCGAGCAGCCACGTGCCGGACACCGGGACATGGCCCTGGGCATTCGCGGCTGGCGCAACCCACAGGATGTCGATCGCCTGCCTGGCATGCTGAGCCTGCCCTTCCGCGGCAAAGTGAACGACTACGTCATCAACCGCCGCCACTGGGACAAGCCCGATGCCCCCTGAGGCACGCCGCGGGCTGATCGCCCTGCTGCTGGTCGCTGCCGTGATCGCCGCCTGGAGTGGGCGCGATGCGCTCACCCCGGCGGCCCTGGCCGACGCCCTGCAACGGCTCGGCGCCTTCGCCCCCCTGCTGTTCGTCCTGCTCTATGCCCTGGGCACGGTGCTGTTCCTGCCCGGCATCGTGCTGACGCTCGCCGGCGGCATCCTGTTTGGGCCGGCCTGGGGCACGCTGTACAACCTGACCGGTGCCACCCTGGGCGCCACCCTGGCCTTTCTGCTGGCCCGCCACCTGGCGGGCGACTGGGTACGCCGGCGCAGTGGTCCGCGCCTGCGGCGGCTGATCGAGGGCGTGGAGGCCGAGGGCTGGCGTTTCGTGGCCTTCACCCGGCTGATGCCGCTGTTTCCCTTCAACCTGCTCAACTACGCCCTGGGGCTCACCCGCATCCCGCTGGGTCAGTACGTCCTTGCCAGCGCCCTGTGCATGTTCCCGGGCGCCATCGCCTACACCTGGCTGGGCTACGCGGGCAGCGAGGCCGCCGCGGGCAGCGAGGACTGGGTGCAAAAGCTGCTGCTGGCCCTCGCCCTGCTCGCCGCCGCGGGATTCCTGCCTCGCCTGGTGCGGCGACTGCGTGGCACAAGGTACGACAGCGGCTGAGCTCAGTCCGCGATGACCCCGCGCTCGATCTCGCCTGCGCGCCGCAGTTCGCGCTTGAGGATCTTGCCGGTGGCGTTCTTCGGCAGGCTGTCGCGGATCACCACCTTGCGCGGGACCTGGTGAGCACCGAGGTGTTCGCGGCACCAGGCGCGCACGGCGGCGGCATCCAGCGCCCTGCCCTCGCGCGGTACCACATGGGCAACCACGATCTCGCCGTGGCTGGGGTGCGGCTCACCGACCACTGCCGCCTCGAGGATGTCGGGATGGCGGTAGAGCACCTCCTCGACCATACGCGGATAGACATTCATGCCGTTGACGATGATCAGATCCTTGATCCGATCCACCATGAAGAAATAGCCATCGGCGTCGCGGTAACCCAGGTCGCCGGTACGGAACCAGTCGCCGAAGAAGCTCTCGGCGGTGGCCTCGGGGCGGTTCCAGTAGCCCTTCATCACGTTCACGCCACGCACACAGATCTCGCCGATCTCGTCATCCAGCAGGGGGCGACCTTCGCTGTCGAAGATGGCCATCTCCACGCCCGGCACCGACGGCCCGACCGAGCCGGGCTTGCGCGGCCCGGCCGGCGGGTTGACGCAGGTCACGGGGCCGCACTCGGTGGGACCATCGCCCTCGACAATGGGAAAGCCGAAACGTGTCTCGAAGCGTTCGAGCAGCTCCACCGGCATGGCCGCGCCACCGGCCACGCCGAGGCGGATCGAGGCCCATTGCGCCGCCTGCTCCTCGGGCAGGCGCAGCACCAGGTTGTACATCGAGGGCACACCCAGGAACACCGTGGCGTCGCAGGCAGCGATATGCTCGCTGACCAACGCTGGATCGAAGTGTGGCACCGGCACCAGGGCCAGACCGTGCAGGGCCGGGGTGAGCAGGCCCACGGTGGCGGCAAAGGCATGGAACATGGGCAGCACCACCAGCAGCCGGTCCTCGCCAGGCCGCAACCCGAGCGCCTGCACCACACTGGCGGTGTTGGCAACCAGATTGCGATGGGTGAGCATGGCCCCCTTGGGCTGGCCGGTGGTGCCCGAGGTGTAGAGGATGGCGGCCAGGGCCTCGGCAGGATCACAAGCCACGGGTTCCGGCTCGTCGGCCACTGCCAGCCAGTCCATCAGACGGTAATGTGTCTCGCGCACCGGTTGCTCGCCAATGCAGCAGGCACAGCGCAGAGTCGCAGCATGATCGACGAAGGCATCGACCCGCTCGGCCAGCGCCTGGTGATAGACCAGGGCGCGCACCCCCGCATCCTCGAGGATATAGCGGATTTCCGCGTCACCGATCAGCAGGTTCAGCGGCACCACCACCCCGCCGGCGAGCACGATACCCAGATAGCTCTGGACGAATTCGAGGCCGTTGATGGCATACAGTGCTATCCGGTCGCCGGGGCGCAAGCCCGCGCGTTGCAGGGCGGCAGCGATGCGCTCGACGGCCTGCGAGACGGCGGCGAAAGAATGGCTCCCCTGCGGGGTGATCACCAGGGGCTGTTCGGCATGACGATCGACGGCCTCGCGAAAGGCCTGGGCAATGGTCGGCTGGCTCATCGCATCCTCCTTGCTCGGGAGGATCGAGTATAGCGCTCAGATCACCCGCGAGAAGCGTGCTGGGGTCTGCCCGAGGTAGGCATCGAACACCATGCAGATGTTGCGGATCAGCAGGCGCCCTGCATCGGTGACGCGGATGCCGGCATCGTCCATGACCAGCAGGCCGTCGTCCTGCATGGGCACGAGGCGTGCCAGCTCGCTGGCGAAGTAGTCGCGCACCGCGATCTCCCAGCGCTGGCCAAAGTCGGCGAAGTCGAGTCGGAACTGACAGATCAGCTCGCCGATGAGGTCGCGGCGGATACGGTCGTCGCGGCTCAGGCGCAGACCGCGCTCGATGGGCAGTTCGCCGCGCTCGATGGCGGCGTAGTAGCTCTCCAGATCCTTGACGTTCTGCGCATAGGTGTCGCCCACACTGCCGATGGCGCTCACCCCGAAGGCCAGCAGGTCGCAGTGCGCGTGCGTGGAATAGCCCTGGAAGTTGCGGTACAGCTCACCACGCTCCTGTGCCAGGGCGAGTTCGTCGTCGGGCAGCGCGAAGTGGTCCATGCCGATGTACACATAGCCGGCATCCTGCAGCTTCTCGCCAGCCATCTGCAGGATGTCCAGTTTGACCTGCGGCGGCGGCAGCTCGGCCGCGTCGATGCGCCGCTGTGGCTTGAAGCGCTCGGGCATGTGCGCATAGTTGAAGATGGAGAGACGGTCGGGCCGCTCGGCGATCACCGCGTCCAGGGTACGCGAAAAGGATTCCAGCGTCTGCCGCGGCAGCCCGTAGATCAGGTCGATGCTCACCGAACGGAAGCCCAGTTCGCGTGCGCGGCGCATGGCGCCGAAGGTCTGTTGCGCGCTCTGGACACGGTTGACCGCGCGCTGCACCTCGGGGTCGAGATCCTGCAGCCCCAGACTCATGCGGTTGAAACCGATCTCGCGCAGCACCGCCAGGGTGTCCTCGCGCACCTCGCGGGGATCGATCTCGATGGAGTACTCCCCGCTGTCATCGTCGAGCAGGCGGAAGTGCTCGCGGGTGCGCGCCATCAGCCAGCGCATCTGCTCGTTGTTCAGGAAGGTCGGAGTGCCACCACCCCAGTGCAGCTGCTCCACTGGCTGGCCCTGCTCGAAGATCGCCGCCTGCAGGGCCATCTCGCGATCCAGGGCGCGCAGATAGGGCTCGCTCCTGGCGCGGTCCTTGGTGGCGATCTTGTTGCAGGCGCAATAGAAGCAGATGGTGTCGCAGAAGGGGATGTGGAAGTACAGCGACAACGCGCGCGAACGGCCTGCAGCGGCGCGATAGTCCGCCTCGGTGAAGTCATCGCGGAACTGTACCGCCGTGGGATAGGAGGTGTAACGGGGACCCGGGCGATCGTAGCGGTCGATCAGGTCCTGATCGAAGGAGAAGTGCGATTTCATGCGACAGAGTTTATGGCGTATGACCGGCCCCCGGGCTGACCCAGATCAAGTTACAGGTCTTCTTCGTCCACCTCGAGCCCCTTACGGTGGGTCTCGTTGATCTGCTTGAGCAGGGTGTGGAAAGGGATCTCATGCTCGAACCGGCGCAGTACGTCCATGAACAGCAGATCCTCGCGACCGAAACGGTAGCTACCGTTGCACATGGCGTCATAAACCTGCCGGATACCCTCTTCCAGCGGCTCGATGTAGGCCGGGAAACGCGCCAGTTCGTCCTCGGCATCGTACATCAGGCAGTTCTTGAGATCCTCGAGCTCGAACATGGCGTTCTTCACCCAGTCGGCATATTCCTCGGCGGTACGTGCGCGACGCAGACTCATTGATTCAGCCCTCCACAAACACATCGTGAAACTCGGCCAGTTGTCCGGCGGTGAGCAGGAAGACGCCATCGCCGCCGCGTTCGAAATCCAGCCACAGGAAAGGCACGTCGGGATAACGTGCCATCAGGAGATCGGCGCTCGCGCCGACTTCGCACACCAGTATGCCATCCTCGTTCAGGTGCTCCGGGGCCTCGACCAGGATGCGCGCGACCACCGCCATGCCGTCCTCGCCGGCAGCCAGCCCCAGGCGCGGCTCGCGGTGGTATTCGGGCGGCAGAGTCGCCATCTCGGCCTCGCTCACATAGGGCGGATTGCTCACGATCAGGTCGTAGCGCTCGCCAGCCAGCTCCGCATAGACATCGGACCGCACGACGCGCACCCGCTCTTCCAGGCCATGTCGCTCGATGTTACGCTGCGCCACCATCAGAGCCTCGGACGAGATGTCGGCCAGATCCACCCGCGCCTCGGAAAAGGCATACGCACAGGCGATACCGATGCAGCCCGAGCCAGTGCAAAGATCCAGTATACTGCGGACATGCCCGGCATCCAGCCAGGGCTCGAAGCGGGCCTCGATCAACTCGGCGATGGGCGAACGTGGCACCAACACGTGCTCGTTCACCTCGAAGACCAGCCCGGCGAAGAAGGCACGGCCCGTGATGTGTGCCAGCGGCACCCGGTCCTCCACCCGACGGCGCAGGCGGCGTGCCAGCTCGGCGGCTTCGGCACGGGTAACTCGGGCGTCAAGGAAGGGTTCGGGTAGGGAATGGTCCAGGTGCAGGGTTGCGAGCACCAACTCCAGGGCCTCGTCGAAGGCATTGTCGGTGCCATGGCCGAAGAACAGGCCATGGGCCTCAAAGGTGCTGGCGCTCCAGCGCACCCAGTCGCGCAGACTGCGCAATTCGTCGAGAGGGATCTCCTGTATCGTCACATCATGCCTCAAGATTGTCAGAAAACGGTCGCCACAGGGAGATGACCGTCATGGCCCATGGACCAGACTGTGATTCTACGCGCTTCGAAGAACATCGCCGAAAACAATGCGCGCCACCCCGCTCCTGAACGGCTCAGACGTCTCTATCCCTATGCCGAGCTGCACGAGGCCATGCTGCGTATCATTGCCGCGCACAGCGAGGTGATCGAACTGCCGGCCGGTCCCTGGCAGCCTCGGCACGAAACGGAACACTGCCTGTTCCTGGACCAGGGCCGGCTGCAACTCACTCGTCCCGGGCAGCGGCCCTTCCGCCTGGATGCCACGCAGCCGACCGCTGCTTTCCCGCTGCCGCTGGACGATACCGACTGGAAGGCACTGACCCCCTGTCGTCTGCTGCGGATACCGGCGCGTTACCTGGAACTGTCCCACGGTGCTTCGAAGTGGACGGAAACGGGAATCGAGCTGATCGAGGACGAGGCCGAAGCCAATCTCTATCTCGAAAGCCGCAATGCGCTCAAGCAGGGCCGCTTCGAACTGCCGGCCATGCCCGAACTGGCAAGCCGCATCAGCAAGGCGCTGGACGACCCGCACACCCTCGATGCCGACATCGCACGCCTCATCCAACTCGACCCGGCCCTGAGCGCCCGGGTGATGCGGGTGGTCAACAGCATTGCCTGTGCAGGACGCGAACACATCGGCTCGTTGCAACAGGCCGTGGCGCGACTCGGCCGCCAGCCGGTGCGCAACCTGGTGTTCAGCTGCCTCATCAAGGACCTGTTTCGCACCGATTTGCCCGCACTCAAGAAGCGCATCCAGGCGCTCTGGCGACACAGTTGCCGTGTCGCCGCCATCGGTGCCGTACTGGCCCGGCTCACCCCCGGGCTGGACCCGGAACGCGCCCTGCTTGCGGGCCTGGTGCACGACATCGGCGCCATCCCCTTGTTGCATGCGGCGCGCAACCTGCCTGCACTGCAAAAGGCACCGGGCCTGCTCGACCGCCTGATCGACGACCTCAAGGGCGAGGTCGGACAGCTCACCCTCGAACACTGGCATTTCGACCATGAACTGGCCCTGGTGGCACGTCATGCCGAAGACTGGCAGCGGTTGGGCACGGCAATCCCCGACTATCTGGACGTGGTGCTGCTGGCGCAACTGCATGCCGCAATCGGCCATGGAACCGGCAGCCGCCTGCCGCGCATCGACCAGATCCCGGCATTCCATCGCCTGGCACTGGGTCGCCTGACCCCGCGCTACTCCATCGCCGTACTCGAAGAGGCAGAACGCGAGATTGCCGAAATCGAGGGCCTGCTGAACTACTGAAGAGGACATGGCGCAGAGCCCGCCGATCGCGGGAACATTTGCGCTCGGCGAGCGGTTATAACGAGGCAGGGCGGATTTCTGGAATGGACATGCAGGCGATGAACTACCAGGAGAACGCGCCGCGCGATTACCCCACCTGTTCACCCACCGCGTGCCGGCGATGCTGGGCAACAACGAGATCGGCGGGCTGGTGAACGTGTTCAACCAGCCGAGCGAACACCTGGACTCCCTGCTCCAGTTACTCACCCGGCTGCAACGTGCCGATGAGCCGGAGGAGGCCCTGCAAGTCCTGTCCCGAACCCTGCCACACCTCGTACCGCTGGACTGGATCGGCCTGCTGGTGCTCGCCCCCGACGGCCGCATGCAGCTGCAACAGGCCTATAGCGATGGCCATCATGACACCCAGGGCATCCTGGACTTCCCTCTGCAGGGTACCCTGTTGCAGGAACGCCTGCACAGCGGCACCCCGTTGCACATCGCCAGTGTAGATGACACCGCACGCCTGGACCCGCACTACCGGTTTCTCGAGGTGCTGCGTGCCCACGGGCGTCACGAAGCCATATTCATGCCCATCCTGGGCAACGAACCGCGCGTCGGGGTGCTGGTACTGGCCTCGCGGCACCCCAACACCTTTACCTCCGAGCAACTGAGCCTGCTGAACAACCTTTCGGCACTGTTCGGCGCGACCTTCGCACGCACCCAGGTGCTCACCACAAACGCCCGCCTGGCCGCGATCGGCCAGTTCACCTCGAATATCGTGCACGAGATCCGCACGCCGCTGACCACTATCGGCATGGCACTGGAACACCTGGCCGAGCTGGGCGACCTGCACGAAGGCAGCCGCCGGCGTGCGTGCCTGGCGTTGCACGAATCACGGCGCCTGGGCCGCCTGCTGGAGAACATCCTGCTGTATGCCAAACCACTGACCCTGCAGTGCCAGCCACTGCGCCTGGTGGAGGTCGTGGACAGCCTGGCCTCCCAGGCACCCTTCGACGCCCCCCGGCTGCACGTCGACCGGGCCTCGCTCGAGGCCCTGCCGCCGGTACCGGCAGACCGCGACCGGATCACCCAGGTGCTGTTGAATCTGCTGCAGAATGCGCTGGAGGCCAATGGCGAAGATGAACGCGGCGTGTGGCTGCGCGGCGAACTCGCCACGGACGGTCGCGCGGTGGTATTGATCGTGGAAAATGGCGGACCGACCATCCGGGAAGAGCAGATGGCGCACCTGTTCGAGCCCTTCTATACCACCAGGGCCTCGGGCAGTGGGCTGGGACTGCCCATCGTGCACCGCATGGTGCAGGCGCACGGCGGCAGTATCCGCATCCGCTCGAACGACGAGGAAGGCACCCGGGTCGAGGTGATGTTGCCGCTCGAACAGGATATCAAGGAGAGCTGAAAACCCGCCCCGATATTGCAAGGAAGTAAAACGTTATCCGACTGAGCGCCCCCACACACCGTTCTGCCCGCCCTCGATCGGTATCTCCTGCCCCGGCAATGGCCCGAAGGCCATCGTCCTGGTCGGAAATCCGCCCGAGCGCGGGCAGCCCGGTACGCTCATCACCCCCTAGGCAGCGCTCTCGATCTCGCCCTGCCGCTTCTTCTGCAGGTCCTCGATGGCCGCCTTGATGGCATCTTCGGCCAGCACCGAGCAATGCACCTTCACCGGCGGCAACGCCAGCTCCTCGGCAATATCGGTGTTCTTGATCTGGCGCGCCTCTTCCAGCGTCTTGCCCTTCACCCACTCGGTGAGCAGCGAACTCGAGGCGATCGCCGAACCACAACCGTAGGTCTTGAACTTGGCGTCCTCGATCACGCCGTCCTCGTTCACCTGGATCTGCAGGCGCATCACATCACCGCACGCCGGCGCGCCCACCATGCCGGTCCCCACGTTCGGCGCATCCTTGTCCAGGGTGCCCACGTTGCGTGGATTCTCGTAGTGGTCGATCACCTTGTCGCTATATGCCATGGTCTATTACCTCTTTCATCCCTCGATGCCATGAAGTCATGCAGGGGCTGGTTGCGCGCCCTCAGGCTGCGCGATGATTGAGATCGAGCAAATCCTCGGCCGACTTGCCCTGCTTGCGGTCCGCCTCGCGTTCCAGGCCCCGCTTTACCAGATCAGCCAGGGTGATCTTGGTCAGGAAATCGTAGATCTGCTGACTCAGGTCGTCCCACAGGCTGTGCGTCATGCCGCGCTGAGTATCGGCACTGCTCGGACGCGGATTGCATCGGGTGAACTCCACCCACTCGTCCACCGCACAGATCACGTCGGCGATCGAAATCTCGTCAGCCGGCCGCCCCAGGTAATAGCCGCCACCGGGGCCACGCACACCCCGCACCAGTCCCTTGCCACGCAGCGCAGCGAACAACTGTTCGAGATAGGAGAGCGAAATACCCTGATTCTCGGAAATATCGGCCAACGTCACCGGACCTTCGGTCCCGTTGAGCGCCAGATCGAGCATGGCGGTGACCGCGTAACGGCCTTTGGTTGAAAGTCTCATTTTGGGCAAACCTCCCTCTGACTGACCCTGGGGATCTGAATTCCCCAGTAATTTACTTGGTTAAGATTAGCATTACCCGAGCGTTTTAGTCAAGCTTTATCCCCTATCCAGATCGGGGTAGTGTCATGAAGGTGCGGAACATAGCGGATTTTTCAAGCTCGATGTGCCAAGGCGCTCAGGAAGGATCCGCCAGGGATGCACAGACGGCGGGCAAAAAGCGGGGTGAGGCCGCATCCACCGCGGTGAAGCGGTAGTCCAGCAATACGCAGAATCCCAGCCACTTGGCGACAAACCAGTTGGCCTGCCACTTGTTGAGTAGACCCGGGGCCTCGTAGAGCCGGGTGGTGGGCAGAACCGACTGGCACAGCTCGATGACTTCGAGCTGACGGGCGTCGTGATAGACACGCAACAGGGCGTCAGGTTCGGGCAGGCGCCCCGTTTCGGCCTCGAACCAGTAGGTCAGGCGGATCAGACTGGTGTAACGGCTGTGCTCGAGGATCTCGAGGTGCAGATCGGCATGTCCCCGGCAACGTGCCACGTGACTGCCCTGCATCTGCCGCAAGCGCGGCAGCAAGCGGTGCAACTGACGGTAGTTTTCTTCGCACAACTCCACCAGCCGCCCGATGTTGGGCTGCCGGTCGAGCAGGCGCTGCAGAAAATGGGGCCAGGATCGCTGCATGGGCATCGAAATATCGCAGAACAAGTCGCCCCAGTATAGCCAAATACAAAGAGGCCGGTCGTTGACCGGCCTCTCGCAGGCATCGAGTACAGGAGGAAGATTCAGCCCTCGCTCTGCCCCTGCTGTTGCTGCTGCTCGGCAATCTGGCGATGCACCTCGGCCATGTCCAGCTCACCGGCCTTGGTCACCAGTTCGCGGAAGGAAGACTCGGGCAGCGCACCGGCCTCGCTGTAGATGATCACCTTCTCGCGGAAGATCATCAGCGTGGGGATGGAACGGATCTGGAAGTGGGCCGCAATGGCCTGTTCTTCTTCGGTATTGACCTTGGCGAAGACCACGTCCGGAAACTCTTCCGAAACCTTTTCGTAGGTAGGAGCAAAGGAACGACAGGGCCCACACCACGGCGCCCAGAAATCGACGATCACGAAATCGTTCTCGGTGATGGTCGATTCGAAATTCTCTTCGTTCAGTTCAATGACCGCCATGGGGCCTCCAGCAATAACACTATTTTGAAACGGGGCGACAGCATACCACATGGGATCGCGATCCTGCCCGGCCGATCCGCTCGAGCCCGTCGTGAGACACACAGGACTGCACTCCCCGCCTAGTCGCTGACCCAGGTCAAATCGCCGACAAACATTCTGTCGTACCCTTCGCTCCTGATTTTCACCGCAAAGGATTGCTCTCACGAGCAGATCGGAGCTTCGCATGGCAATCGAACTCTACAATGACGGCGAACACATCTGTGTCGCTTTCCGCGACCTCGTCGCAAACGAGGCCGTTCAGGCCAACCAATTCATGATCTTCGATTCGGATCACGCGGCCTTGATCGACCCGGGCGGCGAACTCACCTATACCGACCTGTACCTGGGCATCGCCAAGTACATGAACGTGAAGAACCTCGATTACGTGGTGGCCTCGCACCAGGACCCGGACATCGTGGCCTCGTTGAACAAATGGCTGGTCGGCACCCATGCCAAGATGGTGGTCCCCGAGCTGTGGGAACGGTTCATCCCGCATTTCACGCGACCGGGCAAGCTCAAGGGACGGGTGATCATCATTCCCGATCAGGGGACCAACCTGCAACTCGGCAGCATCCAGCTCAAGGCGCTGCCAGCACATTTCCTGCACGCCGAGGGCAACTTCCAGTTCTATGACCCCAAGTCACGCATCCTGTTCTCGGGCGACATGGGCGCCAACCTCTGCCCGACAGAGGAACTGGACAAGCCGGCCAAACGGATCAAGGAGGTCCTCCCCTACATGGAGGGCTTCCACCGTCGTTACATGAACAGCAACAAGGTCTGCCGCCTGTGGGCCAACATGGTGTCGCAACTCGATATCCGCATGATCGTGCCCCAGCACGGACGCGCCTTCATCGGCAAGGCCATTCCCGAATTCATCACCTGGATCAGCCAGTTGCAATGCGGCATCGACTTGATGACCCAGGACAATTACCGGATACCCTGAGCTGCCCCGAACCCCGTGCGCCCCTCCCCTGCCTCCACTGGCAAACGGGGGGCGCCGACCGTCGATCGACGATCTGGACCACCGCCGCTGCACTCGGAAGATGGAATGGACCCGGGATTCCCGGTCGGCCTTGCCAGCTCCGGGGCAGGGGCCGATCATGCCCCCATGAACATCTTCGTCCTCAATAGCGGGCGCTGTGGCTCGACCACCTGGATTCGTGCCTGCGAACACATGCGCAACTACAGCGCCGGACACGAGAGTCGGGCGCACCTGGTGGGGCCTGAGCGCCTGGCCTATCCGGACAACCACATCGAGGCCGACAACCGCCTGAGCTGGCTGCTGGGCCGGCTGGAGGCCACCTATGGCAAACAGGCCCTGTACGTGCACCTGCGGCGCGATCCCGAGGCCACGGCCTCGAGCTTTGCCCGACGACACGACTTCGGCATCATGAAGGCCTACCGCGAGGGCATCCTGATCGGTGCGGATCCACAGGTGAGCAGCCTGAGCCTGGCGCACGACTACCTGGAGACGGTCGAACACAACATCGCCCTGTTCCTGCGTGACAAGCCGTGTGTGCTGGAGGCACGCCTGGAATACCTGGAAGAAGACTTTCTGCACTTCTGGTCGGTCATCGGTGCCGAAGGCGACCTGGATGCCGCGCTCGCCGAGCTGCGCATCCACCACAACCATTCCTGAGATTCAGCCCGGCCAGCGCAACGAGGCGCAGCCTCGCGCAGTCTCCGGCCAGGTGACCGACAATCCCGGATAGTCCCGCTGCCAGCGCGCCACCAGTGCGCGCTCGTCAGGCCGATCGGCATCGTCCAGCAAGATCCGGCAACCCGGGGCCAGCCGCTCGGCCAGCATCGGCAGCGCCGGATAGCGCGAGAGCGGTTGCAGGAACCCCGGTGGCCCGTCGATCACCAGCATCTGCGCCGCCCCCACGGGCAGGCGGGACAGGTCATACCACTGCCAGCAGTCCTCACCAATCCGCGTCTCGCACAAGGGAGCATGGATGACCTCCGCGACATCGAGCAGATCATAGACCGCCAGCGCCTCGCGCGTGGCCTCGACGAATTCCCCCCCGTTCTCCAGGCTGTAGACGCGCCCCCGCCCGGCCAGACGACAGGCACGGGCCAGCACCAAGGTACTCAGACCACTGCTGCACTCGACGATCACCTCGGGGGCCTCCTCGTACAGCACAGCGACCGCCAGCGCGAGAAAATCGGCTTCGGCCGACCACTTCGGCGTATAGGGAATGCCACGATCCAGCCCGAGTCGCCGACACAGGGGCCCATAGCTGTCCGGATAGTCGAAGGTCATGCCACCTCCGCCAGGTCGCGCAACACGTGTGCCGCGGCCGCCAGGCCGAAGGCCGCCGTGACCGGCATGCAGGCGCCGAAACCGGCACAGTTGAGCGAGCCGTCCGTTGCGCAGTTTTCGAGCACGCGCACCGGCTCGTCGGACCACACCGCGGGCACGCCGAAGCTGCGGCGCGGATTGGTGGGAAAGCCGGCCTGCTGGCGCAGGATGCGACGGGTGCGCGCCAGCAGAGCGTCCTGCTCGGTACGCCGCAGATCGGAGACACGCACCCGCGTCGGGTCCATCTGTCCGCCCGCCGCCCCCACGGTGACGATACGCCGGCCATGCGCACGGCACCAGGCGATCATCGCTGCCTTGACGCGGGCGTTGTCGATGCAATCGAGCACCCAATCGTGCTCTTGCTCGAACAGGGCCTCCAGGTTGTCGGGGGAGACGAAATCGTCGATCAAGGTGATCTCGCAGGCCGGATTGATCAGTGCCACGCGCTCGGCCAGCACCGCGATCTTGGCCCGCCCTAGGGTGGATTCCAGTGCGGGCAACTGGCGGTTGATGTTGGACTCGGCCACATGGTCCATGTCGATCAGGGTGAGCCGCCCTACCCCGCTGCGCGCCAGCGCCTCCACCGCCCAGGAACCGACGCCGCCCACACCGACCACACACAGGCGCGCACGGGCAATGGCCCCGGCGCCAGCCTCGCCATAGAGCCTCGCGATGCCCGAAAACCGTCGATCCGCCACCAGGCCCCCTCCTGCACCAGTCAAACGACGCCCAATGATACACTCGCGCCCCGTACAACCTGGTCCGTGATCCGAACGATGTCCCGACTCCATCTCGACCCTGATCTGCCCGAAACCGACGACCTGCTGAGCCTGTTCCTCGAGGACGTCCCCCTGCTGGACGTGCGCGCGCCGGTCGAGTTTGCCGACGGTGCCTTTCCGCACACGGTCAACGCACCGCTGATCGATGATGCGGAACGCCACGAAATCGGCAAGACCTACAAGAACCTGGGCCAAGACGCGGCCATCGAGCTGGGCCTGAAGCTGGTCTCCGGTGACAGGAAGGCCGAGCGCATAGCTGCCTGGCGCACCTTTGCGCAACGTCACCCGGACGGGGTGCTGTATTGCTTTCGCGGTGGCCTGCGCTCGAAGACCGCTCAGCAATGGCTGGCCGAGACCGGCATCACCCTGCCGCGCGTGAAGGGCGGCTACAAGGCCCTGCGCCGCTTCCTCATCGACCAGCTCGCCGAAAACGCCCGCATCATGCGCCCGGTGGTGATCGGTGGACGCACCGGCGTGGGCAAGACCCGTTTCATCCAGACCCTCAGCCCGCACATCGACCTCGAGGGCCTGGCCTGGCACCGCGGCTCGGCCTTCGGCCGCCATGCCACACCGCAGCCACCGCAGATCACCTTCGAGAACGCCCTGTCCATCGCGCTGCTCAAGCTGGTACACCGGGGCAATCCCTGGTTTGCCGCCGAGGATGAGAGTCGCAACATCGGCGCCCGACACATCCCGATGACATTCTTCGAACACTTCGCCCGCGCTCCGGTGGTGGTGCTGGAGGCCGATCTCGAGGAACGCATCGACATTACCCTCCAGGAATATGTACACGATGCGCTCGCGGAATATGTCGAATTATCGGGAGCCGACGCTGGCTTCCAACAATGGGCAGATTACCTGCGTGACAGCCTGGACCGCATACGACGCCGGCTCGGCGGCGCCAATCACCAGCGCATCACACGACTGTTGAATGCGGCCCTGGAGCACCACGAAAGGACAGGCGACACCGCGCAACATCGCACCTGGATCGCCGCCCTGCTCGACGATTATTACGATGCCATGTACAACTACCAGCTCGAGAAGAAGGCCGAGCGCATTCGCTTCCAGGGTCGCCGCGACGAGGTAAAGGAGTATCTTCTCCAGCACCACGACATCCGCTAAACGCCGCGCACGCCTCATTCCCACACAAGCACTGGCGGTTTCCGGCTGCTTCTACACTTCCCGACTCATATTACCGTCAGCCCCCGCCATCCCTTCGGCGTGCTTGCAACGGCATATCCATTCACAAATCCCCTCCATTGTTGTTATACTAACCAATGCCGACCGGTTGGCAACAACAAAAATACTCAGTTGGCGACTTAACTACTGAAAATCTCAACGAGGTAAGAAATGGCGAAAATGAAATCCGTGGACGAAATGACCGCCCAGGAACTCTATGAACTGGCCAAGGCAAAGGAGGCCGAGGAACAGGAGCGTCAACGCGAGGCCATGCGTGCCGAGCTGGAAAAGGCCAAAGCCGAACGCAAGGCCATGATGGCACGTCATCGCAAGGAACTGGCGGCCATCGACGCCAGGATCCGTGAACTCGGCGGACATGTCCGCTCCACGGGTGGAAAGAGTGGCGGACGCGGCCGTATCAGCAACACGGTGCTCGATATCCTGTCCGACAAGCAGGCGCATTCCACAACCGACATCAAGGCCGAACTGGCCAGGCGTGGCGTGGTCGCCAACAACCTGAACCAGACACTGGCCTACCTGAAGCGCCAAGGCAAGGTCAAGTCGCCCAAGCGCTCCACCTACGTCATTGCCTGATCGCATCGCCAGTGCGACCACACAAGGCCTTCCCATACCTCGGGAAGGCCTTTTTTCATGTGCGATCGGCAGAGGTTTCCTATCCCATACAGTGAGTATGAAAAGCCCGGTCAGCACCACTCCCACTTCGTAAAGCCCCTAGCCCGCACCCCCTATTTCATGGAGGAGGAGAATGTGGACTTATTCAGAGGTTCGCAAATGCAGAAGCAGGGAGGCGCCACCATCACATCATACGAAATCCGTTGACCAGAACGGGGCTCGACACCGATCAGATCGCGGTGCTGCCGGTACAGGCTGTAGAGCTGCTTGCCGCAGCGGCAATCGCGGATGGCAGCCGTTTTTCAACGCCTGCCAGGTCCGAGAGCCTCACGCCATCTCGTTGGCACGCTGGAGACCGTACTTGCGCAGCTTTTCCACC
>CAYMWJ010000034.1:12789-22738 GCA_964394235.1 uncultured Sedimenticola sp. | reverse complement strand
GCTTCATCGCCAACCGGCGCGCGCGCAACCTCGGCCTCGAGGAGCCCTACCCCGGTGCCGAGCCCACGCTCGCCTGGCTGGACGAGCAGGCCAACCTGCGCAAGGAAAAGAACTTCTTCGAGACCACGGTGACCGAGTACCAGACCGGCGGCGCACTGAAGTGGGACTGAGTTCGCAATCACGCTAGCCGACGGAGACGCGATCTTCATGACGATGCATGCCGGAGGGGCCCCGGGAACGCCCGCGCGACAGGCGTCCAGCGTCCTCGCCCCCAGGGGATCGGGGTCACTCCGGCAGACCACGCCAGCAACGGAGATCGACCGGAACCTGAACCTGCATGCCCCCTCGATGCGGAGACGACCATGCACTGCCCACACTGCCAGCAGCCCACGAACCAGACCGACGAGATCATCGAACGGCACACCCGCCAGACCTGGTACGAGTGTCCTGTCTGCGGTACCCAGCACACGGTAAGCCAGCGCAACGAAGCCACCCCGGAGTCGCCCCGGCGCATCGGGAAAGGCTACCGCTTCAGCGCCGGCAACGTGCTGCCGACCGATCAGGCATAGCCCCCGATGCCCGGGTGATCGTACTCGCCGGTCCCCAGGACCGGCCACATGTGGACAAGCTGGCCGCCCTGTTCGACATCCACGCGGTGCTGCCCCTGCCGCTGAACACCGAAGAGATGCGCCGGGCACTCACCAGCTGAACCGGTGCAAGCCCCCATGCCCCCCGAACCCCAGTGGTACCTGTACCTGATCCGCTGCGCCGACGGCAGCCTCTATACCGGGATCACCACCGACGTGCAGCGTCGCCTGGATGCACACCGCCATGACCGCGGCGCCCGTCGCCTGCGTGGTCGCGGTCCACTGGAACTGGTCTACAGCGTGCCCGTGGGCGACCGCTCACGCGCCCTGCGCATCGAACACCGGGTGAAACGCCTCAAACGCGCCGCCAAGGAGGCGCTGATCGCCGGCCGGCTGCCCCTGCCGGTGCCGGAGTAATCGCCGCGCCTTCGCGCAGCCTCTATCCCCCCGGCCCAAGGAAATGCCAATCCTCGTGATGACGCGTCAGCACCTCGATACGTCGCGCCAGCGACGGCAGGGCGACGCACTTGACCGGCATGACGAAAATCAGGGGAAAACCAGAATGGCATTCTGCGCAGGCTTGGCCTGTAATTGGCCATGCATGCCGCGAAGACGGCAGAACCACCACAGGAGCAGAAGGAATATGAATTTCACGATCTCTATCGTGGGCGGACTGATGCTCATCTGGGGGGCCTATATGGCCTATCTGTGGCGTTCCACTCAATTGATGCGCGGTCGCCCGGTGGATGGCCTGTCCGAGCGCATTCCCGAACTGGCACACTACCCTGAACGTGTCCTGATCTACTGTTACACACGCGCCTGTCCACCCTGCCGCAGCATGACGCCCGTCATCGACCAGTTGCGCGAAGAGGGCCATCCCATCATCAAGATCGACCTCAGCGAGAACTGGGATCTGGCCATGAAACTGGGCGTGCGTGCCACTCCCAGCCTGCTACTGATCGAACATGGCCAGATCCAGCGCGCCGGCCTGGGGGCCAGGTCGCGACGCCAGATCCTGCGCCTGTTGCAGGCCTGAGATGATCCACTCGCTGGCGCGCACCCTGGGCATGGCCGCCGGCTGGGCCGAACTCGTGCCGCTGACCCTGCTGTTGTGGCTGCTGTCCTTCACCCCCTTTCCGCAACCGGCCTACCGCTCGCTGTTCCGCCACTGGAGCCGGGTCTGGGTAGCGGCACTGGGGGTGCAGCTGCGGCTGCACCAACACCACCGGCATCCACTGCCGCCGGTGTTCCTGCTGATCGCCAACCATCCGTCTGCCTTCGAGGACATCGGCATTCCCGCGCTGTTCGACGTGGACAGCCTGGCCAAGCACGAGGTGCGTCACTGGTTCCTGGTCGGTCGCATCAGTGCCGCGGCCGGCACCCTCTATGTCGAACGCGATTCGCCAGCATCACGCCGACACGCCGCCGCGGCCATCGGCCGTCACCTGCACGGTGGGCGCAGCGTGGCCCTCTACCCCGAGGGTGGGGTCAAGGGCATGCGCGTCCACGCATTCCGCCACGGTGCCTTTGCCATCTCACTGAAGACCGGTATCCCCATCGTGCCGGTTTTCATCCACTACGAGGCACAGCGGGACTTCTTCTGGGACCGTGAGCCCCTGCCGCTCAAGCTCTGGCAGATCATGCGCGCCACCAATCCGGTGGCCCACTACCACCTGTTCGATGCCATCGATCCGGGTGACTTCACCGACAAGGCAGACTACTGCCAGGCCGTGCAGCAACGCTACCTGGACTGGCAGGACCGCTACCTGGAGTGAACGCTCAGGGGAAGGGTGAGGGCATCTTCCCAAGATTGTCTCGCCATCCGGCGACTGGTCGCCCGCATCTCCAAAGATTCCATGAAGTGACTTGAAAATTCGCCGTGCCGCCGGTAGTTACAATGCAACTACCCCCTGGCTCGCGAAGTGGTGGATTCCCCATGAAAAAAGCGGTATGGCTCCTGTTCCTGGGTCTACTGGTCAGCTTGCCGGCACGTGCGGACGTCACCGTGCTGGTGCACGGCTATCTCGGCAGCGACCGTTCCTGGATCGACAGCGGCGTGATCGCGGTACTGCAAGACCACGGCCACGTGTTGCGCGGCACCTGGCATCCCTCGCCCCAAGGACCTGTCTTCTTGCCGTTCGACAAGGGACCCGGTCGGGCGCTGTACACGGTACTGCTGCCGTCTCTCGCCCCCATCGGGATGCAGGCCGACTGGCTGGCGGCCTACCTGCGGGCGATCCACCGTCGCCACCCCAACGAGGCGATCACCCTGGTCGGGCATTCCGCCGGGGGGGTGGTTGCGCGCATGACCCTGGTCCGCCACCGACCGGCGGGCGTACGGCGCCTGATCACCATCGCCGCCCCACACCTCGGCACCTGGCGCGCCCTGCAGGCACTGGATGCCGTGGACGACGACTGGCCACCGCCCCTGCAACAGATCCGCCGCTGGGAAGTACACCGCCGCCTGGGAGGGCCTCTCTACCATACCTTGCGCGCCAGCCGGGGAGTGCTCCAGGATCTGCTCCCGGCACGTCCCGGCACCCTGCTGTACTGGCTCAACCAACAACCGCACCCCGATATCGAATACATCGCGCTGATCCGCGGCGGTACCCTGCACCTGCCCGGTGACCACCTGGTGCCCCCCTTCAGCCAGGACATGCGCCAAGTGGCAGCAATCGGCACCCGTGCCCGAGCCTACACCACGCCGCCCGGTCACCCGTTGAGAGCGCACGACGGCCAGGTGCTGGCCGCCCTGCTCGCCTCCCCGCGGTCTGCCTTACCGTTACGCCCATCACGTCCCGAGCACGATATCCGGGCTAGAATCGATAACCATCGAAGCTGAGGCACCCGCCGACATGGACAGGTTCGACATCTATTTTCGTGGAGAGCTGCTCCCCGACACCTCGCCGCAGGCTGCCCGTCTCATACTGGGCCGGCGCTTCGGCATGGACAAGACCACTCTCGACCGCCTGTTCAGTGGCAAACCGATGCGTGTGAAGTCCCGGGTGGATGCAGACAAGGCCGGTCGCTATCGTGCTGCCTTCCGCCAGGCCGGGGCCCTGGTGGACATCGTGCCGCATGGCACCCCACCACCACAGCCGCGAAGGAGCGCCAGGCCGGCACCGAAATCACCGCAGCCGCCGGCAAACCAGGCCCCCGATTTCGAGTTGCTGCCACCACGCACCGGTTCGCTTGCCGACTGCGCCCCGCCGGTGGAGCCGCCCCCCATCGGCGATATCAGCTGGATGCGTCTGGACGCCCCCGGGACGACCCTCGACGAGCGCCCGGAGGCCCCCAGGCTGGAATTCGATCTGTCCGGCCTGTCGATGTCGGAACCCGGCAGCTTCACCCTGGAAGATTGCGCCGCCCCGCGGCCACCGGTGGATCTGCCGGACATCTCGCACCTGCGCCTGGCCGGGAAGGCTGGAAAGAGAGACAAGGGCGGCGACTGAATCAACCGGAACGCTGTGCCAGTTCCGATCGCGGGGGCGAGCGTTGCAGCTCTATGCGGAACCGACCGGCCGCGGCGCGCGCCTCTGCCCGCAAGGGGATATGGCGGGCATCGGCGCTCAGCCAGATGTAGATGGGACGGTGCGCCGCCTTCTCCCTGCCGCGCTGGTCGTACTTGATGCCATCGAAACGCAGCTTGAGGGCAGCCCACGCGTTGCCGGCGACCCGCACGCGCGTGGCCTTTTCCACCTTCACCCGGTAGTTCAGCATGCGGCCGCCATTGGAGACTCGGGCCTCGAACACCTCGCCCGGTCGCAGGACACGGCCTCTTACCGCCTGCAGCAGGCCCAGCCGGTCGAAGGCATGACGCTCGCCGGCAGTCACCCGCGCCGCATAGGTACCGGCGCGCAGCCGCGGCAGGTCCAGCTCGCCCTCCTGCAGCAGGTTGCGCGTGATGAAGGGCTGTTCGGGATCGTCCAAATAGATCAGCTTGTGCTCCAGATCATCGGGCCGACCGAACTCATGATACTCGGCGGCCAGCACCCCGGAGCGGTCGCGCCAGTACCAGGAACGGAAGCGGTAGCGGATGGGATAGAAGGCTTCCACCGCGCCATAGCGCGCCGAGGAGACGAACAGCTCGCTCTCCAGGTAGGGGGCCCCGGGAGACGGCAGCCGGGTACGCAGCTCCACATCGGCAACCGGCACCTGGGCACCGGCCGAGAACAGCCCCTGGTAGGTCACTCGATAGTACAGCTCCTCGACTGGCTCCCCGGCCAGGGCCAGTGCCCCCGGCAGCAACAACACAGCCAGCCAAGCGCGCCATCCCTTCGAATGCATGCCCGAATCCTCCTGTATCGTCCTGGCCGAGAGTCTGGCACAGCTCACCTGAATCCCGCCTGAACGACCCCATGCGCCTGGACCGCGACGGCCAGGCCAGCAACACAGAACAGGGCAGCCGGGAATACGCGTTTCATCAGCCGCCCTGGCCATCTTCTGTTCCCCGATGGCGTGCATGCACGCACTTGCCGGGGCACGGGGCTCGAGCGGCCATCAGCACCGACGATACACCAGTCCGGTGCCGTACCGCTCCATCTCGAACAGGTCGGCATGTTCGCTCATCGATTCGCTGGAGCCCAGGAACAGGGCACCGCCGGGATGCAAAGCGCGATGGAAACGCTCGAGGATGTCGCGCTTGCGCGCCTGCGAGAAATAGATGAGCACATTGCGGCAGAAGATCACGTCGAAACGCCCGAGGTGATCGAAGGTGTCGAGCAGGTTGAAAGGGCGAAAACGCACCTGCTTCCGGTAGGCGGCCTGGACCTCGATACAGTCGCCGTCATCCACGAAGAAACGCTGGCGTTGCTCCTGGGTCAGCCCCCGCACCCCTGCCAGACCACAGTAGCGGGCGGCCTCGGCCTGGGCCAATGCCGAGGGTGAGATGTCGGTGCCCAGGATCTGGTAGTCGAAGCCACGCGGCAGGCGCCCGGAGAGCACCGCCTCCTGGATGGCGAAGATGATGCTGTAGGCTTCCTGGCCGGTGGAAGCAGCCGCTGACCAGATACGCGCGGTACGACCGATGCAGGCGGGCAACAATTGTTCAACCAGGATGCCGTAATGGGCGGCATCGCGGAACCAGAAGGTTTCATTGGTGGTCATGGCATCGACCACCGCGGCCTGTACCGCACGGTTACCACCCGCCTGCAAGGCCTGCACGAGGGCATCGAAGCTTGCCAGACCATACCGCTGAAGCACCCCGCGCAGGCGACTCACCACCAGGTATTCCTTGCCGGCCCCCAGGCGAATGCCCGCGCACCGCTCCAGGTAACGGGCGATGGCCTGATACTGCTCTTCCGACAGGAAGCTGCTTCCTTTCATCTTGTGTTCCCTTTCCGCTCCTGGACAGGCGCGGAATCAGGCCGCTTCGGCACGCGCCTGGTCGTGCTGGCGCAGGTGTTCCTGCACGAGCATCGCCAGGGTATCCGGCTCCCACTTGGAAAGGAACACGTCGATGATCCCGATCAGCTCATCGCCCGTTTGGGTGACCGCCGTCATGTAGGTCTCCTCGGCCGCGCCACGGGGCGGTGGCAGGATATCCTGCCAGTTCATGTTGATGATGCGATCCACCGAATCCACCAGAAAGCCCTGCACACACCGGTTGTACTCGGTGATGATGGTGAACTTGTGCTCATAGTCTTCCAACGGTGGCCCACCGATGGCCATCGACAGATCCATGATGGTGATGGTATTGCCACGCATGTTGGTGATGCCCTTGACCACCGGGTGCACCTGCGGCCCCCGCGT
The DNA here is from genome assembly GCA_964394235.1 of uncultured Sedimenticola sp. GTDB lineage: Bacteria > Pseudomonadota > Gammaproteobacteria > Chromatiales > Chromatiaceae > MONJU. Next base: position 16,400 of record CAYMWJ010000034.1, on the reverse strand, counting down.
CAGCGGTGGACAGTGAATGACCTCCTGCACCTTGAACACGTTGATGCCGTAACACTGCCTGCCCCCGAGGCGGAACAGCAACAGCTCCAGGCGGTTGTGTCCGGCCAGTTGGGTGCGCAGATCGACGCCACCGAGAATTCCCGCCATGCACTATCACCTCTTCGACTGGATTCGGATGAGATACGCTGCATAACGGCCGCTGGTGGTGGAGCTTTAGAACCCTGGGTAGCTGCACCGTGAACCCGTTCGCACCGATGCTGCCAACCAGGGTATTTTCAGAAGCAGATTCACCACTTAGCGCTGCTGACTAAAGTCCGTCAAATCCTGGGCGATATACTGCGCGACACAGACAGAAACCAGGTAATGCGGACATGAGTATCGAGATCAACGGTTCCAACGGCCATCCCCCGCTGGGTACCACGGAGGCCACACCGTCCACTGGCGTGCGCGACGACAGCAGGGAAAGCCGTGCCATCGGCCAGGCACGCACCGTGGCGGATACCTACCGGATGACCGAACACGCCAACCGCTTGCAGCAGCTCGAACAGGAGATCGCCAGCCAGCCGGTGGTGGACAGCCAGCGTGTGCAGGACGTGCAGCGGGCGCTGGCCACCGGCACCCTGGAGTTCGATTCGACGCGGGTCGCCGACAAGTTGCTCCGCTTCGAGATCAGCCTGGACATGAAGGGTTGATCTATGCACAACACCAACACCCTCGATGTTCCTTTCCGCGCCACCCTCGAGGCCTCGCTGGCGGAACTGTGCGTGCTACGCGACACCCCGCGCGATGTACATTCTCCCAGCTGCCCAGCCACCCCCGATACCTATTCACCCCACCCCGGCGTCAACCTCGCCAGTAGACGGCACTCGCCGGGCAAGTGCTGAACACGCTCGGTCCACGCCACCATCGCCGGCACGGCGGCAAGCCGCGGCAGATCGCTCGGCCGATCGAGATCCCACAGACCTTCACCCTCGCGCAATCGTAGTCCCGCCACACGGCAGCGCCGGCGCGTCTCCGCGGCGACCTGCTCGCTGCCCCAGGGCATGTCCTCGAACAGGCTGGGGTGGTCGGCACACACCCCCAGCAGCACATAGCCGCCATCCTCGGCTGGGTTCATCACCACCTCGGACTCCTCCAGGTCACGCAACGCCCGTTGCAGGTGCACAGGGCCCAGCGCCGGCACGTCGCTGCCGATCAACACGACCTTTCGTGCCCCGTGCAGTGCCGTCGCCACGGCATGCCGCATGCGCGCCCCCAGGTCATCGCCCTGCTGGACCCGCAAGCTCAACGGCCAGCGTGCCGCCAGTTGTGCAAACACCGGGTGAGTGACATCCGGGTCACACCACAGTTCGACCGGGGCCAGAGCTTCCACGCAAGCCACCTCGACCACGTGCAGCAGACAATCGCGATACAGCGCGCAGGCCCCCTCGGCACCCAGTGCCGGGATCAGGCGCGTCTTCACCCGCCCCGGGACCGGTGCCCGGGCGAAGATCAGGATGCGCGCGTCGGGGAACTGCACGACGTATAACGACGGGCCAGCACCGCCGGGTCGGCACCCAGGAACCAGGCCAGGCGCAGCCGCCACATCAGCAGCACGGTGCGCGCTACCCCGTATCGACGCCAGCGCCGCGCCGAGGTGTGCAGCGGTGGACGCAGACAGGCGGGCCGGCCGCTCCGGCGCAGTCGTTTCGACAGCGCGAGGTCTTCCATCAGCGGAATCTCGGGGAAACCGCCGACCTGCTCGAACAGGGCGCGGCGTACGAAGATCCCCTGGTCGCCGGTGGCCATGCCGGTGAGTCGCGAACGCCAGTTCATCGCGGTCTCGATCACCCGGAACACCGGGGCTGGATCGTCCAGGCACACGTCGAAACGACCCCAGCCGGCCTTGCAGGCGGACAGGCGCGACAGTGCCACCATCACGCCTTCGGGGAAACCACTGTCGGCATGCACGAACCACAACCAGTCGCCGCCGGCCACTCGGGCACCGGCATTCATCTGCCGCGCGCGCCCGGGCGGCGAGACCAGCAGGCGATCACAGTGCAACGCGGCGCGTTCGCGGGTGTCGTCGGTGCTCTCGCCATCGACCACGATCAGCTCGTGCCCGGCGGCACGCGCCGGCTGCAATGCGGCGAGCAGGCACTCGATCACCGCACCCTCGTCGCGCACCGGCACCACGATGCTGGTGGTCACGTCAGCGCCCCGCCGCAACTGCTGCCCTGCCCGGCGGTGCAGCCGTAGCAATGATCGGCCACCGCGATCGCCAGTCCCTCGAGCCGCCCGGGCTCCAGATCGCTCAGGTGCAGGGGGCGTCCGCCATCACACAGCGGCAGCCCGAGCATCTGGTTGAAATCGCAGTCGTACAGCCGCCCCTGCCAGTCCACACTCACCAGCGAACGGCACATCACCGCAGCCAGGTTCTCCTCGCGGTGCGCCGACCTGAGCAGGGCCAGGTAGTCGTCGAACTGCCCCTTCGAGGCCAGCAGACTGCCGAAGCGCTGGATCGGCATGTTGGCGATGGTGAGCAGGTGGTCGAAACGCACCCCGTAGGCGGCCAGGCGCTCGCGGTAGTCGGCCTCGAGCGCCTGTTGCGGCGGCGGCAGTACCGGGCCGACGGGGTTGTAGACCAGGCTGAGCACCAGCCCCTCGCCCGCGCCGTAACCCAGCGCGTTGAGCCGGCGCAGGCCCTCGATGCTGCGCCGGAACACGCCACGCCCGCGCTGGGCATCGACATTCTCCTCGAGATAGCAGGGCAGGGAGGCGACCACCTCCACCTGGTGGGCGGCGAGAAACGCGGCCAGGTCCTCCTGTCCCGGCTCACTCAGGATGGTGAGGTTGCAGCGGTCGATCACCTGCACCCCCTGCCCGCGGGCGAAACGCACCAGCTCGCGAAAACCCGGATGCAGCTCGGGGGCACCTCCAGTGAGGTCCAGGGTCTCGATGCCTCCCCCTGCCAGCACCTGCCGCACGCGTGCCAGGTTCTCCTCGCTCATCGCCTCGTGGCGGTTGGGCCCGGCGTTGACATGGCAATGCTGGCACTGCTGGTTGCAACGATAACCCAGATTCACCTGCAGGGTGCGCAGGCGCTCGCGCCGCAAGGCGGGGAAGGTACCGGGAAACAGACGACTGGCGGTATCGAGCATGGGCCTCTCTCGAAAACGGCGGAGCATACGGGAGCGGCCGGAGAATGTTAATATGCCCACCCCTGCCCCCGTAGCTCAGTCGGATAGAGCAACCGCCTCCTAAGCGGTGGGTCGGACGTTCGAATCGTCTCGGGGGCGCCATACACTTGGCTTTCGGGCCACGGGCCTCGCCGAACCACCTGTCGATGACAACACCGCCGATTCGAACGTCCGACGTTTCAGAAGGGCGTTCGACGAGCGGCGCCAGCCGCGAAGCCCGAGGCCGCGACGCGCGGCCGAGACATCGTCTCGGGGGCGCCGATTCCCTCTCGCCATGAACATTCGGCCCGGGGACGAGCCTCCTACACCACCTGTCCCCGCCGCGAACGGTTTGGCCCGATGACGGTCTCCTGCAGCGACCCCCGGGCGCCATAATCCCCCCTCCCCGTTGTATTGAAATTTTCGACTTTTTTCCTGCCGCAACACGCGCGA
>CAYMWJ010000034.1:0-12689 GCA_964394235.1 uncultured Sedimenticola sp. | reverse complement strand
CCCCCTCCCCGTTGTATTGAAATTTTCGACTTTTTTCCTGCCGCAACACGCGCGAGACTGCGCCTTTTCGAGCGAAGAGGGGCGCAATGGGCGACTGGGAACTGGCCTTGCTGGCGCTGGCCGGGGTGGCGAGCGGTTGGCTGAACGTCGTGGCCGGCGGTGGTTCACTGCTGACCGTGCCGCTGATGGTGTTCATGGGCTTGCCTGGCCCTGTGGCCAATGGCACCAACCGCATCGCCATCCTGCTGCAGAACATCACCGCGGTGGCCACCTTCCGGCAACGCGGCTTCTCCGACTTTCGCCTCAGCCTGACGCTCTCGGGCGCCGCCTCGGCAGGCGCGTTGGCGGGCGCCCTGGTGGGGGTGCACCTCGAGGGCGAATGGTTCGATCGCGTGGTAGCCCTGATCATGCTCGGCGTGATGTTGCTGATGTGGCGAGATGGACGCTCGGCCGAACGCGCCGCGCAAACCGCTGGCGAACACCCTCGCCGCCTGTTGGCCGGCCACCTGTTGATGGTGGGCGCGGGTTTCTGGGGGGGCTTCATCCAGCTCGGCGTGGGCTTCATCCTCATGCCCATCCTGCACCGGGTGATGGGGCTGAACCTGGTGCTGACCAACATGCACAAGGTGTTCATCGTCACCGCCTATACCGTGGTGGCGCTGGCGGTGTTCGCCTCGCAGGTGCAACTGATGTGGTGGGTAGGCGCCTGGCTGGCGCTGGGCAATGCGATCGGTGGCTGGCTGGGTGCACATTCGAGTGTGACCCACGGCGACGCTTGGATACGACGCGTACTCAACCTCACGCTGGCAGCCTTCATCGTCAAGCTGCTGTTCTTCTGAGCCGCTCAGAACCGATCGGTCTTGCCAGCCGTCGGCTGTGCCTTGGGCGCGATCTCACCCGCGTCCACCAGATCCTGGTAGAAGGCCACCCGGTTGCGCCCGTGCTCCTTCGCCCAGTACAAGGCGCGATCGGCCTCATCGATCACATCAGCCGGACTCTCCTGGCGATCGATCTCCACCACACCGAGCGAGGTGGTCATGCGGCCCACCACGGGGAACTCGTGTTCGGCCACGCGGGCACGGAAACGCTCGAAGGCGCTCCCTGCACTGTCCTGGTCATCGGCGCGGATGATGACCACGAACTCTTCCCCGCCGTAGCGAAACAGCAGGTCGTCGTTGCGAAACACCTCGTACATCAGACGGGCGAAGACGATCAGGATCTCGTCACCGACCAGGTGGCCGTAGGCATCGTTGACCTGCTTGAAATGGTCGATATCGATGACCCCCAGCCAAAACCTCTGTCCATCGTGACGCCGCCGCCTGGGCTGCTGTTTGCCGTTATCACTCAAACGCTGACGACCAAGAATCTGCATTAACTTGGTATACAAACGGTCACGATTGAGCAGTGAGGTCAACTTGTCCCTCTGACTGAGATCCAGCAGCGACAGGTAATTGGAATAGATCCGCAACAGGCCATCGATCAGGTGTTCGTCCTCTGACTGCAAGGGGGGACAGATCTGCACCAGCAGCGAACACATCTCGCCCTCCTGGTCGTAGATCGGGTGAACATAGACCGACTTGCCATCGATGGCATCGGGCACGACCACCCTCTCTCCCGCCGCGACGCTGCGCTCGATCAGCTCCGCCAGGCCTTCCTCGATGGAATGGCAAGTGATTTCGTTCCCGTCGACGATGACGCCCTGGTGGTAGTGTCCCACCAGGGCGAGTTCCAGATTGGGCTCGTGCCGCAACACCTTGTACAGACGCAGCTCCTGGTCGCGTGCACACTCGCTGAGTGTGGTCAGCAGGCTGTGCTCGATCAGCTCCTTGTCGAGATAACGTGTGATTTCTGCCAGGCTGTCGATCACCTGGATAGTGGAACAACGCCTCGGCGCCGTAGTATTCAGTTTATGTGATGTCATGAGGTTAAATCTTGTTCCGCCGGCCTGCCCCCTGTTACGGCCAGCGGAGAACGAACTTGAACTCGGAAATCGAAAACCCGGTTTCCGCCAACCTACCCGAACAACCGGCAACAAGCCATCGTTTTTCAGGCGCTTTTCCTTGGTTATAGTCGGCGATATGAAATCCTCTTCACTGTCCCTGCAGACAGCCGGCCCGCCCCCGGTGTTGCCAGGTGCCCCATGAATCGCCTCGTACGTCGGTCTCTGTCCGTGCTCCTGGCGGCCACCGCCTTCGGTGCTGCGGTCTGGCAGATCCTGCATCCCGCGCCACGCCAGCACGCACCGGCCGCTGAAACCCCGCTGCCCGCCGTGGCGGTACTCGACGCCCAGCCGGGCGCTCATCCCCTGCGTATTCGGGCCTGGGGCCGGGTGGTGGCGGAAGACGCCCTGGACCTGCGCGCCCGGGTCGGCGGCAACATCGAGAAACGACACCCGCAACTGTATCCCGGCGGCGTGATCCCCGCGGGCGAGCCCCTGGTCGAGATCGACCCGGCCGACTACCGGCTCGCGGTGCGCGAGGCCGAGGCCCGACTGGCCAAGGCCCAGGCGCAACGGGTGATCGAGGGCGGCAAGCACCGGCTGGCGAAGAAGGAACTGCGCATGTTGCAGGACCATCTGCGTGGCGAAGAACGCGCCTCACCACTCACCCTGCGCGAGCCCCAGCTGCGCGCGGCCCAGGCCGAGGTGGCGCTGGCCCGTGCCGGACTGGAACGGGCGCGCCTCGACCTGGAACGCTGCCGGCCCCGCCTCGCGTTCGATGCCCTGGTGCTGACACGCGATCGCACGACCGGCGAACTGGTCGATCGCGGCGAGCGCATCGCCCGGCTGGCGCCCGCCGACCACTTCCAGGTCCGCCTGCATCTGCCGCCGGAACGCCTGCCCTGGCTGAAAAGGGGGATCACCGCGATCACCCTGCACCAGGCCGGCCACGACTACCCGGCGCGGTTCGAGCGCATCGACCGGCAACTCGACGATCGGACCCGCCAGCTCCAGGTCGTGGCGCGCATCGACGACCCGCTCGACCGCACGGGCCGCTACGGCGACCGCCCGCCCCTGTTGCTCGGCAGCCTGGTGCAGGCCCGGATCGAGCTGGGCAGCCTCGACGGAGTCGTCGCCCTGCCCCGCGAATACCTGCTGGACGATGATCGGGTCTGGGTGGTCGATGCCGACAACCGCCTGCGAATACGCCCGGTACGGCGTCGCTTTACCGGCCCGGCCGAGGTACTGATCGATCCCCTCCCGGCCGGTGACCGACTGTTGCGCGGCAATCCGGCCGGCCTGACGCCCGGCACCCGGGTGAAGATCCGCACGTCGTGAGCACCCATCCCCGCCCCCTGCGGCTCATCGCCTGGTTCGCCGACAACCCGGTGGCGGCGAACCTGCTGATGGCCGTGCTGCTGCTCGGCGGCCTCCTGGGCCTGCGCGAGATCCGTCAGGAGATCACCCCGGACTTCTCCATCCCCGGGGTGCGCATCGAGATGGCCTACCCCGGGGCCGGCCCCGAGGCGGTCGAGCAGGGACTGGTGCTGCCCATCGAACGCGCCCTGCAGGACATCGATACGGTGATCCATGTACAGGCCAGCGCAGGCGAAGGCAGTGCCCGCCTCACCGCTGAGCTGCGCGAGGAGGCCGACCCGGCACAGGCCCTGCAAGACATCCGCGAGGCCCTCTCGCGCATCCGCACCTTTCCCGCCGGGGCCGAACCACCCCGGGTCTCGCTGCGCCGACACGGCTTCTATGTCATCAGCATCGGCGTGGCCGCCGAGCTGTCACCTCGGGAGCGCTACCATCTGGGCGAGAACCTCCGCCAGCGCCTGCTCGCCCTCGAGGACGTGGCCGACGTCCAGGTGCGCGGCGGCCTGACCCCGGAGATCCATTTCGAGATCCCCTGGCAGGCCCTGCGCGATCATGACCTCACCCTCGCGGAGGTTGCCGAACGCCTGCGCGCCGCCTCGGCTGATCTGCCGGCCGGTCGCCTGGAGAGCGCACGTGGCGAGGTCCTGCTGCGCAGCCAGGGCCACCGGGATCAGGCACGCGAGTTTGCCGACATCCCGCTGCGCACGAACCCGGACGGTGGCCTGCTGCGCCTGCGCGACATTGCACGCATCGAGGACGGCTTCGCCGAATCACGCCAGATCTTCGAGTTCAACGGCCGCCCCGGCCTGCGCCTGGACGTCTACCAGATCGACAGCGCCGACCCCGTGCAACTGGCCGCGCAGGTGCGCGAACTGGTGGCCGGACTCCAGGCCCGCCTGCCCGAGAGTGTCGCCATCAGCGTGCAGAACGACCGCTCCGAACGGCTGGCCGAGCGCCGCGCCATCCTGCTGCGCAACGGCGCCCTGGGGCTAATGCTGGTGATCCTGGCGCTGGGGATCTTTCTCGACCTGCGCCTGGCCTTCTGGGTGACCGTCTCCATCCCGGTGGTGTTCATCGGCAGCCTGGCCGTGCTGCCGCACCTGGACGTGAGCCTGAACATGATCTCGCTGTTCGCCTTCATCCTGGCGGTGGGCATCGTGGTGGACGATGCCATCATCGTTGGCGAGAACATTCACGCCCGCCGCCAGCAGGGCCTGCCCCTGCGCGAGGCCGTGGCACTGGGCGCCAGCGAGATGGCGATACCGGTCCTGTTCGCGGTGGGCACCAACATCCTCGCCTTCCTGCCGCTGCTGGCCGTGCCGGGTGCCATCGGCCAGTTCATGCGCGACCTGCCGATCGTCGCCTCGGTGGTGTTCGCGGTGTCACTGATCGAGGCCCTGCTGGTGCTGCCGGCACACCTGCACCGGCGCGACGCCCCGCCGGCACCTTCCCACAACGGCGCGGCTGCCCGGCTGCGCGCACTCCACCAACGCAGCGCCGACCTGCTCGACCGCCTGCGCGATGGTCCCTACCGGCGCCTGCTGGGCCTGGTGCTGAGGCACCGTTATCTCACCCTCACCCTGTTCTGCGGCGGCCTGGCGCTGATGGCCGCCTGGTACGCCTCCGGGCGCATCGACCTGACCTGGCGCCCGGAGATCCCGGGCAACCGCGTGGATGCCGAACTGGACATGCCGGTGGACGCCTCGCTGGAACAGACCCTGGCGATGGCGCGGCGCGTCGAACAGGCCGGGCTGCGCGCCATCGAGGCCCTGGGCGGACGCCAGTACCTCGAGAGCTGGTTCACCCGCACCGGCTCGCGGCGCCCCACCTATGGCGAGGTGAGCATGATCCTGGTCCCCGACGCGCACCGCCCCTTCACCCAGGAAGCGTTCACTCGCGAATGGCGCCGCCAGCTCGGCGAGGTGCCGGAGGTCAAGTCGCTGTTCTTCGAATACCTGGTCGGCCCCGGCGGCAACCGTTCGCTGCAGCTGGCGCTGAGCCACCGCGACCGTCGGGTGCTCGCCGAGGCGGCACGCGAGCTGGCCCGCTCCCTGCAGGATATCGACGGCGTGGTGGACGTGAACGACGGCACCGCACAGGGCAAGCGCCAGCTCTCGTTCACCCCGACAGCCGAGGCGCACGTCGCGGGACTGGACGAAGCGGCGATCGGTCGCCCCTTGCGTGACGCCTTCCAGGGCGCCGAGGTACGGCGCCTGCTGCGCAATGGTCACGAGGTACGGGTGCTGGTGCGCCTGACCGCCGCCCAGCGAGCCGACCTGGCCACCCTGGCGGACTACCCGGTACGCACCCCCGATGGCCACCTGCTGCCCCTGTCACAGGTCGCCGACATCCACTGGGGGCGGGCACCCGCGGCCATCCAGCGCGAGGACGGGCGGCGCATCCTCACGGTGAGCGCCAGTATCGACAAGGCGCATGCCAATAGTCGGCAGATCCGCGCCCGTGTGCAGGAGCAGATCCTGCCCGCGCTGCGCGCCCGCTACCCGGGACTGGAGACCCCCGCGGCCTCCTCGCGCCGCGACCGCCAACGGACCTTCGACCATATCTTCCGCAACCTGGGCTGGGCGGCGCTGGTGATGTTCGCCCTGTTCTCCGCCCTGTTCCGCAGCTACGGCCAGGCCGTGATGGTGATGCTGACCATCCCCTTCGCGATCGCCGGGGCCATGGCGGGACACGTGTTACTGGGATACGACCTCAGCTCGGTGAGCCTCTACGGCATGATCGCTCTCGGTGGTTTGGCAGTGAACGGCGCCCTGGTGCTGGCCCTGCGCCACAACCGGCTGCGCTCCCTCTCGCCGCAAGCTGCCATCGAGCAGGCGGCACTCGACCGCTTCCGCCCCATCGTGCTGACCACCCTCACCACCACCCTGGGGGTCACGCCGATGTTGTTCGAGACGGCACTCCAGGCGCGTTTCCTGGTCCCCATGGCCATTGCCCTGAGCTTCGGCACCCTGGCCGCGATGCTCGCGGTACTGTTGCTGGTGCCGGTGATGCTGCGCATCGGCAACGATCTGGAACAGTGGCGGCGGAACACCGCCAAGACCTGAACCCGCTACTTGCGCAGCCGCTCCAGGGTCTCGGACAGGCTCTTGCTCAGTGCCTCGTAGGCCTTGCGCTGGGCCTGCTTGTACACCGTGCGCTCTCCACGCAAGGCGAAGGCGATACGGGCATCGAAGTAGGCGACATCCGCCTCGATGGCGTGGATGTCGGGACGTGGAAAGGGCTTGTCCTTCTGTCTGCTGCTCATCTGCTATGGATCACCGTACGGAGTCCCGGTCCCTGATGGGTCCACACCGCCGGAAAAGGTTCTGTGAACGATACTAGCAGAGGGTTGGCCGATCGTCGCCGGCATCGGGCAATCCCGGGAACTCACCGCGCCCCCCCACCACAAGCGCATTGCCCCGGGCGGGCACAGCGTCCACACGACCCAATTTATATGACGAACATCCTATTACAGAAACAGGGCATGAATACCTGCTACACATGTGCTAGTCTGCCTTGTACTATCAGCCCATTGAGTACGGCTGGTGTCGTAAGCAACAAAAAAGGTCAATCGTCCAAAAATGCCGGACTTCCTGGAAAAACAGGCCCGGGCCTCGGGCTTCTTCGGCGGTAACGCCCCCTTCATCGAAGCACTCTATGAAGACTTCTTGAAAGACCCCGCCAGTGTCCCCGAGGACTGGCGTCGGCATTTCGAGTCGCTGCCACCCGTGGCTGGCCTGGAGCGCGACCAACCCGATGTCTCGCACCGCGAGATCCGCAGCAATCTCGCGCACCTGACCGCCGGTTCGGGCAACCGCCAGACACCGGCCTTCAATGCCACGGCGGCCGAGCGCCAGGCGAAGGTGCTGCGCCTCATCAACGCCTACCGGGTGCGCGGCCATCAGAATGCCGATCTCGACCCCCTCAAGCTGCACGACATCATCCCCCTGCCCGAGCTGCAGCCCGCCTATTACGGCTTCTCCGAAGCGGACCTGGACGAGACCTTCAACACCGGCTCGCTGTTCGCCCCCGAACGCCTGCCACTGCGCGAGATCCTGGACATCGTGCAGACGGTCTACACCGGCAAGATCGGTTCGGAGTACATGCACATCACCAGCACCGAGGAAAAGCGCTGGATACAGCAACGCCTCGAAGGCTACCGGGTGCGCCCCGAACTGAGAGCCGAGGACCGGCGCTGGCTGCTGCACATGATCACCGCGGCCGAGGGCATCGAAAAGTACATGCACGCCCGCTTCGTGGGGCAGAAGCGCTTCTCGCTCGAAGGCGGGGAAGCACTGATTCCCCTGCTCGACGAACTGATCGTTCGCGCGGGACGCGACCAGGCCGAAGAGGTGGTCATCGGCATGGCACACCGTGGACGACTCAACGTGCTGGCCAATATCCTGGCCAAGCCGCCGCGCGAGATCTTCCAGGAATTCGAGGGCGCACGCCCCGAACACCCGGACCGGGGCATCCTCTCTTCCGGTGACGTGAAGTACCACAAGGGCTTTTCGGTGGACCTGGAAACCCCGCACGGCCCCATCCATGTCACCTTGGGCTTCAACCCCTCGCACCTGGAGATCATCAACCCGGTCATCATGGGCTCGGTGCGGGCGCGCCAGCAACGCTACCACGATGTCACCGGCGACAAGATCATCCCGGTGGTGATCCACGGCGACGCCGCCATCGCGGGTCAGGGCGTCAACCAGGAGACCTTCAACATGTCGCAGGCGCGTGGCTTCGGCGTCGGTGGCACGGTGCATATCGTGATCAACAACCAGATCGGCTTCACCACCAGCAACCTGCTGGACAGCCGTTCCACCCATTACTGCACCGACATCGCCAAGATGGTGCAGGCCCCCATCTTCCACGTGAACGGCGACGACCCCGAGGCGGTGATCTTCGTCACCCGCCTGGCCTTCGACTACCGCATGCGCTTCCACAAGGACGTAGTGATCGACCTGGTGTGCTACCGCCGCCAGGGCCACAACGAGGCCGACGAGCCGGCGGTGACCCAGCCGGTCATGTATCGCAAGATCCGCAACCACCCACCGGTGCGCGCCCTGTATGCCGAGCGCCTGATCGCCGAGGGCGTGGTCACGCCCGAGGCGGTACAGAAGGCAACGGAAGACATCCGCAACGAGTTCGAAAAGGGCAACTGCGTGGGCCGCACCGCCCTGTGCGACCTGGACGGGCGCATCCACGTGGACTGGAAACGCTTCCGCGGCGTGAGCTGGGATACCCCAGTCGACACCCGGGTCGATCCCGACCGCGTCGCCGCGCTGGCCGGACAGATCTTCACCCCGCCACAGGACTTCCCGCTGCACCCGCGGCTGGCGCGCATCCTCGAGGACCGCCAGCAGATGGCGCAGGGCACCCGGCTGATGGACTGGGGCTTCGCCGAGATCATGGCCTATGCCTGCCTGCTCGACCGCGGCTATCCGGTCCGCCTCTCGGGACAGGATGCCCGACGCGGCACCTTCTTCCACCGCCATGCCATGTGGCGTAACCAGGAGACCGGCGAGAGCTACATGCCCTTGCAACACCTGCATCCGAACCAGCCCAACTGCGTGATCATCGATTCGGTGCTGTCCGAAGAAGCGGTGCTGGCCTTCGAGTACGGCTACGCCTCGGCCGAACCCGATGGACTGACCATCTGGGAGGCCCAGTTCGGCGACTTCGCCAATGGTGCCCAGGTGGTGATCGACCAGTTCATCACTTCGGCCGGCGCCAAGTGGGGCCTGTACTGCGGACTGACCCTGTTCCTGCCGCACGGCTACGAGGGCCAGGGACCGGAACACTCCTCGGCGCGCCCGGAGCGCTACCTGCAGCTGTGCGCCGAGCACAACATCCAGGTCTGCGTGCCCACCACCCCGGCGCAGATCTTTCACCTGCTGATGCGACAGATGATCCGCCCCTTCCGGCATCCCTTGATCGTGTTCACACCGAAGAGCCTGCTGCGCAGCCCACTGGCCACCTCGCCGCTGGAGTCGCTGAGCACCGGCCAGTTCGAGACCGTGATCGACGAGGTCGATCCGCTTGACAAGGAAAAGGTCCGGCAACTCATCCTGTGCACCGGCAAGGTCTATTACGACCTGTTGCAGGCACGCCGCAGCCGCGGCATCGAGGACGTGGCCATCGTGCGTCTCGAACAGATCTATCCCTTCCCCTGGGAGGCCTACCGTCAGGTCATCGACAGCTACCCGGCGGTGGAGAAATACGTCTGGTGCCAGGAAGAACCCCAGAACCAGGGCTACTGGGACCAGATCAAGCACCGCTTCCATGCCTCGCTGGCCCCGCACAAGCCGCTGATCTACTGCGGCCGTCCCTCGGCCGCGGCACCCGCCACCGGCTATTTCCGGGTGCATCAGGAAGAACAGGAAAAACTGGTCGACGATGCCCTCACCGGCTATGCCGATCCGTCCATGAACCGCAGAGGTTGAACCATGCCCATCGAACTGAAGGTCCCCACCCTTCCCGAATCAGTCACTGACGCCACCGTACTGGCCTGGCACAAGCAACCGGGCGATCCCGTCGCACGCGACGAGAACCTGCTCGACCTGGAAACCGACAAGGTCGTGCTCGAGGTCCCCTCGCCGGTCGACGGGGTACTCACCGAGATCCGCGCCGAGACCGGCGCCGTGGTCACCAGCGACGACCTGCTGGGACTCATCGAACAGGGTAGCGCCACCGCGAAGACCGCCCCGGCGACCGAGGCGCCCTCTCCCGAACCGATCGACGCTCCCACCGCGCAGACCCCGCCCCCTGCCGCAAAGGCCCCGGCCCCCGCGCCCAACACCGCGCCCGCAAGCAACGATGCCGAGCCCGTGCTCACCCCGGCAGTGCGCCGCCTGGTCAAGGAGCTGTCGCTGGACCCAAGCAAGATCCGCGGCACCGGCAAGGACGGGCGCATCCTCAAGGCGGACGTGATGCGCTATCTCGACGAGCTGCAGAAACAGCAGGACGAAGAAGACCTCAAGGCGATGATCCCACCGACGGCAGCGACTGGACCGGCACGCAACGAGACGCGGGTGCCCATGAGTCGCCTGCGCGCGCGCATCGCCGAGCGCCTGGTCGAGGCCCAGCACACCGCCGCCATCCTCACCACCTTCAACGAGGTGGACCTGTCCGAGGTCATGGCCCTGCGCCGCCGCCTGCGTGAACGCTTCGAGGAGGAACACGGTGTCAAGCTGGGCTTCATGTCCTTCTTCGTCAAGGCCGTCATCGAGGCACTCAAGAAATTCCCGGTGGTCAACGCCTCGGTGGATGGCACCGACATCGTCTATCACGACTATTTCGACATCGGCATCGCCGTGGGCTCGCCACGCGGCCTGGTGGTGCCCATCCTGCGCGACGCCGATCAGCTCGGCTTCGCGGAGATCGAACGCCGCATCAAACAGTTCGCGCAAAAGGCACAGGACGGCACCCTCAGCTACGAGGAACTCACCGGTGGCACCTTCACCATCTCCAACGGCGGAGTCTATGGCTCCATGCTGTCCACACCCATCCTCAACCCGCCGCAGAGCGCCATCCTGGGCATGCACAACATCACCGAGCGCCCCGTGGTGGTCGATGGCGAGATCGTGATCCGTCCCATGATGTATCTCGCCCTGTCGTATGATCACCGTATCATCGACGGGCGCGAGGCGGTGCAGACACTGGTCACCATCAAGCAGTGCCTGGAAGATCCGGCCCGCCTGATGCTGGGTATGTAAAGACATGACACTGATCCGCGAAGACGACCTGATCCAGAGCATCCACGATGCCCTGCAATACATCTCCTACTACCACCCGCGGGACTTCGTGCGCGCGGTGGCCGCGGCCTGGGAGCGCGAGCAGTCGCCCGCGGCAAAGGACGCCCTGGCCCAGATCCTCACCAACTCGCGCATGAGCGCCGAGGGCCACCGGCCGATCTGCCAGGACACCGGCGCGGTGGTGGTCTTCCTCAAGATTGGCATGAATGTGCGCTTCGACAGCGAGCGTTCCCTGCAAGCGATGATCGACGAAGGCGTGCGCCGTGCCTATACCGACCCGATCAACCCGCTGCGCGCCTCCATGGTCGATCCACCGATCGGGCCGCGCCGCAACACCGGCGACAACACCCCGGCCATCGTCTACACCGAGCTGGTACCCGGCGACCGCTTCGAGATCGCCATCGCCGCCAAGGGGGGCGGCTCGGAGAACAAGGCCCGCTTCGCCATCCTCAATCCCAGCGACGACCTGGTCGAATGGGTCGCGCGCACCCTGCCGGGCATGGGAGCGGGCTGGTGTCCGCCGGGCGTCCTCGGCATCGGCATCGGCGGCACCCCCGAGAAGGCCCTGCTGATGGCCAAGCAGGCCCTGCTCTCGCCCATCGACATCCACGAGCTGCAACAGCGTGGCCCGGCCAATCCCATCGAAGAACTGCGCCTGAAGATCCACGAGCGGGTCAACGCGCTGGGCATCGGTGCCCAGGGCCTGGGCGGCCTGACCACGGTGCTCGACGTCAAGATCCTCGGCTACCCCACCCATGCCGCCTCGCTGCCCGTGGGCATGATCCCCAACTGCGCGGCCACCCGACACATCGAATTCGAACTGGACGGTAGCGGCCCGGCCACCTTCGAGCCGCCCTCGCTGGACGACTGGCCCGATATCCACTGGGCACCCGGACCCGAGGCACGGCGGGTGAACCTCGACACCCTGACCCGCGAGGAGGTCGCCTCCTGGCAAGCCGGCGATCGCCTGCTGCTTTCCGGGCGTCTGCTCACCGGGCGTGACGCCGCGCACAAACGCATCCAGCAACTGCTGGAATCCGGCCAGCCCCTGCCCGAGGGCGTGGACTTCACCAACCGCCTGATCTATTACGTCGGCCCAGTCGATCCGGTCGGCGACGAGGTGGTGGGTCCAGCCGGCCCCACCACCGCCACGCGCATGGACAAGTTCACCGAGATGATGCTCGGCCAGACCGGCCTGCTGGGCATGATCGGCAAGGCCGAACGCGGCCCCGAGGCCATCGAGTGCATCCGCCGCCACCAGGCCGCCTACCTGATTGCGGTCGGCGGCGCCGCCTACCTGGTCTCGCAGGCGATCAAGAAGGCCCGGGTGATCGCCTTCGAGGACCTGGGGATGGAGGCCATCTACGAGTTCGAGGTACAGGACATGCCGGTCACCGTGGCGGTGGACAGCCGCGGCGAGTCGGTGCACCAGCGCGGCCCGGCCGAATGGTCGGTGAAGATCGCCGACCTCCGACGTTCCCTGCACCCCTCCCCTCCCGACCTCCCCCACTGACGCGGAGAGAGAGCACGAACTCAGCCCGCTCGAGCACCATCCCTCCCCGCCTGCGGCTGATCTTTACCCATAAGTTCGCTGGACACCGGGCGGGCTGCGACCGGTG
>CAYMWJ010000033.1:0-22907 GCA_964394235.1 uncultured Sedimenticola sp. | reverse complement strand
CGCAGCGCATGTTCGCCACCATCATCCTCACCGGCATCGCCACCGGGGCCATGGCGGCCCTGCTGCCCGACTATTTCACCTACCGGCTCTACGTGCTCAGTATCTTGCTGCCCCTGGGCTTCGTCATGCTGCGCCATGGCACCACCATCGATGTGGGCACCGGCCTGCTCGCCTGGCTGCTGGCCGCCTTTCTGCTGGCCTCCTGCCGCCATACGGCCCAGGCCATCGCGGAATCGCTCAGCCTGCGCTTCCGCAACGAACAGCTGATCCGGGACCTGCAACTGGAGAAGCAGCGCCGAGTCTCCGAGGCCGAGGGCATCGTCGGCACCATCCTGGCAAACGTGCCGCTGACCATCTGGATCACCGACGCCGACGGGCGCGTCACCTACATGGACGACCGGCGCATCCGCCACCTGCCACAACGCCCCCTGCCAGCCCCCGGCGAGTCCATCCTCGACAAGACCGTGCAACCCGAACTGGCGCGCCTGGCCGCGGCGGCCCTGCGTGGCGAACACAGTGTCGGCGAGCTGGTCTTCGGCAACCTGCCGCACGAGGTGCACTGCACCCCTCGACGCGATCCCGATGGCCACATCAGCGGCCTGGTGGGCGTGGCCATCGACATCTCCGAGCACAAGCGTCAGCACGCTTGGCGCACTATGACAGCCTGACCGGCCTGGCCAACCGTGCCCTGGCCACCGACCAGATGCGCATCGCCTTCGCCCGGGCGCGACGCAGCGGCCACCTGGTGGCCGTGTGTTTCCTCGACCTGGACAACTTCAAGCACATCAACGACAGCATGGGTCACCACATGGGCGATGAACTGCTCTGCCAGGTCGCGCAACGTCTCGCCGAGGCGATGCGCGAAAGCGATCTGGTGGCCCGTTTCGGCGGTGACGAATTCCTGGTATTGGTCGAAGAGCTGAGCCAGGAGGCTGACGCCGCCCGTATCGCGCATCATCTGTTGTCGCTGTTCGAACAGCCCTTCCACCTGCACGGTCGCGAGATCTTCGCCACCACCAGCATCGGCATCGCCCTGTTCCCGCGCGACGGCAACGACCCCGAACAGACCCTCACCTCGGCGGATGCCGCCATGTACGAGGCCAAGCAGGCCGGTCGCAACAGTTATCGCTTCTTCACCCCCGCGCTGCGTGAGTTGAGCGAACGCCACCTGACCATCGAGACCGAACTGCGCCGCGCCATCGAACGCGACGAGCTGTCCGTGGTCTACCAGCCGCAGGTGGACCTGCGGACCCGGCGGATACAAGGCGCCGAGGCCTTGCTGCGCTGGCAGTCGTCGCGGCTGGGATCGGTGCCACCCGACCAGTTCATCCCCATTGCGGAGCGGGCGGGGCTGATGCCGGCCATCGGAGAATGGGTCCTGCGCCGCGCCTGTCATGATGTCGCCGGCTGGCTGAACGATGCCGGCAACTTTCGCGTGGCGGTCAACGTCTCGCCCCAGCAGTTCCACCAGGCCGAACTGGAAACGGTCATCGAGGAGATACTGCAGGACTCGGGACTGCCAGCGCAGCGCCTGGAGCTGGAGATCACCGAGGGCCTGCTGATGCAGGACAAGCCCGACCTGGCAGAAACCCTCGAGCGACTCCACGCCCTTGGCCTGTCGCTGGCACTGGACGATTTCGGCACCGGTTACTCGGCGCTGAGCTACCTGCACCGCTTCCCCCTGCAGACCCTCAAGATCGACCGCTCCTTCGTGGCCGGCATCGGCCGCGACCACAACAGCGAGACCCTGGTGGACGCCATCGTCGCCATGGCGCACAGTCTGGAAATGGACGTGATCGCCGAGGGCGTGGAGACCCCTCGACAACTCGCCTACCTGGCGGGCCGCCAGGTCAAGCTGGTACAGGGCTTCCTGTTCAGCCGCCCGCTGCCGCCGGAGCAGATGGCGACACTGCTGGCGCAGGACGAACCACTGGCAGCGAATCCCTGATCGTCTGCCGACGATGGCGCAGACTCAAACCCCGCTGTCGCGGAAACAGGCTGCCAGCCCGGATGCCAGATCGGGATGACGCAACACCAGCCCCAGCTCGCGCAGCAGCTTGTCGTTGCGCAGGCGGCGCGACTCGGCCAGGTAGGAACGCAGGCCTGGCGACAGGTGCTCCCCGGCCTCGGCCGGGTCGATCAACGGCGGACGCGGCAGGCCGGCCAGGTCGGCCACGCGATTGAAGTAATCGGCCATGTTGCCGGGATGGCCATCACTGACGTTGTAGATCTCGCCATCACGGCCATGCCGCATGCCCAGCACACAGGCCTGCACCAGGTCGTCCAGGTGGATGCGGTTGGTCCAGGGTGCCTGTTCCGGCGCGATCATGGGCAGGCCACGGCGCAGGCGCTCCAGCGGCAGCTTGCCCGGCCCATAGATGCCGGCGACACGGAAGATCACCGCCTCGCCGCCGCTCGCCTCACGCCAGGCCAGCAGCCGGCGCTCGGCATCCAGGCGACGATGTGCGCGATCGACTCGTGGATTCGGTGCCCGGGTCTCGTCCACCCAGTCGCCACCACAGTCACCATATACGCCACTGGTGCTGATCAGCAGGATGCGACGCGGTTGGCCACTACGTTCCAGCCCGCGAAGAAAGCCTTGCAGGCGCGTATCCTCACGGCCCTGCGCCGGCGGTGGCACCAGATACCAGACCGTCTCGCCCGCGCTGGTCCCCGGCGGCAGGGTCTGCTCGTCGAGATCACAAAGCAGCGCCTCGATGCCCTCCTCGGCCAATGCCTGCGCCGAGTCCGGCGAGCGCACCACGCCACGTACCGGCTCACCCGCACTCGACAGGGCGCGCGCCAGCCGGCGCCCCACATCGCCACATCCCACGATCAGGGCCATCGTCCGCTCCGTTCCGCCATTCCTTCAATCACCAGCAGTCTCGGGGGTTTAATTGTCCCGGCCAATCGCCGAGAATGCCCTATTCTCTCATCATTCTGTATGCCACCAACGCCATGAGCTTCAAGGTCACGCTTCTGCCCAGCGGGCGCGAATTCTCCGTTGAACCCGGTGAAACGGTGCTCGATGCAGCCATCCGCGAGGGCATCGGTCTCCCCTACGGCTGCCGCAGCGGACGTTGCGGGGCCTGTACCGCCATCCTCGCGCAAGGCGAGATCGAATACCCCGACGGCCCGCCCGAGGCGCTGGAGCATGAACCCGAAGACCGTTGCCTGCCCTGCGTGGGTCAGCCACGCAGCGACCTGATGCTCGAGGCACGCGAGATCGAGGCCCCGGAACAGATCGAGGTACGCGTGCTGCCGGCACGGGTGCAGGGCATCGACCACCTGGCGCACGACGTGGTACGCCTGTGGCTCAAGCTGCCGGACACCCAGCGCCTGCAGTTCCGCGCCGGGCAATACCTCGACTTCATACTTGCCGACGGCAGCCATCGCGCCTTCTCCATCGCCAATGCCCCCGAGGACGACGCGCTGATCGAGCTGCACATCCGCCATGTCGACGGCGGTCGCTTCACCGACTGGGTGTTCAGCAAGCTCAAGGACCAGACCATCCTGCGCATCGAGGGGCCGCACGGCAGCTTCGTGCTCGACGAGGCCTCGCCGCGCCCCATGCTGTTCATCGGCGGCGGCACCGGCCTGGCTCCGCTCAAGTCACAGATCGAGCATGCTTTCCACAGGGGCATCGACCGGCCCATGACCCTGTACTGGGGGGTACGCGCGCAGCGCGACCTCTACCTGCCGGAGCTGCCCGAGCAATGGGCGCGCGAGCATGCCAACTTCCGTTACGTGCCGGTGCTCTCCGAGCCCGATGCCGACTGGACGGGACGTACCGGCTTCGTGCACGAGGCGGTGCTGGCCGACATCGACGACCTGCCGGCCCACGACTTCTACATGGCCGGCCCACCGGTGATGGTCAAGGCGGCGCTGGACGCGCTGCATTCAGCCGGCGTGCCCGACGCACAGATTCACTACGACGCCTTCGAATACGCCGCTGCCAAGGGCAAATAGGGATATTAAAGCCGCAAGCCACCATAACGCCGGCGCAGGCGCAGCTTGACCAGCACCACCCCGGCGACGAAACCGCCCAGTACCAGCAGACCCGCCAGACCCCAGGAAGAGACCACACCACGGTGTAGCTCAGGGAAGGGACCGGCCTTCTCCGCGGCATCCACACCGAGCAGCTCGCGCACCTGTTGCAAGCGCCGGGCCAGGCGGTCGCGCTCGGCGGCCGCCGCGCGCAGGGACGGCAGCTCGGCCAGCGCCTGTTCCAGCTCGGCGATGCGCTCCCGCGCCCTGGCGAGTTCGATGCCGGCACGCACCCCGGCCGCGGATGGCAGTGGCGCATCGGCGGCCTGTGCCTCGCCCGGTGTCGCCCTGGCCAGACGCTGACGCAGCCGGCGGATCTCGGCGCGCGCCTCCAGCAACTGCATGGCCGCCGGCTTCTCTTCCGAGACATAACGCGCCTCGATCCAACCCGTGGTGCCGTCCCCCAGCCGCACCTGCGCCTTGTCGGCGCGACGCACCAGCACCTCGATCGGCGTACCACTGGCCAGCAGGCGCTGCGGCTCTCCCTGCAAGGCCGGCGTCTCGTACAGGCCGATCACCAGCCGATCGGTGACATGGGCGGCTGCGGCCAGGCCACAGAACGCCAGCAGCAGCACCAGCAGGCCGCCCCTCATGCCTCGCCCCGCTGCTGCCACCAGCGATGCAGCCACACCGCGCTCTCGCCCAGTTCGCCGACCGTCTCGCGGTGCGCCTGCTCGTCGGGCGGATCGAACATCTGCGACTCTTCGTACATCAGGAAGGCATAGATGGGGGTGAGCCGCGCCGCGGCCTGTTCGTCGGCCGCCGCCAGTTCGCGCCGGTCCTCGCCCGCGCTATTCAGGCCCAGCACATAGCCCTCGCACCAGCCATAGGGCAGCGGCAGCAGGCTGCCGTCCTCGCGCGGCATCTGCATGATCAGTGGCCCGTAGTCGCCGCTTTCCAGGTCGCGCAGGATCTGCGCGTGAAACTTGCGCAGCAGCGGCTCGATACCGTGTTCGCCGGCGATCTCGCCAAGCACCCGCGCGCGCGCCGCCGCGTGCTCCACGCGATCGGTGTGCGCAGCCAGCGCGGTGAGATAGCCGTGTGCGGCGTCCAGCGGCAGACTGCCCGAGGTGGACATGTGCTCGACCAGCACGCTCTGCAACTTGTCGAGCTCCTCGGGCAGCAGGTAGTCGGCGGCATCGTTCATCGGAAGACCTCCTCGGCCCGGGGCTGTCGCGATAGCAGGTTGTGGACGGCCTCGCGCGGGGGCAGTCCCTGGTAGAGCACACGCCAGGTCTGCTCGGTGATCGGCATCTCGATACCCAGTTCCTGCGCCTTGCGCCGCACTTCGCGCGCAGTACCCACGCCCTCGACCTCCTGGCCGATGGCCGTGCGCGCCTGCGCCACCGACTGTCCGGCGGCCAGGGCCAGGCCCAGGCGCCGGTTGCGCGACTGGTCGTCGGTACAGGTGAGTACCAGATCGCCCAGCCCGGCCAGGCCCATGAAGGTCTCGGCACGCCCACCCAGCGCCAGACCCAGGCGGGTGATCTCGGACAGGCCTCGGGTGATCAGGGCCGCACGGGCATTGGCACCGAAACCCAGTCCATCGGAGATGCCGGCGGCTATGGCCATCACGTTCTTGGCCGCACCACCGACCTGCACACCCACCAGGTCACCACTGGTGTACACGCGGAAATGGTCGCTGCGCAGCCATTCGGCCAGACGGCAGGCGTGATCGGGGTCGCTGGAAGCGATGGTGATGGCCGTCGGCAGGCCCTGGGCGACCTCGCGGGCGAAGGTCGGCCCGGACAGGACCCCGAGCGCCGCCTGCGGAAAATAGTGAGCGGCCACTTCGCTGAGCAGCCGGCCGCTTTCGGGTTCGAAGCCCTTGGTGGCCCAGGACAGCGAAGACAGCCCCGGGGCCAGCTCCGCAATCCGCGCACAGAGCCCGGCAAAGGCATGGCTGGGCACCACGATCAACACCTCGCCACAGTCCTCGAGCACCCGGCCCAGCTCGTCCTCGACATGCAGGGCCTCGGGGAAGGGGATGCCGGGCAGGTATTGCCGGTTCTCGCGATCACGCCGCAAGGCGGCGACCTCTTCACGACTGTGCGACCAGAGGCTGACCGGCCGGTGGCGCGCGAAATCGACGGCCAGAGCGGTACCCCAGGAGCCAGCACCGAGTACCCCGATACGCTCGTCCGCCATGGCCGAGGCTCAGTGGGTGGCAGGCTCGTCGGTCGCTGTATCGACCTGCTGCTGGGCGTACATGGCCTCGAAGTTGACCGGCTGCAGGATGAAGGGGGCGAAGGTGCCGCGGGTGGTCAGGTCCGAGATCAGCTCGCGCGCGTAGGGCAGCAGGGCGTTGGGGGCACCGATGCCGAGCAGGGGACCCAGCTGGTCCTCGGGGAAGTTGCGGGCCAGGAAGATACCGGCCTGTTGCACCTCCACCAGGTAGATGGTGCGCTCGGCCAGTTTGGCCTCCACGCTGACGCCGAGCACCACCTCGTAGGTGTCGTCACCGAGGGCGCTCACCTCGGTCTGCAATCCGACCTGGATATCGGGCGCACCTTCTTCGAGGAAGATCTGCGGGGCATTGGGCGACTCGAAGGACAGATCCTTCACATAGATCCGCTGAATGGCGAACTGGGGGGCGTTCTCGGCCTGTACGTCGTCGGTCATGGCTTGTAGCTCCTTGTGGTTAGCGGCGTTTCACCGGCAGGCCGGCGCTCTCCCAGGCCAGCATGCCGCCACGCAGGTTGTACACCTGCTCGAAGCCGGCCTTGCGCAGGGTGGTGGCGGCCACGCCCGATCGGGAGCCACTGTGGCACACCATGATGATCGGACGCTGGCGGTACTTCTCCAGCGCCGGCAACTGGTTCTTCAATCCGTTGAGCGGGATGTTCTCGGCATGCAGGATATGGCCTTCGGAGAATTCCTTGATGGAACGCACGTCCACCACCACGGCGTCCTCGTGGTTGATCTTGAGCGTGGCCTCGGCAGGGCCGATGTTCATGCCACTGGCGCTCTCGCGCAGCAGGTTCCAGATCAGGGCGCCCAGAATGAGCACGAAGGCGCCGATCAGCACAGGGTGATTGGCCGCGAATTCGAGGTACTGTTGCATGGGGTTCGGAGTCTCCACCACGAAGAAACGGGACACGATGGCCCCGTTCCTGTCGATGCTGTCAGGATCGTCGTTGCAAGGTCGCGCCGACCGGTCCGGCGAGTCGCTCAGTGACCGCTGGAACAGAACACCTCGCGCATCATGCCGATGAGCTGCAGTGTGCGGTTGTCGCTCACCCGGTAGAAGACGCGATTGGCGTCCTTGCGGGAGGTGAGGATACCCTTATCGCGCAGGATCGCAAGATGCTGCGAAATGTTGCTCTGCGAGGTGCCGACACGCTCGACGATCTCCTGCACGCTGACCTCCTGATCGCCCAGGGTGCAGAGAATCTTGAGACGCAAGGGATGCGACATCGCCTTGAGCGCCCGCGAGGCACGGTCGATGTCCTCATCGCCGTGCAACAGACCGAGTTCGTTTTCGGCATCCTCGTTCACGAGGGGATCCGACTCCTCGATGGGGAAATTCATCTACCGTCACTCCTCCATTTCACTCGCCGTACGGCATCCTTGTCTGCTGATATTGTAATACTCGCCCAATTATCACGAAAAAGGTGCCGGTTGGCGACTCTATATATTCTTGACCGGACAAAGCCTGCTTTATCCGCAACGGATGCATGGTTGGCCTTGGGGCCGCGACCTATGGTTTAATTGAGCGCATTCATAGCATGGCTGCGGGCGCCGGCACGCCTTTCCGACCCTATTCCTTGAGTATTTTGAACTTCTGATGGTCGCCATGCCCCGGCGTGGCGATGCGTGGTGACAGACGACATGAGCAGCAAGGTCAGACCCGCCATCCTGTTGATCCTCGATGGCTGGGGCTTGAGCGACAAACAGGAAGACAACGCCATCGCAGCGGCCCGCAAGCCGAACTGGGATCGTCTCTGGGCGCAGTGCCCGCACACCGCACTGCGTACCTCGGGTTCGGCAGTGGGTCTGCCGGGTGGCCAGATGGGCAATTCCGAGGTGGGCCACCTCAACCTGGGGGCCGGCCGGGTGGTGTATCAGGAATTCACCCGGGTCAGCCGCTCGATCCGTACCGGGTCCTTCTATTCCAACCTGACGCTCACCGATGCGGTGGACACCGCTGTCGCCCATGGCCGCCGGGTACACATCCTGGGGCTGCTCTCGCCCGGTGGAGTACACAGTCACGAGGAACACATTCACGCCATGGTGCGCCTGGCGGTCGAGCGTGGTGCCGACACCGTGGTGCATGCCTTCCTCGACGGACGTGACATGCCGCCCAAGTCGGCCGAGGCCTCGCTGCGCAAGCTCGACGAGGTGTTCGCGGAGGTCGGTGGCGGTCGCCTGGCGACCATGATCGGGCGCTATTACGCCATGGACCGCGACCATCGCTGGGAACGCATCCGCAAGGCCTACGACCTGATCACCCTGGGCGAGGGCGAATTCGCCCATGACGACAGCATCAGTGCACTGCACGCCGCCTACGAACGGGGCGAGACCGACGAGTTCATCCTGCCCACGCGCATCGGCACGCCGATCCCGGTGGAAGACGGGGATGTCATCATCAACATGAACTACCGCTCCGACCGCGCGCGCCAGATCACCCGGCCCTTCATCGAGCCGGACTTCGACTGCTTCGAGCGCCGCGCCACGCCCAGGATCGCGTGCTACGTCTCGCTCACCCAGTACAACAAGGAATTCGACATCCCGGTGGCCTACCCGCCGGAGCGCCTGACCAACACCTTCGGCGAGTACATCGCGCGTCTCGGCCTGCGCCAGCTGCGCATCGCCGAGACCGAGAAGTATGCACACGTGACCTTCTTCTTCAACGGCGGGCTGGAACAGCCCTTCGAGGGCGAGGACCGTGTCCTGGTGCCTTCACCACAGGTCGCCACCTACGACCTGCAACCGGAGATGAGCGCACGCGAGGTCACCGACAAGCTGGTCGAGGCGATCCGCGGCGGCACCTATGACGCCATCATCTGCAACTACGCCAACGGCGACATGGTGGGCCATACCGGCAATTTCGACGCCGCCGTGCAGGCCATCGAGGTGCTCGACGAATGCATCGGCCGGGTAGTGGCCGCCACGCGCGAGGTCGGCGGCGAGATGCTGATCACCGCCGACCACGGCAACGCCGAACAGATGCGCGACCCGGAGATCGGCCAGGCCCATACTGCGCACACCACCAACCTGGTACCCCTGATCTATGTGGGCGATCAGTTCGGCGTGTTCAAGGACCATGGTGCCCTGTGCGACGTGGCCCCTACCCTGCTGCGCATCATGGGCCTGGAACAGCCCATCGAGATGACCGGCAAGTCACTGCTGGGAGACGATGACTGATCCGAGTGTCGTGACCACCCGGCGTCATGCCCTCGGGGGCAGGCTGAAGCGATTCGGCCTGCCCCTTCTCGTATGTGCGCTGCTGGCAGTGGCCGGCCCGGTGGTATCGGCTGCCGATATGCACGACCAGGAGCGCCAACTGGCGCAGCTGCGTGAACGTATCGCCGCCCTCCAGGAGCGCATGCGCCGGGCCCGCGGCCAGCGCACCTCGCTCACCCGCCGACTCGAGGAGAGCGAACAGGCCATCGGTCGTCTGGCACGCCGCCTGCGTGTGCTGCGTGGGCGCCTGAAACGTGCCAACCAGCGCCTCGATGCACTGCACCAGCAGGAAGCGGTCCAGCAGCGCGCACTGGCCGAGCAACGTGAACGGCTGGCGCGCCAAGTCCGCGCCGCCTATGCCATGGGCCGCCAGGAACAGCTGCGCATCTTGCTCAATCAACAGGACCCGGCGGCGATCACCCGGGTGCTGGCCTACTATGATTACCTCAATCGCGAGCGTGTGCGGCGCATGACACAGATCCGCGATCACCTGCGGGCACTGACCGAGACCCGCACCGAGATCGCCCACGAGCGGGAACGCCTGCGTCGCCTGCAGGCCGAACAGGAAGAACGCAAGCGGTCGCTCGAGACACAGCAACAGAAACGGCGGGCGGTGATCGCGCAACTGGCGCGCCAGATCCAGGGCCAGGACTCGGAACTGGCACGCCTGCGCAAGGACGAGAAACAGCTCCAGACCCTGCTGCGCGACCTGCAGAAGGCGCTGGCCGACATCCCCGCCATCCCGGCCGAGCAGATCCCCTTTTCGCGTGCGAAGGGCCGCCTGCCCTGGCCACTCGAGGGCGTGATCCGCAAGGCCTTCGGCGATCCCAAGATCGGCAAGCTGCGCTGGGATGGTGTTATGATCGGCGCGCCCGAGGGGCACGAGGTACATGCCATCCATGCGGGCCGGGTGGCCTTTGCCGACTGGCTGCGCGGCTTCGGCCTGCTGCTCATCATCGACCACGGCAATGGCTACATGACCCTCTATGGGCACAACCAGAGCCTGTTCAAGGAAGCGGGTGACTGGGTCGAAGCGGGCGAGCCCATCGCCGCGGCGGGCAATACGGGCGGGCGCAAGGAGACCGGTGTCTATTTTGCGATCCGTCACAATGGCAAGCCGGTGAACCCGATACGCTGGTGCCGCAGACCCAGGGGACGACGCGTCGGCTGAACAGGGCGCGCCGGGCGGAGAAGAAAGCATGAAAACAAGCCGTATTGCGTTGACCGGACTGTTCTGCCTGCTGGCGGGCCTCGCCGCTCCCGTGGCGGCGCGCTCGCCACAAGCCCCTGCGCAGGACGACAGCAAAGGTGGCATCCCGCTGGAGGAGTTACGGGTCTTCGCCGAGGTCTATGGACGCATCAAGCGGGACTATGTCGAGCCGGTGGACGACCGTGAGCTGTTGCGCGACGCCATCCGCGGCATGCTCAGTGGCCTGGACCCGCACTCGGCCTATCTCGATGAAGACGAGTTCAACGAGCTGCGGGTGGGTACCAGCGGCGAATTCGGCGGCCTGGGCATCGAGGTCGGCATGGAAGACGGCTTCGTCAAGGTCATCGCCCCCATCGACGACACCCCCGCCCAGCATGCCGGCATCCAGGCCGGCGACATCATCATCCGCATCGACGACCAGGCGGTGAAGGGCCTGACCCTCGACGAGGCGGTCAAGCTGATGCGTGGCAAGCCGGGCACCCAGGTCACCCTGCAGATCGTGCGCAAGGGACGCGAGGCCCCCTTCTCCGTCACCGTCGAACGCGCCATCATCAAGACCCGCAGCGTCAAGTCACGCCTGCTCGAACCCGGCTATGCCTATATCCGGCTGTCGCAGTTCCAGGACAACACCGCCGACGACATGCGCGAGGCGGTACGCAAGCTACGCCGCGAGAACAAGGGGCCGTTCAAAGGTCTGGTGCTCGACCTGCGCAACAATCCCGGTGGCGTGTTGCACGCCGCGGTGGCGGTGGCCGATGCCTTCCTGTCGGAAGGGACCATCGTCTATACCCGGGGCCGGGTACGCGACTCGCAGCTGCGCTTCGAGGCCGCACCCGACGACATTCTCGACGGCGCCCCCATGGTGGTACTGGTCAACGGCGGTTCGGCCTCGGCCTCCGAGATCGTGGCCGGCGCCCTGCAGGACCATCACCGCGCGGTGGTGATGGGCCAGCGGACCTTTGGCAAGGGTTCGGTACAGACCATCGTACCGGTCAACGACAAGACCGCGATCAAACTGACCACGGCGCGTTACTACACCCCCGAGGGACGCTCCATCCAGGCTGAGGGCATCGTGCCCGACATCCCGCTCGAGCCGGTGGAACTCAAGCGCACGGCCCAGGACCACACCCTGCTGCGCGAATCACAGCTGGCGCACCACCTGGACAATCCCGGCGCCCATCCCGACAAGAACGGACGACCGAAGCAGGCGAGCGCCAAAGGCCTGTCACTGATCGAGCAGGATTACCCCCTCGGTGAGGCGCTGCTGCTGCTCAAGGGCGTGGCCATCCTGCGTATCCAGGACGGCACCTGATGCGCTCGCTGCTGCTGGCCTGCCTGATCCTGGCCACCGGCGGGGCGCGCGCCGCGGGGCTACTGGCGATCATCATCGACGATGTCGGCAACAACCTGGCGGTGGCCCGCGAGGTGCTGGCACTGCCGCCCCGGGTCACCCTCTCCATCCTGCCGCGCCTGAGTGCCAGCCGCCAGACCGCCGAGGCCGCCTGGCGGCTGGGTCACGAGGTGATGCTGCACCAGCCCATGGACTCGGTGAATCACCATGCCCTGGGCCCCGGCGGTCTCACCCTGGACCACACCCAGGTCGACCTGGAGGCGGTGCTGGCGGCCAACCTGCGCTCGGTGCCGCATGCCGTGGGGGTCAACAACCACATGGGCAGTCTGCTCACCGGTGAGCAGGCCAGCATGCACTGGCTGATGGAGGCCTTGCAGCGGCACGGCAATCTCTTCTTTGTAGACAGCCGCACCAATCCCCGCTCCGTGGCGCAACGCACAGCGCGTACCATGGGTATCGCCACGGCGCGCCGCGATGTCTTTCTCGACAATGTGCGCGACCCCGCACGCATCCGCGAGCGCCTGTACCAGGCGGCGCAACTGGCCCGGCTCAAGGGTTCGGCCATCGCCATTGGCCATCCCTACCCCGAAACCCTCGAGGTGCTGCGGCGTGAACTGCCCCGCTTGCGCGAACAGGGGATCGAACTGCAACCGGTTTCCCGTGTGATTGCTTACCAAAGGAGTCCCGAAACATGGCACGCGTCCTCGTCCCCCTTGCCCCAGGTTGCGAAGAACTCGAAGCCGTAACCATCATCGACCTGCTACGCCGTGCCGGCGTCGAGGTGATCAGCGCCGGCCTGGACGACGGGCTGATACGTTGCAGCCGCGGCACCGTGCTGATGCCCGACACCACCCTGGATGCTGTGCTGGATCAGCCCTTCGACATGATCGTATTGCCCGGTGGCCTGCCCGGGGCCGATCATCTCAACGACGATCCGCGCATCCAACGCCTGTTACGCGACATGGCCGAACAGGGACGCTTCACCGCCGCCATCTGTGCCGCCCCCAAGGTACTGGCCAGCGCCGGCCTGCTGGATGGCCGCGAGGCCACGGCCTACCCCGGGGTGCTGACGGCCACCGAACAGCCCAGCATCCAGGTGCTCGACCGGCCGGTGGTGCGTGATGGCCAGGTCATCACCTCGCGCGGACCCGGCACGGCCATGGATTTTGCCCTCGAGCTGATCGAGGCCCTGGAAGGACGGACGAAACGGGAAGCAGTGGAACAGGCCCTGGTCCGTCCCTGATACCCGACGGCGACACGCCGTCGCCCCATCACCGATAAGGAAATACAAGGTGCGCCGCAGAACGCGAAATCGACTGGTTCTGGCCGTCGTTCTACTGGCGGCTCTCCCCTTTGCCCTCAAAGGCCTGATGTGGTGGCAGGCCAAGCTGGCGGTGGACGACTTCATCGCCCGGATCGCCGATCAGGCCGAGGTCCGCTACCAGGCCATCGACACCGACTGGGACGGCACCATCTCGGTCACCGGCATCCACATCCGACCACAGGGCTTCGAACGCAGTATCACCATCGAGCGGGTACGTCTGGAGACCGCGGACCCGACCTTCCTGCTCGATCCCCGCAACGGGATCGGTGCCGACACGCAGTTCCCCCTGCCCGAGCAGCTGGCACTCACCGCCTTCGACGTGCGCGTGCCGCTCCAGGAACTCATCGCCCATCAGCGCCGTAATGCCGGGCAGGCCGCCATGGACCCGGAGGCCGCCTGTGCCAGCTTCACCCTCGCCCCCTCGCTGTTGCAGGCACTGGGGATGGATGCCCTGCATCTGTACATACACAGCCGCTATGCCTTCGATCGGGCCGCCGAGCGCCTGGCGATGCAGCTGACCCTGGATCTCCAGGACATCGAGCGGGTGGAACTGGCGATGCGGCTGCTCGGCCTGGTACCGGAAGACCTGCAAGACCAGCGCGTGGCACAGGCGCGGCTCGAGGGCGCGCGCCTGGCGTTCGAGATCGATCCCGATTTCGGCCAGCGGCTGGCACACCATTGCGCCGCACGGCTCGGCCTGTCCGGTGCCGATGCCTATGTCGAACAGCTGCTCACACAGACCCGGTCCCAACTGGCAGCCGCCGGCATCGAGGTCGGCGAGGCCCTGCAACGGGCGCTGAGCGACTATCACCACCAGTGGGGACGTATCGAACTGGAATTTCGTCCCCCGGAGCCCCTGGCCCCGCTGCAACTGGCGACCATCCCGCCTGCGCAGATCGTCGGGCGCCTGGGCATGAGCCTGGTGGTCAACGGGCGTCCCGTGCTGCCGCTCGAGATCCGCTTCCGCGCGCTCCCCCCACTCGTGACACCCTCCACGACCACCGACTCCGTCGGCTCTACAAGGAAACCGCCCGCCGGCTATCGTATCCAGCGGCGTTACCGGGCGATTTCGGTCGCGCACCTGGGCGAGCACCTGGGAGCGAAGGTGCGCATCCGGCCGCGTGGCCAACCCGCCCGCGAAGGGCTGCTGATCGCGGTGGTCAACGGCAAGGCCCAGCTCAGGCAGCGCGTGGCCGGAGGCACGATGGAGGCCTACATACCGTTGCGCGAGATCGAATCGGTCGAGATGGAAGAGCGGATCAAGGTGCCCTGGACACCCGACGTCGGCGTGCGTTCAGTCCCGGCGCAGTAGCTGGCGGAGCAGCAGCGCCAGACCAGTACCACTCAGACCGAGGACCAGCAGTGGGTTGCCGATGCTCGGCAGCAACGGCACCGTCCCCAGATTGAGCAGCAGGCCAGCGAGCAGCAGGCTGCCCCCGGCGATGGTCTGCCGGGTGGCGCGCTGACCGGCGCGCAGTTCGCGGCGCAGGCACTCCAGCTCATCGGAGCGCCAGCGGATCTCCAGCTCACCGTCATTGGCCTTCTTGAGCAAGCGCCAGCTCAGGTGTGGGATTTCGGGCAGTTCCTCGGAGAGTTGCGGCAGCGACTCCTTCACCCGACGAACGAAGGCGCGCGGGCCGACCTGTTGCGCCATCCAGCGTTCCATGAAGGGCTTGGCGGTGCTCCACAGATCCAGCTCGGGGTAGAGCATGCGCCCCAGGCCCTCGATATTGAGCAGGGTCTTCTCCAACAGCACCAACTGGGGCTGGACCTCCATGTCGAAGCGGCGCGCGGTCTGGAACAGGCGCAACAGGAACTGGCCGAAGGAGATCTCGGCGATGGGCTTCTCCCAGATCGGCTCGCTGACGGTGCGAATCGCTGCCTCGAACTCATCGATCCGGGTGTTCGGCGGCACCCAGCCGGACTCCACGTGCAGCTCGGCCACCCGGCGGTAGTCACGGTGGAAGAAGGCCAGCAGGTTCTCCGCCAGGTAGCGCTGATCCTCGGTGGTCAGGGTGCCCATGATGCCGAAGTCCACACTGATGTAGCGTCCCTCGGGCGTCACGAAGATGTTGCCCGGGTGCATGTCGGCATGGAAGAAGTTGTCGCGGAAGACCTGGGTGAAGAAGATCTCCACCCCATACTCGCCCAGACGTTTGAGATCGATACCGGCGCGCTTCAGGTCCTCGATCCGGTCCACCGGGATACCGTAGACCCGTTCCTGCACCATGACGTTACGCCGGGTGTAGTCCCAGTACACCTGCGGCACGATGAGCATCTCGCTGCCCTCGAAGTTGCGCCGCAACTGGGTGCAGTTGGCCGCCTCGCGCATCAGGTCCAGCTCATCGTGGATGGTACGGTCGTATTCCTCGACCACCTCCACCGGACGCAGGCGCCGCGCCTCGCGCGAGTAGCGCCGCGCCAGCCGGGCGATGGTGTAGAGCAGTTCGACATCGCGCTGGATGGTCTTCTCGATACCGGGGCGCACCACCTTGACGATCACCTCGGTGCCGTCATGCAGGCGCGCGGCATGCACCTGGGCAATGGATGCCGAGGCCAGTGGCTCGACCTGGAACTCGGCGAACAGCTCGGAGACCGGCGCCCCCAGGGACTGCTCGATGATGGCGCGCGCCTGCTCGCCGGGGAAGGGCGGCACCTGGTCCTGCAGCTTGCTCAGTTCCTCGGCGATGTCATCGGGCAGCAGGTCGCGGCGGGTGGAGAGGATCTGTCCGAACTTGACGTAGATGGGCCCCAGGTCCTCGAGCGCGCGGCGGATGCGCACCCCGCGCGGTGGTCGGCGGCCCAGGCTGGCCAGCCAGAAGGGCGATAGATAACGCAGGAAGCGGATCGCTCGGAACAGGGGGGTGGCCAGCAGGACCTCGTCGAGCCCGTGGCGCGCCAGCACCCAGGCGATGTGCAGCACGCGCAGCGCCTCGCGCAACGGCATCATGATGCGCGGTCTCGCAGGCGTTGCTCGAGCCAGTCGATGCGCGCGGCCAAGCGCTCGACATCGTCACGGGTGTCCTCGACCTGGCGGATCCAGGCCTCGGTCTCGAAGGGATGGGGCAGCAGCCGCACCTCCTCGGTGAGGTATTCCGAGAGGTTGCGCGCGAACAGCCCGCCCAGGCGGCGCCCCTCGTCGCTGACCTCCCGGCCGATGCGCGCCAGCTCGTGCGCGGCCACGACCCCCACGTAGCGCGAGAGCTGTTCCTCCCAGTCGATCTCCAGCCCGCCGAGCACCTCGCTGAAGCGGTGCGCCAGCTCGGTGTCGCCGTGCAGGCGCACATGGCCCGCGAACAGCTGCGCCAGGCCCTCGCGCTTGTCCGAGGCGCGCATCAGGTCGAGCGGGCTGCCCTCGATGAGCGCATCGGGCTCGCCCTCGTAGCGGCCGAGCAGTTGCAGCCGGCCAGCCGCATCGGGCACGAAGTAGAGGGTGAGTCCGGTGCCGCGCAGGGCGATGGCGATCACGCGACCGTGCCAGGCCGCGAGCCGTGTGCGCGCCTCGGGATCACGTTCGATCAGTGCGTTGAGCACCGTCTCCATGGCCTGCAGGGCGAACTCGCGCACGCTCATGGCGCTTGCCCTCAGAGCCGGAAGCCACGATGGATGGCGACGATACCGCCGGTCAGGTTGTGCACGTCGCAACGCTCGAACCCGGCCGCCTCCATCATGCCCTTGAGGGTCTCCTGGTCGGGGTGCATGCGGATGGACTCGGCCAGGTAGCGGTAACTCTCGGCATCGTTGGCCACGAGCTGGCCCATGCGCGGCAGCACGCCGAAGGAGTAGATGTCGTAGAGCTTCTCCAGCGGGCGACTGGTGGGGTGGGAGAACTCCAGCACCAGGGCGCGCCCGCCGGGGCGCAGCACCCGGTACATCTCGGCCAGTGCCGACTCCTTGTCGGTGACATTGCGCAGGCCAAAGGCGATGGTCACCAGGTCCACGCTGGCGTCGGCGATCGGCAGCTGCTCGGCATTGATCAGGGCGAAGGCCATGTTGCCGGCATGCCCGCGGTCGAGCATGCGGTCACGGCCCACCGAGAGCATGTTGGCGTTGATGTCGGACATCACCACCAGCCCCTGCGGACCGACCAGGCCGGCAAAGCGGTCGGCGAGATCGCCGGTGCCCGAGGCCAGGTCCAGCACCGTCTGTCCGGGGCGCACGCCGGCCAGCTCGATGGCGAAACGCTTCCACAGCCGGTGCACGCCGAAGGACATCAGGTCGTTCATGATGTCGTATTTTTCGGCCACCGAGTCGAAGACCCCGCGTACCAGACGCGCCTTCTCCTGCTTTGGTACCTGGCGGAAGCCGAAATGGGTGGTGTCCTGCTCGCTCATGCCCTGGTTCCTGCGTCGGGTTTCAGGACGACGGCTCCTTGCGGGTATAGCCCTTCTCCTTCAGCTCTTCGAGGTAGGCCGCCCACAGGTCGTCGTAGTGTTTCCCCAGATTGTACAGGGTTTCCCAGGAGTAGATGCCGGTGTCGTGACCGTCGTCGAACACGATCTGGATGGCGTAGTTGCCCACCGGCTCGAGACGGTCGATACCGACGCCCTCCTTGCCCAGCGGCACCTTGCGCTGGCCCGGCCCATGCCCGGCCACCTCGGCGGAAGGCGAATAGACGCGAAGGTACTCGGCCGGCAGCTTGAAGTTGCTGCCATCGTCGAAGCTGATCTCGAGCACGCGCGAGAGGCGGTGCAGATTGAGTTCGGTGGGATTCGGCGTGTTGAGCATGTTCAGTAATCCACGATGATGAAGGGGAAACCGGCTCTATTGTGGCGAGGAGCCGCCCGCTTTTCACCCCCCTTGCGGGGAGGTAGTCGCATACTGCCTCACGCGCGAGCCGACTTATCGGAGCCCTCAAAGAGGCCCTGAACACCCCCTCCGCCCGCATGAGGATGTCGTAAACGAACCTCTGAAAACTTCACATTCTCCTCCCCGATGAAATGGGGAGGGGGCTTTCGAACAAGGCGCTGGCCGCCTCCTGACCTCTTCGCAAGCGGGGGAGGAACTTGTTCAGCGCCCCTTTACGCCTACGGAAGGAAAAAGCGCACTTCTGCCGAATGTCCTCAAAGGATATAGCGGCTGAGATCCTCGTTTTCGGACAGGGCCTCGAGATGACGATCCACGTAGGCGGCATCGATGGTGACGGTCTGTCCCTGGTAACGCGGGGCCATGAAGGAGACTTCCTCGAGCAACCGCTCCATCACCGTGTGCAGGCGGCGCGCGCCAATGTTCTCGGTGCGCTCGTTGACCTGCCAGGCGATCTCGGCGATGCGCCGGATGCCGTCCTCGGTGAACTGCAGGTCCACCCCCTCGGTGGCCATGAGCGCCTGGTACTGCTCGGTGAGCGAGGCGTCGGGCTCGGTGAGGATGCGCACGAAGTCTTCCACCGACAGGGCGCTCAGTTCCACGCGGATCGGCAGGCGGCCCTGCAGCTCGGGGATCAGGTCCGAGGGCTTGCTCAGGTGGAAGGCGCCCGAGGCGATGAACAGGATGTGATCGGTTCGCACCATGCCGTGCTTGGTGGTGACGGTGCAGCCCTCGACCAGTGGCAGCAGGTCACGCTGCACGCCCTCGCGCGAGACATCGGCGCCATGCGCCTCGGCGCGGCTGGTGACCTTGTCGAGCTCGTCGATGAACACGATGCCCTGCTGCTCGACGCGCTCGATGGCGCGCAGCTTGAGGTCTTCCTCGTTGATCCGGCGCGCGGCCTCCTCGTCGGTGAGCAGCTTCATGGCGTCGCGGATGCGCAGCTTGCGGCGCTTGCTGCGGCCGCTGCCGATGTTCTGGAACAGGCTCTGCAACTGGCTGGTCATCTCCTCCATGCCCGGCGGGGCCATGATCTCCACCCCCAGCTGCGGCCCTGTCACCTCGATCTCGATCTCGCGTTCGTCGAGCTCGCCGGCGCGCAGTTTCTCGCGGAACTTCTCGCGCGTGCCCGAGGCCGGCGGGGTGGCAGCCTCGGCCTCCCAGCTGGTGGTGCGCGGTGGCGGCAGCAGGGCATCGAGCACCCGTTCCTCGGCGGCCTCGCGGGCCACGTCGCGCACCTTTTCCATCTCTTGCTCGCGCACCATCTTCACCGCCGAGTCGGCGAGATCGCGGATGATGGAATCGACCTCGCGGCCCACATAGCCCACCTCGGTGAACTTGGTGGCTTCGACCTTGATGAAGGGGGCATCGGCCAGGCGCGCCAGGCGGCGCGCGATCTCGGTCTTGCCCACCCCGGTGGGACCGATCATGAGGATGTTCTTGGGGGTGATCTCGTTGCGCAGCGCCGGATCGACACGCATCCGCCGCCAGCGGTTACGCAGCGCGATGGCCACCGCGCGCTTGGCCTCTTGCTGGCCAACGATGTGCTTGTCGAGCTCGTGGACGATCTCTTCGGGAGTGGTATCAGACATTGCTGTCGAGTTCCTCGATAACCAGGTTGTGGTTGGTGTACACGCAGACGTCGGCGGCGATGTTCAGGCCCTTCTCGACGATCTCGCGCGCGGACAGCTCGGTGTTGTCCAGCAGGGCGCGCGCCGCGGCCTGGGCGTAGCTGCCGCCAGAACCGATGGCCATCAGGCTGTCCTCGGGCTCGACCACATCGCCGGTGCCGGTGAGGATCAGCGAGGCCTCGGCATCGGCCACCACCAGCAGGGCCTCCAGGCGGCGCAACATGCGGTCGGTGCGCCAGTCCTTGGCCAGTTCGACTGCGGCACGCACCAGATGGCCGGAGTGTTTCTCGAGCTTGCCCTCGAAGCGCTCGAACAGGGTGAAGGCATCGGCGGTGGCGCCGGCGAAGCCGGCCAGCACCTGCCCCTTGTAGAGGCGCCGTACCTTGCGCGCATTGCCCTTCATGACGATGTTGCCCATCGACACCTGGCCGTCGCCGCCAATCACGACGCGGCCGCCTCGGCGGACCGAGAGAATGGTGGTTCCACGAATCTGCTGCACGGGAATGTCCTGAAGCCGGTTGATAGAGGGGGGATTCTACCGCGACTCGACCCGCAGGACCCGTGCCCGTGTTCTGAATTCCGACGCGGGTCGGGCTTGAGCCCGACATGTCGGCCTGAAGGCCACCCCACGATCGCGTGGATCGGGGCACCTGTCTTCGATATCCCGCATGTTTCTGGACCTGGTCAGCACCCCGAGGCGCGGACCGGGAGAATCAGCTCGAATCCTCGGCCGAGGTCTCGCCCACCGGAATGGCGGGGTGGTCGGGTCGCGGCTTGTCGAGATAGTAGCCCTGGGCCAGGTCGATGCCGAAGTGGGCGAGCATATCGAACACGGCGGGGCTGTCCACGAACTCGGCGATGGTGGTCTTGCGCAGCCCGGTGGCCACGTCGAGCATGGCGCGCAGGAAGAT
Organism: uncultured Sedimenticola sp.; assembly: GCA_964394235.1. Taxonomy (GTDB): domain Bacteria; phylum Pseudomonadota; class Gammaproteobacteria; order Chromatiales; family Chromatiaceae; genus MONJU. The sequence goes on along the minus strand of CAYMWJ010000033.1, from coordinate 2,221 downwards.
CTGGTTCTCTGGGTTGTTGGGCAGGTCGTGGATGAACTGGCCGTCGATCTTGAGGATATCCGCGGTGATGTGCTTGAGATAGGCAAAGGAGGAGAAGCCGGCGCCGAAATCGTCCAGGCAGACCCGGCAGCCGGCCTGGTGCAGGCCCTCGATGAAACGCTGTGCGTCCTGGATATCGGACACAGCCGCGGTCTCGGTGAGCTCCACCAGCAGGCGCTCGGGGTCCACACCCGCGTCGCCGAGCCAGCGGCGGATACGCTGCGGCAGCGAAGGGTCGTCGAAGGAACGCCCGGAGATGTTGACCGCCACCGGCGGCATGGACGGATGCTCGGCGAGCAGGCGGATCACCTCGCGCACCACCCACTGGTCGATGGCCAGGATCTTGCCGTTCTTCTCGGCGATGGGGATGAACTGCCCGGGCATGTACAGCTTGTCGGGGTCGTCGCTGTCGCGCAGACGCACCAGGGCCTCGAGGTGCGCCAACTCGCGCGAGGGCACGCGGTAGACACCCTGGAAATGCAGCTCGAACAGGTTGCGCTCCAGCCCGTGCTCGATGCGCTGCGCCCAGGTCATGTGCGCCATCATGGTGGAGGTGGCATCGCGCGAGCGGTCGTACATCGACCAAGTGTTCTTGCCCTGCGCCTTGGCCTGGTACATGGCCGCATCGGCCTGCGCCACCAGGATCTCGATGTCGCGTGCCAGGTCGGGATACACCGAGATACCGATGCTGGTGGTGATGCGGATGTTCTGATTGTGGAAGCGGAAGGGGATGCGCGCCACCGCGTTGACGATGCGGTGCGCCAGTTGCCTCACCTCGTCGAGGTCCTTGTTGATCAGGGTGATGATGGCGAACTCGTCGCCGCCCAGGCGCGCCAGCACATCGTTCTTGCGCACCACCTGGGCCAGCTCGCCAGCAATGCGCGTGAGCACGGTATCGCCTTCGCGGTGGCCGAAGGTGTCGTTGATGTACTTGAACTCGTCGAGGTCGAAATACAGCAGGGCGAAGCGGTGGCCGAAGCGCTGTGACATGCCGATCATGCGTTCCATCTCGATCTGGAAACGATGCCGGTTGTACAGGCCGGTGAGCGAATCGCGCTCGGCCAGGTAGATGAGCTGCTCGGCGGTCTGGCGCTCGTTGGTCACATCCTCGTACAGCCAGAGGCGACCGATGATGCGGCCTTCGTTGTCGCGCACGGGATAGGAGACCTGGGTGAGGATGCGGCCATCCCCCAGATGGATCTCGAACTGCTCGCTCACCTCGTGGCTGTTCTCCACCTGCAGGACACAGCGCGAACCGCGCATGGGATGGGCGAACTTGTGGTGGGACAGCTCCAGCACCTCGTGCACCGGCCGTCCGGCCAGGTTGATGTCCGGATCCAGCGCCCACATGTCGATGAAGGCCGGGTTGACGTATTCCACCCGTTTTTCGGAGGTCTCGAACAGGATGCCCAGGTTCATGGCCGAGAGCAGGGCGCGGAAGCGCGCCTGTTGGCGTTCGGAGCGGGTCAGCAGTTCCTGCTGGCGCAGTTCGATGGCGCGCAATTCGCGCAACGAGGTCTCGAGAGACTCCTGGACACGCCGGCGCTCGCTGACGTCGATGAACGAGGCGCGCTTGCCGAGCAGGTGGCCTTCGGCATCGAGCAGGGGCTGCCAGTACATGGACACCCAGATACAGTGGCCGTCGCGGCGCCGTAACGGGCATTCCACATCGCCACCTTCGGACTCACACAGGACGCGCTGCCAGGTCGTATTGTCACAGGCGGCATCGCCGCTCATCAGTGGGCGGGGAAAGTCTTCCATGGCCAGCAGCTCTTCCGGGGTGTAGCCGGTGACCCGCAAGGCCGACGGATTGGTCCAGATCAGGCGACCATCGGGGTCGATCCAGATCTCCCAGGCGAAGGTATAGTCGGCGATGGCACGCAGGCGCCCGCGTTCGCGATCGTGCGCCCGGCGGCGTTCTTCGATGGTACGCGCCATGGTATTGAAGGCGCGGGCCAGGCGCCCGACCTCGTCGTCGTGTCCGTGGGCCACCACCTCGGGCACCTCGCCACGGGTCAGCGCCTCGGTGGCCTCGCCCAGTTCGCGCAACTGGCGGGTGCGCTTCCACACGGTGAGACCGGTAAGCAGAACCGATAATGCCAGGCTGACCAGGCCAATGCCTGCCAAGGTGCGTTCAAATGACTGCATGAAAGCTTGCAGCGAGTCCAGGCGCACGCCGACA
>CAYMWJ010000032.1:0-23968 GCA_964394235.1 uncultured Sedimenticola sp. | reverse complement strand
ATTGTTGCATATAACAGCATGTTCTTCTATGAATTAGAGCAACAGCTGAAACCCTCACCCTGGGACTCTCGGTGTACGGCCTGATCGCGCTGTCGCCGGCCATCGTCGAACCGCTGATCGCCGCCTCCATTGCCTTCGTTGCCATCGAGAACATCCTGTCGCCACAGCTCAAGCCCTGGCGGGTGGCTCTGGTGTTCGGCTTCGGGCTGCTGCACGGCATGGGCTTCGCCGGGGTACTGACGGAACTGGGCCTGCCCGAGTCGCAATATCTCACGGCCCTGTTGAGCTTCAACCTGGGGGTGGAGCTCGGCCAGCTGGCCATCATCGCCAGCGCCGGCTTGCTGGTATTGCCCTGGTCGTGCCGCGACAGCTACCGCCGGCTGATCGTGGTGCCTGCCTCGCTGGTGATAGCCGCCATCGGGCTGTACTGGACCTGGGAGCGGGTGTTCCTGCCCCTAGCCTGATCGGGCTCAATCGGTGGCCGGAAAGATCTGGTCCAGCCATTCGGCGACAAGCAACTGACACTTCTGACACACTGCCACGAAAGGTGTCAGTAATGTCCTGTTTTTTCCTTTCCAATCAGTGTATTAGACGATACTACTAGTGGTTTGCGCCGCCCTTGCTTTGGGCTATAGTGTGGTCGCGTGGGAACCAAACGCCGCCCCGTGCGGGGGACGACAGATCATCCAGACCAGGCACCGGACCTGGTGCATACGGCCTGCAGGCCTGGAGGTAAACCTGATGCGTTTTGTGCAGATCCTTTTCGCCGCACTGTTTCTGATCCTGGCCTGGCAGGGGACGGCGTTGGCTGCGCTCTCGAACGGACCTTCCTGCGTTGCCGCGGTAGACAACGAGACCAGAAAGCCCGATGACAACAAGGGCGCGGAAGACGAGGAACCCGAATGTGACTGACCGTCACTGACGCATCGGACGCGTTTCACGGCGAGGGAAGCCAGCCCCCTCTAACAGATCGTGACGCGACCGATCACAGACGACAAAACGGGCACCCCACCCGAGAGGACGACTTCTACATGAAACTCAAGACGCTCATCGGCACCAGTATCCTGACCTGTGCGCTCGCCTTTGCCGGCAGCGTGCTGGCGGGTTCCCATGGCAACATGAAGGTTGGCATCACCCCGACCTTGAAGAAATTCGAGGGCACGGTGAACGGCAAGCAGATTACGATCATGCGTAATCAAAACATCAAGAACACCGTCACCCCGGCCTTCGCCAAGACCTCGCGCCCCTGCCCGCCCTTCTGCATCCAGCCGATCAAGCTGGCACCGGGCGTGGAGACCATCGGTGAGCTCGAGGTCATCGCTTATATCAAGCGCATGGCCGAAGGCGACAAGAGTGTGATGCTGGTCGATTCGCGCACCCCCGACTGGGTTGCCAGAGGCACCATCCCCGGCGCCGTCAACATCCCCTGGACCAAACTCAACCCGGCCAAGGGCGCCGACCCCATCTCCATCGGCGAAATCCTGACCAACCAGTTCGGTGCCCAGGAGATCGAGGGCCTGTGGGACTTCTCCAACGCCAAGACGCTGGTGATGTTCTGCAATGGCATGTGGTGCGGCCAGTCGCCCAACAACATCAAGAACCTGCTGCGCTTCGGCTACCCGGCGCACAAGATCAAGTGGTACCGCGGCGGCATGCAGGACTGGGAGATCCTGGGCCTGAGCACCGTGAAGCCCTGACAGGATACCCCATCGCGCACCGGCGCCACGCTGCCGGTGCGCCGTACGCATCCTCGTGCGACGTTCAGGCGGCCAACTGGCCGCCTCTTTTTTGCCTGTGTGCAGAGGATGACGCCAGGCCGCGCGAACGGCACAATGGGCGAATCGCGTTATCGAGGACACCCTATGGACTGGATGAAGATTCTCGGCCTGGTCGCCGGGCTGATGATGCTGTTCTTCCTGTGGCCGGCCTACAAGCACTGGAGCCAGAACAGCCCCAAGGCGCAGAAGGGCGACTGGGCGGCGGTGATCGGCGTGTTCGGTGCCGTGCTGGCACTGATCCTGCTGCTGATCGCCTCGGTGCGCTGAGTCGCCGGGCCGACCCTCAAGCCGGCTCGATGACTTCCTGCCCGCCCATCCAGGGACGCAGCACCTCGGGAACGATCACGCTGCCGTCGGCCTGCTGACAGTTCTCCAGCACGGCGACGAGGGTACGGCCCACCGCCAGGCCGGAACCGTTGAGGGTATGCACCAGCTCGGGCTTGCCGGTCTCGGGGTTGCGCCAGCGCGCCTGCAGGCGGCGCGCCTGGAAGTCCATGAAGTTCGAACAGGACGAGATCTCGCGGTACTTGCCCTGCCCCGGGAGCCAGACCTCGATGTCGTAGGTCTTGGTGGCAGAGAAACCCAGATCACCGGTACACAGGGTGACCACCCGATAGGGCAGACCCAGCTTCCGCAGGATCGCCTCGGCATGGCCGGTGAGCTGCTCGAGCGCCTCGAACGACTCCTCGGGCCGCACCACCTGCACCAGCTCTACCTTGTCGAACTGATGCTGTCGGATCATGCCCCGGGTGTCGCGCCCGTAGGCACCGGCCTCGGAACGGAAACAGGGGGTGTGCGCCACCCAGCGGCGTGGCAGCTCGCCGGCCTCGAGGATGACATCGCGCACCAGGTTGGTCACCGGCACCTCGGCGGTGGGAATCAGCCGATAGTCGGTGCCCTCGAGGTGGAACAGGTCTTCGGCGAACTTGGGCAACTGGCCAGTGCCGTAGAGGCTGTCGGCATTGACCATGTAGGGCACGTAGGTCTCGACATAGCCGTGCTCGGTGGTGTGCACGTCCAGCATGAACTGGGTGAGCGCGCGATGCAGCCGGGCAATGTCGCCGCGCATCACCACGAAGCGCGAACCGGTGATCTTCGCCGCGGCATCGAAATCCAGCCCGCCCAGCGCCTCGCCGATGTCGACATGGTCCTTCGGCTCGAAGTCGAATGCGGGCGGCTCGCCCCAGCGGCGTTCTTCGCGGTTGTCGTCTTCGTCCTTGCCATCGGGTACCGAGGGATGCGGCAGGTTGGGCACGCCGAGCAGGATCTCGCGCAGCGCACCCTGCACCTCGGCCAGCTCGGCCTCGGCGGCCTTGAGCTGCTCGCCGAGGTCGGCCACTGCATCGAGCAACGGCTGGATGTCCTCGCCGGCGGCCTTGGCGCGGCCGATGGACCTGGAGCGGGTATTGCGCTCGTTCTGCAGCTCCTGGGTGCGCACCTGCAGGGCCTTGCGGCGCGCCTCGAGCACGCGGATGCGATCGGTGTCCAGGGTGAAGCCGCGCCGTGCCAGCTGCGCGGCGATGTCGTCGAGTTCGGTACGAAAACGCTTGGGGTCCAGCATGTCTCAGTCCAGGTTGGCCCGCGCTGGCCAGGCGATCATGTGGCCCGGCTTCACCAGCGGGCGCAGATGTTCCATGATCGCCTCGACCCGCTCCGGGCGGTCGAAGAATTCGATGATCACGGGCAGGTCGAGCGAGATGTCCAGCAGGTGGGTCTCGTGGATGCGTCCCGAGCCACCGAAGCCGGCAATGCCGCGAAAGGCGGTGACCCCCGCGACCTGTTCACGGTCATGCAACAGCTCCAGCAGGCGGCGATGCTCCCCACCCTTCTCGCTGCAATAGATGCGCACCACGGTCACATCGCTCGTCGTCATCCGATCTGCCTCGCCAGGATCACACCGGCAAAGGCGGCCGCCACACAGGCCGTCACGCTCGCCAGCACGTTCAGCAGGGCACGCCCGTAGAGCGCCTCCTGCATCAGGTTCAGAGTCTCGATGGAGAAGGTCGAAAAGGTGGTGAAGGCACCCAACAGGCCCACCAGCACGAAGGCCCGCCATTCCGAGCCCAGCGCCAGGCGCTCGAGCATGAACACCGAGAGAAAACCCATCGCCAGCGAGCCCAGGAGATTCACCGCCAGGGTACCCCAGGGAAAGCCCCGGCCCAGCCAAGTATAGACCGCCGAGGACACGCCGAAACGCATCACCGCGCCGATGGCCCCTCCTGCCGCGATGGCCAACACCTGGTTCACGCAACCCTCTCCGCAAAAAGGCGCATTCTAGCAGTTCCCTTCGGCCCGAGGACGAGCCTCCTGACATCACCTGTAGGAGCGGCGTCCTCGCCGCGAACCTTCGGCTATCGATGGGCACGGCCCTTTGTTCCTTTGCCCATCTTACGATGTTGGGTATGTTGAACCATGGGTGGGATGGGCAAAGGCGCATCGCGCCGTGCAATGGCCTGCCGGAGCGGAGCCCCCGCCGCGAATTCAGGATTCCTCTTTTCGCGCCTGCCGGTCCAGCTCGGCCAGCCGCCGCAGCTTCTCGCCGATCTGGATCTCCAGCCCACGATCGACCGGCTGATACAGACGCGTGCCGGCCAGCGCCTCGGGAAAGTAGTTCTCACCCGCGGCATAGCCTCCCGGCTCGTCGTGGGCATAGCGGTAGGCCTTGCCGTAGTCCAGTTCCTTCATCAGCCGCGTGGGCGCATTGCGCAGATGCAAGGGCACCTCCAGCGAGCCCGACTCGCGGGCCAGCTTCATGGCCTGCCCGAAGGCCTTGTACACCGCATTGCTCTTCGCCGCGCAGGCGAGATAGACCACCGCCTGGGCGATCGCCAGCTCACCCTCGGGACTGCCCAGCCGCTCCTGCACGTCCCAGGCGTTCAGCGCGATCTGCAGGGCACGCGGATCGGCGTTACCGATGTCCTCCGAGGCCATGCGCACCACACGGCGGGCGATGTAGAGCGGATCACAGCCACCGTCGAGCATGCGCGCCAGCCAGTAGAGCGCGGCATCCGGGGACGAACCGCGCACCGACTTGTGCAGCGCCGAGATCTGGTCGTAGAAGACCTCGCCTCCCTTGTCGAAACGCCGTACCTGGCCGGCAACGACTTCTTCGAGTACCGTCTGGGGGATGCGCCCGTCTTCGGCCAGGTCGGAGGCGATCTCGAGCAGGTTGAGCGCGCGCCGGGCATCACCATCGGCCGCCTCGGCCAGCAGCTCGAGCTGCTCGTCGCTCAGCTGCAGCCCCAGCGCCCCCAGCCCGCGCTCGGTATCGTGCACGGCACGCTCGAGCAGGGTGCGGACTGCCTCGCGGTCGAGCGCCTTGAGCACATACACCCGGGCGCGTGAAAGCAAGGCGTTGTTCAGTTCGAACGAAGGATTCTCGGTGGTGGCACCGACGAACACGAAGGTGCCGTCCTCCACGTGAGGCAGGAAGGCATCCTGCTGCGCCTTGTTGAAGCGGTGCACCTCGTCGATGAACAGCAGCGTGGCCCGCCCCTCGGCGGCCAGGGTCTGGCGCGCCTGCTCGACCGCGGCACGGATCTCGCGGACGCCCGAGAGCACCGCCGAGAGGGTGATGAAACGTTGCCCCGCGTGGTTGGCCAGCAGCCGCGCCAGGGTGGTCTTGCCGGTGCCCGGTGGCCCCCAGAGGATCATCGAGTGCAGATGCCCGGAGAGAATGGCCCGGCGCAAGGGCTTGCCCTCACCCAGGATATGCGCCTGGCCGACATACTCGTCGAGGCTGCGCGGACGCATGCGATCGGCCAGCGGCTGGCTGGCGGTGTGCTCGGCGGCGAACAGGTCGGCGGTATCCATGCCGCGATTGTACCGGTTCCAGGCCGCCAGACCGCATCCCGCACGAACATCCAGCCCTGGATGCGCCTGCGGGATGGACTGGACAGGAGATCAGTTCTGCTGGTTGAGCAGGTCCCAGTCGGGCGGCGGCTGGTAGGCGAACAGGCTGTCGTCGAGCGGCGGATTGCGCTTGACCTCGAAGAAGGTGAAGCGCGAGATCTGCCCGAACTGATCGGTCAGCTCGAGCTTGCGCAACTCGTCGCCCTTGAAGGCGACCAGGATGCGCAGGATGTCACTCTCGGCATCCTTCGGCGAGAGTTCCAGCCATTGCAGGCCCTGGCGTTCGCCCAGCTCGACCACGTTGAATTCCTTGTCCACCGGCTCCTGGGCCAGCAGGATCTTCGCCGGCGAGCCCTTGAGTGCGGTCTTTTGATAGATCTTGGTGACATGGTTGAGATCGTCTTCCACGATCCACAGGTCGTGGCCGTCGGCGATGATGTGCCGCTGCTCGGGCATCACATAGTCCCAGCGGAAGCGGCCCGGGCGCTTGAGCAGCAACACCCCATGGAACAGCCCCTGGCGGGCGTTCTCGGTATCCAGCACCGCCTGTTCGAAACGGGCCTCGAGCGTAGTGAGCCCCTCGCTGAAACGGTCCAGCGCCTCGCGGCCCGGACCGGCGACAGCGAGCTGGCTGGCGGCCAGCAGCAGGAAAATGAACAGTCTCTTCATGATGTTTCAGTCCTTGGGTGGAGGTGGGGCCAGCACCTGGCGGTTGCCACGCTCGTCCGGCGCGCTGACGATGCCGACCCGCTCCATTTCCTCGACCAGACGTGCGGCCCGGTTGTAACCGATCTTGAGCCGCCGTTGCACCCCCGAGATGGAGGCGCGGCGCGACTCGGTGACGATGGCCACCGCCTCGTCGAACAACGGATCGGTATCCTCGGTATCGACACCGGCGGCCTCGGGAGATAGACCCGGGATGGGCTCGCTGGGTTCCTGCACGATCTCCTCGATGTACTCCGGCTCGCCGAGCTGCTTGAGGTGTGCCACCACACGATGCACCTCGTGGTCGTCCACGAAGGCACCGTGCACCCGGCGCGGGATACTGGTGCCCGGCGGCAGGAACAGCATGTCGCCATGTCCCAGCAGGTGCTCGGCACCCATCTGATCGAGGATGGTACGCGAGTCCACGCGCGAGGAGACCTGGAAGGCAATGCGCGAGGGGATGTTGGCCTTGATCAGACCGGTGATCACATCCACCGAGGGCCGCTGGGTGGCCAGCAACAGGTGGATGCCGGCGGCACGCGCCTTCTGCGCCAGGCGCGCGATCAGCTCCTCGACCTTCTTGCCCACCACCATCATCATGTCGGCCAGCTCGTCGATGATGACCACGATGTAGGGCAGCGGGACCAGATCGGGGGCCTGAGGCGCTTCCTCGGCCAGGGGATCGGGCTCAGGTTGGAACAACGGGTCCTTGATCGGCTCGCCGGCCTCGAGCGCCTCGCGCACCTTCTTGTTGAAGCCACCGATGTTGCGCACCCCCAGCGCGGCCATCAGCCGGTAGCGCCGCTCCATCTCGGCCACACACCAGCGCAGGGCGTTGGCGGCGTCCTTCATGTCGGTCACCACCGGGGTGAGCAGGTGAGGGATGCCCTCGTACACCGACAGCTCCAGCATCTTGGGATCGACCATGATCAGACGCACCTCCTCGGGGGAGGCCTTGTAGAGCAGGCTCAGGATCATGGTGTTGATCGCCACCGACTTGCCCGAACCGGTGGTGCCGGCGATCAGGGCGTGCGGCATCTTCGCCAGGTCGGCGACGACCGGCTCGCCGACGATGTCCTTGCCCAGCGACAGGGTGAGGGGCGATTTCGAGCTGTCATAGGCCTCGGAGCGCAGGATCTCGCTGAGATAGACGATCTCCCGCTCGGCATTGGGAATTTCCAGACCGATCACCGACTTGCCCGGGATCACCTCCACCACGCGCACCGAGATGGTGGACAGGGCACGCGCCAGATCCTTGGCCAGGCCGGTCACCTTGCTGGCCTTGGTGCCGGGTGCCAGCGAGAGTTCGAACAAGGTGACCACAGGCCCCGGATGCACCGCCTCCACCTCGGCGGTGACCCCGAAATCGGCCAGCTTGCGCTCGACCAGGTCGGACATCTGCTGCAGATCTTCCTCGGACATGCGCCGCACGCCGGGCGGCGGCGGATCGAGCAGGTTCAGCGGCGGCAATGTGGCATCGGGTGGCAGCCCCGGCTGGGTGACCTGCTTTTTTTCCTTTTGTTCGGCTTGTTCGGCACGCACGCGCTCGCGTGGTTGCCGCCTGGGCTGCTCGAGCACCGGCGACGGCTTGTTCTCGACCGGCTTCTGTTCCCTGGGGCGTACCAACTGGCGTTCCGGCTTTTCCTGGTGCTCCAGCTTCTCCTGACGCTCCAGATTCTCCTGACGGTCCAGCTTCTCCTGGTGCTCCAGCTTCACCTGAGGTTCCTGTTTCACCCGCCGTGTCTGGCGCCGCTCGCCGAGCGACTGCCAGAACTCGCGTGCCTGACGCAACGTCCTGAGTACGAAATCGCCGAGTTCATCCATCACCACCAGCCAGGAGAGCCCGGTGAACAGGGTAAAACCGATCAGCAGGGCGGCCAGCATCAGCAGGCTGGTACCGGCGTAACCGAGCGCCGCCACCAGACCATTGGTCAGCGTCAGGCCGAGGATGCCGCCCGGCCCCTCGGGCAGATTGGCACCCCCACCATGCAGGTGCAGGGCCGCCAGGGTGGTCGCGCCCATGAGCGTGAGCACGAAGCCCGTGCCGCGGGCCACCCACAGGTAGGGCTGGGAGTCGGTGTCGTCACGCTCGTCGAACAGCATCCAGCCGAACCAGATCAGCATCAGCGGGAACAGATAGGCCATCACACCCACCAGCGAGAACAGCACGCTGGCGAACCAGGCGCCCACCGGCCCACCGGCATTCTCGGCCCGCACCCGGGGGCCGACATAACTCCAGCTGGGATCCTCTGGCGAATAGCTCAGCAAGGCCATCATGAAGAAGCTGCCGAGCGCCAGCAGAAAGAGAAAGCCCGCTTCCTTGAGGCGCTTGTTCAGAGAAGCGTTCAAGACCATTTATACCTTTCAAATCAATTGGATATATGTGGAATTTCGCGCAATTTCCAGATTATTCCACAAAATCTCGCGCCCTGCCCAACCCAGGTCACAACCTGGCCATTTTCTCCTCAGCCCGCGCCGCGCAGCACCGACAGCACGACCTCGCCCTCGGCGACATTAATCGCCCTGGCCAGCACCGGGTCGTTCCTCCAGTCGGGTTGCAGCAGGCGCTGCAGCCAGGGCGACAGGGCACCGGCCAGGGCCTGGGAGGCACTGCGCGGGACTGCGCCGGGCATATTGGTGACGCAGAAGTGCAGCACCCCCTCCTCGACGTACACCGGGTCATCGTAGGTGGCGGGCCGGGTGGTCTCGATGCAGCCCCCCTGATCGACCGCGATGTCCGCAATCACGCTGCCATCCGGCATGGCCGCCACCTGCTGGCGCGACACCAGACGGGGCGCCTCCGCTCCCGGCAGCAGCACGGCCCCCACCAGCAGGTCGGCCGTGCGCACCGCCTGCTCGATCGCCTCGGCGCTGGCATACAAGGCCTGGATATTGGGCGCACTCTCGGCCATCACCGCCAGCTTGCGGGGGTCGCGGTCGAACACCGTCACCTGCGCCCCCAAGGCCGCGGCCAGGCGCGCCGCACTGCCACCGGCATGGCCCGCCCCCAGCACCACCACCTGCCCGCGCTCGACCCCGGGCACCCCGCCGAGCAGCACACCGCGCCCACCCTGCGGGGTATGCAGCAACTGGGTGCCGACCTGCACCGCAATGCGCCCCGCGATCTCGCTCATGGGGCGCAACAGGGGCAGGTCGCCGTCGACCATCACCGTCTCGAAGGCGATGGCGGTCAGGCCGATCTCGCACAGGCGCCGGGTCAGTGCCGGATTGGGCGCCAGGTGCAGATAGGAGAACAGGACCTGCTCGGCACGCAGGCGATCCAGTTCCGGCCCTACCGGCTCCTTGACCTTGACCAGCACCTCGGCGGCGGCATACAGGCTGTCGGCATCCGGCAGGATCTCCACCCCCACCGCGGCATAGGCGGTATCCGCGTAGCCGCTGGCCTCACCCGCCCCTTGCTCCAGGCAGACCCGGTGCCCGGCACGCACCAGCTCGGCCGCCACCGCGGGCGTCAGCGCCACCCGCCCCTCCAGCGGCTTGATCTCCCGGGGTACTCCCACGCATCGACTCTTCATCGGTTCTCTCCCTGTGCAAGATTGGACTTTCTCAACAACAGCTTAGTAGTATGGCGCGCAGTTCTGGCCCGCCAGGGCGGACCTGTTCCCCATTTTTTCCAAGGAGTCGTCTCATGAGCGAAACCAAGCATTGCCGTCTGCTCATCCTCGGATCTGGCCCCGCCGGCTATACCGCTGCGGTGTATGCCGCTCGCGCCAACCTGCAACCGGTGCTGGTCACCGGCATGGAACAGGGCGGCCAGTTGATGACCACCACCGACGTGGACAACTGGCCCGGCGACCCCGACGGCGTGCAAGGCCCCGATCTGATGGCGCGCATGCAGCGCCATGCCGAGCGTTTCGAGACCGAGATCATCTTCGACTACATCAGCGAGGTGGACCTGAGCGTGCGTCCCTTCCGCCTCAAGGGCGACAGCCAACACTACAGCTGCGATGCCTTGATCATCGCCACCGGCGCCTCGGCACAGTATCTGGGGCTACCGTCCGAAGAAAAATTCAAGGGCCGCGGCGTGTCCGCCTGCGCCACCTGTGACGGTTTCTTCTACCGTGGCCAGAAGGTGGCGGTGATCGGCGGCGGCAACACCGCGGTCGAAGAGGCGCTGTACCTGTCGAACATCGCCTCGGAAGTGGTGCTGGTACACCGGCGCGACAGCCTGCGTGCCGAGAAGATTCTGCAGAAGCAACTGCTCGAGAAGGCCGAGAACGGCAACATCACCATCGAGTGGAACCACGTGCTCGACGAAGTACTGGGCGACCAGAGTGGCGTGACCGGCATGCGCATCAAGAGTACCACCGATGGCTCGACCAGGGACATCGATCTGCAAGGCATCTTCATCGCCATCGGCCACAAGCCCAACACCGACATCTTCGAGGGCCAGCTCGAAATGGACAACGGCTACATCAAGGTCAGGAGCGGCACCGAGGGCAATGCCACCGCCACCTCGGTGGAAGGCGTGTTCGCCGCAGGCGACGTCATGGACCAGGTCTACCGTCAGGCCGTCACCTCGGCGGGCACCGGCTGTATGGCGGCCCTGGATGCCGAACGCTACCTGGACGCGCTGGAGGCCGGCGACTGAAGCGCCCACAGGAGGCCTCGCCCATGAGGCCACGGGTGGAGATCCTCGAGGACCTGTCCACGGTATCGGCCGGGGAGTGGAATCGGCTCGGCGTGGCTGCCCTGCCCTTCCTGCGATACGAGTTCCTGCGCGCCCTCGAGGTCCACGGTTGCCTGGGCGAGCGCTTCGGCTGGTTGCCGCGACATATCCTGGTGCGCGACGCGCAGGACCGGCTGGTCGCCGCCTGCCCGCTGTACCTCAAGTTCAACGCCTACGGCGAATTCGTGTTCGACTGCGTGCAACAATTCCTGCAACTCGAAACCGAGGGCATGCAGGACTACATGGAAGAACTGGCCGGGCACTCACCCTATCGTCGATCGGAGAGTGCATGATATTTCGCCTCGACAACACCGCCCCCGATCACCCCTTCCCCGATCCCGCGCAGGCCGAAAGCGCCCCCAATGGCCTGCTCGCGGTCGGTGGTGATCTGCACCCGCAGCGCCTGCTCAACGCCTACCGTCGCGGCATCTTTCCCTGGTACAGCCAGGACCAGCCCATCCTCTGGTGGAGCCCGGACCCACGCATGGTGCTGTTCCCGGGTGAGATCCATGTCGCACGCAGCCTGCGCCGGCAGATGCGGCGCGGCGGCCTGGAGCTGCGCATCGACAACGACTTTGCCGGCGTACTCGCTGGCTGCGCGACACCACGGCGCGACGACGAGGACACCTGGCTGATCCCGGAGATGCGTGCCGCCTACCTGGCCCTGCACCACATGGGGCGGGCACACTCCTTCGAGCTGTGGCAGGACGGGCAGCTGGTCGGTGGACTCTACGGTGTGGCCCTGGGAAGAATGTTCTTCGGCGAGTCCATGTTCAGCCGCATCCCCAGCGCCTCGCGCATCGTCCTGGTCTATCTTTGCGAACACCTCTCCGCCAACGGCTTCCCGGTGATCGACTGCCAGATCCACAATCCCCACCTGGAGCGCATGGGCGCGCGCGAGATCCCGCGCACCCAGTTCCAGCGCCTGCTGGCCGAGGCAGCGGAGGCCCCCTGCAAGCCTGCCACCTGGCAGGTTTCCCCGCTCGACTGCAGCGCCCTGGAGCACGCACGGTGAACGAGCGCGCATTGCGCCTGATACTCTATCTCTCGGCCCCGCACCCGTGCAGCTACCTGGCGGGACAAGAGACACAGAGCCTGTTCGCCGACCCGCAGGCCCCCATGGACACACGGATCTACAGTCACCTGGTGAAACGCGGCTTCCGCCGCAGCGGGCGCCTGGTATATCAGCCGCACTGCCCGACCTGCCGACAATGTCGCTCGGCACGGGTGCCGGTCGCCACCTTCCAGCCCCGCCGGCGTCACCGCCGGGTCCTGCGGGCCAACCGCGACCTGCGCATCGTGCCGGTGCCACCGGGCTTCTGCGAAGAACACTTCACCCTGTACCAGCGCTACACCCGTGCCCGTCATGCCGGCGGCAACATGGCCGAGTCGAGCGCGCAGGAATACCTGGATTTCCTGGTCGCCGACTGGTGCGCGACCGACTTCCTCGAGATACGCCTCGGCGAACGGCTGCTGGGCGTGGCCGTCACCGACCGACTGAGCGACGGCCTGTCGGCGGTCTACACCTTCTTCGATCCCGACCAGCCCAGACGCTCGCTGGGCACCTGGGCCATCCTCGCCCAGATCGAGCGGGCACGCGAACTCGGCCTGTCCTGGCTGTACCTGGGCTACTGGATACGCGACTGCGAGAAGATGCGTTACAAGACCGGGTTCCGCCCCATCGAGCTGTATGACGGGCAGGGCTGGCGCCGTTTCGAGACTGGCGAGACGGTCGAACTCTAGGTTCGGCCCGAGGACGGGCCTCCTACAGGGCAAGAGCGGCGCCCCTGCCACGAAGGGTTCGGCCCGGGGACGCCTCACTACAAGGCAGGATCAGCGCCGACCTGCAAGCGCGATTTTGCTATACTCCGCGCCCATCTCGGCACCATGCCGACATCGAAACCGGACAAAGACGATGGCAAAAGAAGACGTGATCGAAATGGAAGGGACCGTGATCGAGACCCTTCCCAACACCATGTTCCGCGTGGAGCTGGAAAACGGCCATGTGGTGACGGCCCATATCTCGGGCAAGATGCGCAAGCACTACATCCGCATCCTCACCGGCGACAAGGTCAAGGTGGAGCTGACCCCCTACGACCTGACCAAGGGCCGTATCACCTACCGCGAGCGCTGATCCCGGCGAGTTCGCCCTGCCCCGCAGCGCTCAATGCACCTGCTGCGGGCGGATGTCGAACGCCAGTTCGTCGTCCTCCAGGGTGATCCGCACCTCGCCACCCTGTGCCAGGCGGCCGAACAGCAGATCCTCGGCCAGCCGCTTCTTGATCTTCTCGCGGATCAACCGCGCCATGGGCCGTGCGCCCATCAGCGGGTCATGGCCGCGCGCGGCCAGCCACTCGCGCGCCGCCTGATCGACCGACAGGGTCACCCCCTTCTCCGCCAGTTGCTGCTCCAGCTCGAACAGGAACTTGTCCACCACGTGGGCGATGGTCTTCTCGTCCAGCGGGGCGAACTGGATGATGGCATCCAGGCGGTTGCGAAACTCGGGGGTGAACAGCTTCTCGATGGCCTGCATGCCATCGCTGGAATGATCCTGGGAGGTGAAGCCGATCGACCGCCGCGACATCTCCGAGGCCCCCGCATTGGTGGTCATGATAATGATCACGTTGCGGAAATCCGCCTTGCGCCCGTTGTTGTCGGTGAGCGTGCCGTGGTCCATCACCTGCAGCAGCAGGTTGAACACATCGGGGTGGGCCTTTTCGATCTCGTCGAGCAGCAGCACCGCGTGCGGATGCTTGTTGATCTCCTCGGTGAGCAGGCCGCCCTGGTCGAAGCCCACATAGCCAGGCGGCGCGCCGATCAGGCGCGAGACGGTGTGGCGCTCCATGTATTCGGACATGTCGAAGCGGATCAGCTTCAGCCCCAGCACGCGTGCAAGCTGGCGGGTCACCTCGGTCTTGCCCACCCCGGTGGGTCCGGCGAACAGGAAAGAGCCGATCGGCTTGTCCTCGGTGCCCAGGCCCGAACGGTTCATGCGAATGGCCGAGGCCAGCGCCTCGATCGCCGGGTCCTGCCCGAAGACCACCATCTGCAGGTCGCGGGTGAGATTCTTCAGCGCCTCGGTGTCGCTGGAGGAGACCTTGCGCGGCGGGATACGCGCGATCTTGGCCACGATGGCCTCGATCTCGCCCACGCCGATGGTCTTGCGCCGCTTCGAGGGTGCAAGCAGCCGGTTGGCCGCCCCGGCCTCGTCGATCACGTCGATGGCCTTGTCGGGCATGTGCCGGTCGTTGATGTACTTGTCGGCCAGCTCGGCGGCAGCACGCAGCGCTCGCGCCGAGTACTTCACCTCGTGATGCTCCTCGAAGCGGCTCTTGAGCCCCTTGAGGATCTGGATGGTGTCCTCGACCGAGGGTTCCTCGATATCGACCTTCTGGAAGCGCCGCGCCAGCGCGCGGTCCTTCTCGAAGATGCCACGGTATTCCTGGTAAGTGGTCGAGCCGATGCAGCGCAGCTCACCGTTGGCCAGCATGGGCTTGATCAGGTTGGAGGCGTCCATCACCCCGCCCGAGGCCGCCCCGGCACCGATGATGGTGTGGATCTCGTCGATGAACAGGATGGCCTCGGGCTGCGCCTTGAGTTCGGCCAGCACGGCCTTGAGACGCTTCTCGAAGTCGCCCCGGTACTTGGTGCCAGCCACCAGGCTGCCCAGGTCCAGCGCATAGATGGTGCAGTCGGCCAGCACCTCCGGCACCTCGCCATCGACGATACGCTTGGCCAGACCCTCGGCGATGGCGGTCTTGCCCACCCCGGCCTCGCCGACCAGCAGGGGGTTGTTCTTGCGCCGCCGACACAGGATCTGGATGGTGCGCTCCACCTCGAGCTGACGGCCAATCAGTGGGTCGATGCGGCCCTCGCGCGCCAAGGCATTGAGATTGCTCGCCCAGCTCGCCAGCGCACCGGCGTCTCTCTGTCCCTCCTCGCCCTCGGACGGCAGCTCGCCCTCGCTGCGCTGCTGTTCGGACTCGCTGGACACCTTGGAGATGCCATGTGAAATGTAGTTGACCACGTCCAGACGGGTGATGCCCTGCTTTTCCAGGAAATACACCGCCTGCGAATCCTGTTCGCTGAAGATGGCCACCAGCACATTGGCACCACTGACCTCGGTCTTCTCGGAGGACTGCACATGGAACACCGCGCGTTGCAGCACGCGCTGAAAGCCCAGGGTGGGCTGGGTCTCGCGCTCGTCGCCGACCGGGATGCGCGGCGTGGTCTCTTCGAGGAATTCCTCGAGATCGTGGCGCAACACCGACAGGTCGGCCGCGCAGGCGCGCAACACCTCGGCCGCGGTGGGATTGTCGAGCAGGGCCAGCAGCAGGTGTTCGATGGTCATGAACTCGTGCTGATGTGCCCGCGCCTCACGGAAGGCCTGGTTGAGGGTGAATTCGAGTTCCTTGCTCAGCATGTCGTATCGAACCTGTTGCGGCGTGTCAGGGTATGGACCCTCGTGACGCTTGAAAAAATCCCCTAGGCCTCTTCCATGTCGCACAGCAGGGGGTGCTGGTGGGCGCGCGCAAACTCGTTGACCTGGTTCACCTTGGTCTCGGCGATCTCGCGAGTGAAGACCCCGCATACGCCCACGCCCTGGGTGTGCACATGCAGCATCACCCGGGTGGCCTTCTCACGGTCCATGTGAAAGAAGTGCTCGAGCACGTGCACCACGAACTCCATGGGAGTGTAGTCGTCATTCAGCAGGATGACCTTGTACATGGGCGGGCGCTGGAGCTTCGGCTTTGCCGGTTCGACCGCCAGGCCACCCTCGTCGTCGTGCAGAGGATCGTCTTTGCTGCTCATGTCCTGTTTCGCATATGCACTGGTACCCGTTCCTATTCTGACCCATCGACATCGGGTTGCAAGCGCAGGATTTCAAGGGCAATACCGCTCCGCATCTGCTGTATCAGCATATCCGAATTTACAAATTTTTTGAGAATACAGTCACTTGTTTGACCAACGGCGATCAAGGTCTATACTCGATGGGCGATGTCGCACCGGGGTGGTGCAGTCATAACAAGATAACAGCAGCACCGTCCCAGGCATCGATGCGGAAAACCCCATGGGAGGACTGACGATGGTCACTGGCGTAGTAAAGTGGTTCAACAATGCAAAGGGTTATGGCTTCGTGACTCCGGACGAGGGTGATCAGGATATCTTCGTCCATTTCAGCGCGATCGAGATGGAAGGCTACCGGACGCTGAAGGAAGGCCAGCGCGTGGAGTTCGAAGTGGAGGAAGGCCCCAAGGGCCTGCACGCTCTGCGACTGCACACCATCCAGCCGGCCATGGCCTGATCCGGCCAGAGGCAAGAAACCCCGACCGGCTCCGGCCGGCCGGGGTTTCTTGTGTCCGCCCTCCGCGATTCACAGATTGGCGATCATGGCATCCCCGAACTGCGAACAGCTCAGCAGGGTCGCACCCTCCATCAGGCGTTCCAGGTCGTAGGTCACGGTCCTGGCACTGATGGTCTTGCCCATGGCGTCGATGATGCGATCGGCCGCTTCGGTCCAGCCCATGTGGCGCAGCATCATCTCGGCGGAGAGGATCAAAGAACCGGGATTGACCTTGTCCTGTCCCGCGTACTTGGGCGCGGTGCCGTGGGTGGCCTCGAACATGGCCACGGTGTCCGACAGATTGGCGCCCGGCGCGATGCCGATGCCGCCGACCTGGGCGGCCAGGGCGTCCGAGATGTAGTCACCGTTGAGGTTGAGGGTGGCGATCACGTCATACTCCTTCGGGCGCAGCAGGATCTGCTGCAGGAAGGCATCGGCGATCACGTCCTTGACCACGATCTCGCGGCCGGTCTTCGGGTTCTTGAAGGTGCACCAGGGACCTCCGTCCAGTTCCACCGCGCCGAACTCGTCCTTCGCCAGTTCATAGCCCCATTCCTTGAAGGCGCCCTCGGTGAACTTCATGATGTTGCCCTTGTGCACCAGGGTCACCGAGGCACGGTCGTTGTCGATAGCGTACTGAATGGCCTTGCGCACCAGGCGCTTGGTCCCTTCCTCGGAGACAGGTTTGATACCGATGCCCGAGGTGCCCGGGAAGCGGATCTTGGTCACCCCCATCTCGTTCTGCAGGAAGTCGATGACCTTCTTTGCCTCGGGCGTGCCCGCGGCCCACTCCACGCCGGCATAGATGTCCTCGGAGTTCTCGCGGAAGATCACCATGTCGGTGTACTCCGGGTGCTTGAGCGGGCTGGGCGTGCCGTCGAAATAGCGCACGGGACGCTGGCAGACGTACAGGTCCAGTTCCTGGCGCAGGCTGACGTTGAGCGAACGGATGCCCCCGCCCACCGGGGTGGTCAGCGGCCCCTTGATCGACACCACGTAGTCGCGCACCGCCGCCAGCGTCTCCTCGGGCAACCAGACGCCCTCGCCGTACACGCGGGTGGCCTTCTCGCCGGCATAGATCTCCATCCAGGCGATGCGCCGCTGCCCGCCGTAGCTCTTCTCGACTGCGGCATCGACGACCTTCTTCATCACCGGGGTGATGTCCACGCCGATGCCGTCGCCCTCGATGAAGGGCACGATGGGATGATCCGGCACGTTCAGGGAGTTGTCGGAATTGACGCTGATCTTCTGCCCGTCGGCAGGAACCTGTATCTTGTCGAAAGCCATGGAATAACGATCCGTTCGGTTAGGGAAAGCCTGACATTTTAGCACCATCGACCCCATGCCCCGACTCGTCCTGTTCAACAAGCCCTTCGGCGTGCTCAGCCAGTTCACCGACGGGGAAAACCGCGCCACCCTGGCCGACTGGATCGACCTGCCCGGCGTCTACCCCGCCGGACGGCTGGACCGCGACAGCGAGGGCCTGCTGCTGCTCACCGACAGCGGCGCCCTGGCGCACCGTCTCACCCACCCGCGTCGCCATACCTGGAAGACCTACCTGGCGCAGGTCGAGGGCGAGATCGACGAACCGGCACTGGCGGCACTGCGCACCGGCATCACGCTGAAGGACGGCCCCACCCTGCCGGCGCGCGCCCGCCGCGTGGCCGAACCCGACTGGCTGTGGCCGCGCGACCCGCCGGTGCGCTACCGCGCGCGCATCCCCACCAGCTGGCTGGAGCTGCAGATCCGCGAGGGCCGCAACCGCCAGGTCCGGCGCATGACCGCACAGGTCGGCTTCCCCACCCTGCGCCTGCTCCGCATCCGCATCGGCGACTGGCGGCTCGACGGCCTGGCGCCGGGACAATGGCGAGTGCTCGAAGTACGCGACGGCTCGGCAGCCCCACGGCGCAAACCGGTCCCGAAACGCCGCTGGAGACGTTGACGCCCCGGACTCAGGGCGTCTCGCGCAGGCGCTTGAGATGCCGGTAGAGGGTGCGTTCGCTGATACCCAGACGCTCGGCGGCGCGCCCGCGGTGGCCATCACACTCGGCCAGCACCCGCAGCATCTCCACGACCGAGGGGCCGCTACCCCGGCGATCGAGCAGACGCACCACCTCCTCGTCGAACACCAGCCCGGCCTGGGCACGATCGGCATCATCGGCGAACAGCAGGTGATCGAACACCAGGTGCTCGACCCGCAGCGGTTCATCCGCAGCATAGATCACCGCGCGTTCGATCAGGTTACGCAACTCGCGGACGTTGCCGGGATAGTCATGCGCGAGCAAGGCCGCCTCCACTTCGGGGGTCAGTTCACGCAACGCCACATCGGTCTGGAACTGGCGCAGGAAATGCCGCGCCAACAGGGGGATGTCCTTGCGGCGCTCGCGCAGCGGCGGCAGTTGTATGGGAAAGGCCGAGAGGCGGTAGTACAGATCCCGGCGCAACTCGCCCTGCTCCACCCGCTGTTGCAACTCGCCGATGGAGGCGATGATGACCCGTACATCGACCTGCCGGTAGTCGGTCGCGCCCAACGGCTGGATCTCGCCACATTCCAGTACACGCAACAGCTTGAGCTGCGAGGCCAGCGGCAGCTCGCAGATCTCGTCGATGAACAGGGTGCCGCCATCGGCCTGTTGAAACACCCCCTCGGCCAGGGCCTCGCCATCGGCCGCGAGCTGGCCGAACAGTCGTCGGTCCAGTTCTTCGCTGTCCCCGCTGGCCGCGCAGTCGAACACCACGAAAGGCCCGTCGGCCCGGTCGGAGCGCTGGTGGATATGACGCGCCAGACACTCCTTGCCGGTCCCGCTCTCGCCGACCAGCAGCACCGTGGTGCGCGTCGGTGCCACACGCTGCGCCTGCTTGACCACCAACTGCATGGCCTCCGCGCGACCGACCAGGAACTCCTCGGTACTGCGGGTGCGCACCGGGATGATGCTCTCACCCATGAACTGGAGCTGTCCCTGGTCGTCGCACAGCGGCGTGGCGTTGATCTGCACCTGCTCCTCGTTGCCCTGACCGTCGTAATGCACATGCATCACCTGGGTCGCCTCGCCACTGCGGAACAACTCTTCCAGTGGACAGTGCTCGCCGTGCTCGCTGCACGGACTGTCCAGGTGATGCGACACCTCGTGGCAACGCCGGCCGATCAAGGACTCGGGCGTCACCCCGTAGTGCCGCGCATAGTGGCGATTGGCGGTGACGATGGTGTAGTTGCGATCGATCACCACGAAAGGGTCGGGGAAGCTGTCGATCAACTGCTGGCAGTTGGGCTCCCGGATCTTCTTGTGCACCTCTCAACCTCCCTGGGGTCTGGGCCGGCCGGTCCTCTGCGTGACCTGGCCGGTGCCGGGACTGACAAACTGTCATTCCCGTCAATACTGACTATCCTAACGTATAGCCGTCCCGGTTTTGCGGAGAACGTCATGAATGGATGGAAGAACAGCCTCCTCTGCGTGACGTTATGCTGCCTGCCCCTGACCGCGTCGGCCGGCCGCCTGGTCGAGACCCCCTACGAAGACCCGAAGGCGGTCTTCGACTTCTACTTCGACGATCCGCGTCACATCGACAGCGCCCTGTACTGGCTGCGCGCCTACATCAATCCCCTGACCGAATCGCCCTACGACCTGGCCCCGGAGATGATGGACGTCGTGGTGGTGATCCACGGCACCGAGCTGGTGACCGTGGCAACCAAGAACTACGAGAAATACCGCAACGCCGTGGATCGCATGCGCTATTATGTCCAGCTCGGGGTGAAATTCCGCGTCTGTGGCCTGGCCGCCGCCGATTACGGGTACCGCACCGAGGACTTCCAGGACTTCATCGAGGTGGTGCCCTCGGCCATCACCGAGCTGGGCCACTGGCAGCAACAGGGGTATGCCCTGATCACCCCGCGCATCCTGGAAAAACGTTTCCGTCTCGAAGAGATCCGCTGACGCCGCCCCGTCCTGTGCGAGAATAGGTGGCTTTCGATCCGCCGTATCGTCGCCATGCCGTATCACCCGTCATTGCCCGAGACCACCGAGCCCCGCCGCTGGGGCCGTGCCAACGGTGCCGCGCTGAGCCTGGCGCTGGCCAGCGCCGCGCGCGACGCCGGCCGCCCTCTGCTGGTGATCACCCCCGACCCCCAGGGCGCACAGCGCCTGCTCGAGGAACTGCGCTTCTTCCTCGGCAGCGAGGGTCCCGAGGCCTTCCTGTTCCCAGACTGGGAGACCCTGCCCTACGACGCGTTCTCGCCGCTGCCCGAGCTGGTCTCGCAGCGCCTCGAGACCCTGCACCACCTGCGTGAGATGCAGCAAGGTATCATCATCGCCCCGGTGGCCACGGTGATGCAGCGCCTGCTGCCCGAGGACTTTCTCGACGCCCACAGCCTGCACCTGGCCGTCGGTGACCGGCTCGACTTCGACGCCTTCCGCCGGCGCCTGGAACAGGCCGGCTACGAGCCGGTCTCCCAGGTGATGGGCCATGGCGAGTTCGCGGTGCGTGGCTCGCTGATCGACCTCTTCCCCATGGGCAGCGAGCTGCCGCTGCGCATCGACCTGTTCGACGACGAGATCGACTCCATCCGCACCTTCGATGTCGATACCCAACGCACCCTGGAGAAGATCGACCGCTTCGCCATGCTGCCGGCGCGCGAATTCCCGGTGGACGAGCAGGCCATCAACCGCTTCCGCCGCGCCTGGCGCGAGACCTTTCCCGGCGACCCGCAGCGCAGCCTGATCTACCGCGAGGTGAGCGAGGGCCACCTGCCCGGCGGCATCGAGTACTACCTGCCGCTGTTCTTCGAGCGCACCGCCACCCTGTTCGACTACCTGCCCAAGTCCACCCTGGTGGTGCACGAACAGGCACTGAACGACAGCGCCAGCGAATTTGCCGAACAGGTGGCACAACGCTACGAACAGCGCCGGCACGACATCGAACGGCCGCTGCTGTCTCCCGAGGCACTCTGGCTCTCGCCCGAGGCACTCGCGCAGGCGATCGCAAACCACCCCTGCATCGTCCACCAGCCCTTCGAGGCCGAGGACGGCGACAACCTGGCCGCTCGCCCCCTGCCACCGCTGGCCCTGCAGGCGCGTGCCGCCGAACCGGCCGCCGCGTTGCGCGGCTTCCTCGAGCAGCATCGCGGGCGCGTGCTGTTCGTGGCCGAGACCGCCGGCCGCCGCGAGGCCCTGCGCGACACCCTGCGCGACCTGCACATCGGCGTGCACGCGGTGGACGGCTGGCAGGCATTTCTGGATGCCGAAGACACCCTGTGCCTGACCGCCGCTCCCATCGAGACCGGCCTGTGGCTGGAAGACCCCGAGCTGGCGGTGATCCCCGAGGCCCTGTTGCTGGGCGAACGGGTGCGCCAGCGGCGGCGCGCGCGTCGCGGTCCCGATGCCGAGCTGGTGGTGCGCAACCTGGCCGAGTTGCAGATCGGCGCCCCGGTGGTACACGAGGAGCATGGGGTGGGCCGCTACCTGGGCCTGCAGACGCTGGACACCGGCGGCATGGCACAGGAATACCTGGTGCTCGAATACGCACGTGGCGACAAGCTGTACGTGCCGGTCGGCGCCCTGCACCGCATCTCGCGCTATACCGGCGCCTCGCCCGAGAACGCACCGCTGCACCGCCTCGGTTCCGACCAATGGGAGAAGGCCCGTCGCCGCGCCGCCGAGAAGGTGCGCGACGTGGCCGCCGAGCTGCTCGACATCTATGCCCGCCGCGCCGCCCGCGAGGGCACCGCCTTGCCACCGCCGGGCGAGGAATACCGCCAGTTCGCCGCCCAGTTCGGGTTCGAGGAGACCCCCGACCAGGCTGCCGCCATCACCGCGGTGATCGAGGACATGACCTCGCCACGCCCCATGGACCGCCTGGTGTGCGGAGACGTCGGCTTCGGCAAGACCGAGGTCGCCATGCGCGCCGCCTTCATGGCCGCGCACAATGGCCGCCAGGTCGCGGTGCTGGTACCCACCACCCTGCTCGCCCAGCAGCACTTCCAGAACTTCGCCGACCGCTTCGCCGACTGGCCGATCCGGATCGCCGGGCTGTCACGCTTCCGCTCCAAGAAGGAGAGCGACGCCATCCTCGAGGGGCTGGCCGACGGCACCATCGACATCGTGGTCGGCACCCACAAGCTGCTGGGCGAGGAGATCCGATTCAGGGATCTGGGTTTGGTCATCGTCGACGAGGAACACCGCTTCGGCGTGCGCCACAAGGAGCGCCTCAAGGCCCTGCGTGCCGAGGTGGACATGCTCACGCTCACCGCCACACCCATCCCACGCACCCTCAACATGGCCATGTCGGGCATGCGCGACCTGTCCATCATCGCCACCCCGCCGGCCGCGCGACACCCCATCAAGACCTTCGTCACCCAGTGGAACGACGCGCAGATCACCGAAGCCATCCAGCGCGAACTGGCACGCGGCGGCCAAGTGTACTTCCTGCACAACGAGGTCGAGAGCATCGAGAAGATGGCCACCAAGGTGCAGGAACTGGTGCCCTCGGCACGCCTCGAGATCGCCCACGGACAGATGCGCGAGCGCGAGCTGGAGCGCATCATGCGCGACTTCTATCACCAGCGCTTCAACATCCTGGTGTGCACCACCATCGTCGAGTCGGGCATCGACGTGCCCAGCGCCAACACCATCGTCATCAACCGCGCCGACCGCCTCGGCCTGGCCCAGCTGCACCAGCTGCGCGGCCGGGTCGGACGTTCGCACCACCGCGCCTATGCCTACCTGATCACCCCGCCACCGCGCGCCATGACTGCGGACGCGCGCAAGCGGCTGGAAGCCATCGAGGCACTGGAAGACCTGGGCGCGGGCTTCAGCCTGGCCACCCACGACCTGGAGATCCGCGGCGCCGGTGAGCTGCTGGGCGACGAGCAGAGCGGCCAGATCCACGAGATCGGCTTCACTCTCTATACCGAGATGCTCGAGCAGGCGGTCAAGGCCATCCGCGAAGGCCGCGACCCGGCGCTGGAGAAACCGCTGGACCACGGCACCGAGATCGACCTGCACATCCCCGCCCTGCTGCCCGAGGACTACATCCCCGATGTGCACACCCGGCTGATCCAGTACAAGCGCATCGCCTCGGCCGAATCCGCCGAGGCCCTGCGCGAGCTGAAGGTGGAGATGATCGACCGCTTCGGCCTGTTGCCCGAACCGGCTCAGCGCCTGTTCGATCTCACCGAGCTGAAACTGGCCATCCGCGACCTGGGCATCCGCAAGGTCGATGTCGGCCCCCAGGGCGGACGCATCCTGTTCGCGCCGGAACCAAAGATCGACGCCGCGCGCCTGATCGAACTGATCCAGACCCGGCCACAGGAGTTCAAGCTGGACGGCCCGGACAAACTGCGCTTCTTCGCCGACATGAGCGAACCCGAGACCCGCATCGGCACCACTGCCGCCATATTGCAACAGCTCGCCCCCTCGCCAGCCGGCGGCGATTGAGGCATCATCTGTACGTTACCCAAACGAGCACCGAACCACGCAATGCCTGTCTTCCACCGCCTTGCCATCCTGCTGATCCTGCTATGCGCCAGCCTGGCCGCCAGCGCACAGGAAGGGGTATACATCGTGGAGATGCTGGTGTTCGAACAACCCGATGCCTACGACGAAC
>CAYMWJ010000031.1:3517-24054 GCA_964394235.1 uncultured Sedimenticola sp. | reverse complement strand
TCAGGAATACTCCGGTGTCCAGCCGAGATGTGGGGCATGTTCAGCGCTTGCGGGGTCCGGAGGGGGCGCCTTCACGGCCTCCTCCCTACAAAAGTGCGCCTTTCAAGGATGCGGCAGTAGCGACCGTCGGCAGAAAACCCTGGCTGCCCGTGCAGGAGGCTCGTCCCGAGCCCAAGGAATGATGCACCCATGCCAGGACATTGACCTGGGAATATTAGAATGTTCTAATGAGTTAAACTAACCCCAAGGGAGCCCCAGCATGCTCAAGGCCATACGCCGCACCTTCTCCCTCCGCTTCCGCGACCGCGTGGTGGTCTGCCTGCCCAATCGGCAGATGCCCGAGGCGCTGCGCAAGCGTGTACGCCCCCGGGTGTTGTTCTGCATGGCCTGCTGGATCGACCGCATCGAGACGGAAAAACCCGCCTGAAACCTGGCCTGACGGGTGGTATGTCTGAATGAATAGCGACGTACGCCCTATTCCTCCACCGCCCCCTCGAAACCCTGTTGGCGCCACGCCTCGAACAGCGTCACCGCCACCGCGTTCGATAGGTTCAGGCTGCGCTGCCCCGGGCACATGGGCAGGCGCAGACGGCGCTCCGCGGGCACGCCTGCGAGCACCGCCTCGGGCAGGCCGCGCGTCTCGGGGCCGAACAGGAAGGCATCCCCCGCACGATAGGCCGGCACATCGTAGCGTTCTGTGCCGCGCGTACTCAGGGCGAACAGCCGGGCCGGTCGCACCCGTTGCAGGAAGTCCTCCAGCCGGGGATACTGCACCACCTCGGCATACTCGTGATAGTCCAGCCCCGCTCGCCGCAGGCGCCGGTCGTCCAGTTCGAAGCCGAGCGGCCCGATCAGGTGCAGGCGCGCGCCGGTGTTGGCGCACAAGCGTATGATGTTGCCCGTGTTGGGCGGAATCTCCGGCTGATACAGGACCACGTGAAACACTCGAGGATACCCCGCTGATGACCACCCCCGACCCTCGCCTGCACGTCGATTTCTGCGGCCTGGACTTTGCCACCCCGCTGGTGCTGCTCTCGGGTTGCGTGGGCTTCGGCGAAGAGTACACGCGGGTTGCCGGCTTCTCCAACCGGGACGCCGGCGCGGTGTGCCTGAAGGGCACCACCGGCAGCCCGCGCCTCGGCAATGCGCCGCACCGGGTGTACGAGACCCCGGGTGGCATGCTCAACGCCATCGGCCTGCAGAACCCCGGGGTGGACCGGGTGGTGGACGAGATCCTGCCCACCCTGGATTTTTCGGAAACCCGTTTCATCGCCAACGTCTCGGGCTCGACCATCGAGGAATACATCGCGGTCACCGAACGCTTCGACGACTCACCCATCGACGCCATCGAGATCAACATCTCCTGCCCCAACGTCAAGGAAGGCGGCGTGGCCTTCGGCAACGACCCGGCCATGTCGGCGCGGGTGGTCGAGGCCTGTCGCAAGGCCACGAGCAAACCGCTGATCACCAAGCTCTCGCCCAACCAGACCGATATCGCCGAGAATGCACGGCGCTGTATCGAGGCCGGGACCGATGCCTTCGCGGTGATCAACACCCTGATGGGCATGGCCATCGACATCGAGTCGCGCACCCCCTTCATCGGCAACAACCAGGGCGGGCTGTCCGGCCCCGCGATCAAGCCGGTGGCGGTGCTCAAGACCCACCAGGTCTACCAGGTGGCGCGCGAACACGGGGTGCCCATCATTGGCCAGGGCGGAGTGGCCTCCGCCGCGGATGCCATCGAGTTCCTGCTCGCCGGCGCCACCGCGGTGGGTGTGGGCACCGCCCTGTTCTACGACCCGCTGATCCTGCCGAAGATCAACCAGGGCATCCTCGACTACCTGGATCGCCACGGGCTGGAGTCGGTCTCCCAGCTCACCGGCGCCCTGGAGCTCAACGCACCGCCGCAGCGCGGCTGTGGTTGCTGAGGCCCCTCCCGACCTCCCCGTGAGCGGCAGGCATGCTCTTTTCGCGGCGGGGACGCCGCTCCCACGCCAGGAGACCCGCTGCGGGCCAAAGGAATGCCTATCCCTTCCGGGCAGGTTCGTCGAATATCAGCAGCGTGTTATATTCGCGCTCCGTGATCAATCCCGGTCACGGCAAGCAACGACGTTCAGGAGATTCACAATGAGCGACGTGGAAGCACTGAAGGCCGAAAAGGAAAAGCTCATCAACGAGATGCTCGAGCTGCAGAAGAAGTTCATCGAGCGCGAGCACAACGGGGGCATTTCCGGCAAGGACTACTGGGCAAGCAAGGACGGTCTGCTGAAGGACTACCGCCAGGTGTACATGGAAAAGGCCATGCGCGTGGTGGAGCTGTCGCACCAGATCGTGGGTTCCCAACCCTGATCGGCCCCGGGCGTTTTGCCTGAAAAAGACCCGCCTATGGCGGGTTTTTTCGTTGGTGCGTGCCGAACAAGCAACGGGAAGCGCCAAACGATCGAAGCACTGAAAAACGGCAACTTCAGAAAATTCCTACAGGCAAATCTGTTCCATTTTAGGGGATTTATGTTTCAATAGGGGTTGGGAGGACGTTAACCGTGACTACCGTCACGTTTTTCAACGGGCCATCAGGACTACAAGGACGCTTATGCCTGAATCAGGAACCCACCCCAGCCCCGGCGTGCTCGCCGAATTTCAACACTTCCAGACCCTCAGCCCGGTCGAACGCGAAGATCTGGCGCGGCAACTCAGGATAAGCACCGCCGATGCCGGCACTCGGCTGCTGGAACTCGGCAGTACCGAGACCACCGCCCTGTACCTGCTGGAAGGCGAGGTGGAACTGCGCACCCGCAATGGCCATACCCGGCTGATCACCGCCGACGATCCAGCGGCGCGCAGGCCCATCAGCCGCCCCGGCCCATCGCTCTACCAGGTGACCGCTCGCACACCGGTCAAGTACATCCGGGTCTCCGATCAGCTACTGGACGACCTGCTGCAATTCGAATGCGCCTCCTCGATCATCGTGGACGACAACGAGCTGCTCGACGAAAGCGAGATCCTCCTGAACTGCAGCTCGGAGGTGCCCTTCATCAGTGGCATCCTGTCCGACCTGGAGGCCAATCGCCTGGCCATGGAGTCACCACCGGAGATTGGCGCCATGGTCGGACGCGCCATCCTGGGCATGGAAGGCGACCCCAAGTCGATCGCCCGAGCCTTGAGAGTGGAACCGGTACTCTCGGCCAAGCTGATCCGCGCCGCCAACCACCAGATGGGTACGGACCGCATCGATCAGGTCGAGCAGGCTGTGCGTCAACTCGGAACCGAGAAGACCATCTCGACCGTGTTCAACTGCGTGCTGCGCGAGACGCTGCGTTCGCGCAACCCCGCCATCCTGACGGCCATGCGCCGCTGGTGGGAACGCAGCCTGCGGGTTTCGGCGATCGCCTCGGTACTGGCCCGTCTTGGTGAACACCTGGATCCCGAGGTGGCCGCCAGCGCCGGCCTGCTGCACCGCCTGGGGGTGCCGGTACTGCTCACCTACATCAATCGCACCGACCGCGAGATCGACGCCCACAACCTGCAACAGCTGGTCGACGACTACGCCAACGAGGTCACACGCCTGATCGCCTCGATGTGGTGTGTCGGGTTTCAGTTGCGCAATACCCTGCACGACGCCCTGGACCCGATGCACGATCACAACGGACCCGCGGACTACGCCGACGTGGTGATCGTCGCCGAGCGCCATGCCGACATCGGCCAGGGCGAGCAGATTCAGGCCCCTGCGCTGGATCAGATACCCGCCGTGACGCGGCTCGGCCTGCACCCGGCACCGCTGGAGATCAGCCAGCGGATCAGGGAGGCGGCCGATGGCGCACTGAGCGACGCCAAGCAGATCCTGGAAGGTTGAGCCGGACTCATTCGGGACGGATGTGCTCGATGTACTTGGCCACGTCTTCCAGATCCAGGCGCACCGCCGTGGCGTTCACCTTCAGCAGGTGCTCACTGCCGACCAGCTTCAACGCACAATGCGCCTGTCCCCGGCTCTCCAGGGGCACCGGCAACATGTCCCGATAGGTGTAGATGTTCTCACCCACGTCGCCCCCGGCGCACTCGGCCGGCAGGGCATCGAGCACCGCGCTGTCTTCCAGCTCGGCGCCCTCGAACACCAGCCAGCCGTTCTGCCACCAGCGGGTGCGTTCCACCGAGCCGGTCATGGTCTTGATGAGGTAGGCCGGTTCGAAACGGATGGCCACGGTATCGCCCTCGACCTTCACCTGGCTGATCTTCGACCCAACCAGATCGATACTGGTGCTGTCCATGGATTTCCCTCGTGATTGAGACAGAGACGCGGCGAGCATTATAGGCCTGCAGATCCCGGTGATTTCGTCGCAATCACCCGGGTTGGGCGTCAGCCGACGTCCTTCAGATCCTCTTCCAGGCCCAGCTCCTTGATCTTGCGCGTGAGGGTGTTGCGGCCCCAGCCCAACAGGCGCGCGGCCTCCTGTCGCCGCCCGCCCGTCTGTTCCAGGGCGACATGGATCATCACCGTCTCGAAGGCCGGCAGGGCCTCTTCGAGCAGATCGCGGCGGCCGGCGGCCAGTTCGGCGCGGGCCCAGGCGCGCAAGGCCTGCTGCCAGTCGTCGCCGGAAGGGGCCTGGGACGTGGCCTCGCGCAGTTCGGGTGGCAGATCGTCGGGGTGGATCTCCCGCCCCGAGGCCATCACCGTGAGCCAGCGCGCGGTATTCTCCAGCTGACGCACATTGCCCGGCCAGTCGAGCCCGCGCAACAGGGCCTCGGTCTCCGGCAGCAGGCGCTTGACCTCGACATCGAGTTCCCGCGCCGCCTGCTTGAGGAAGTGCCGCATCAGCAGGGGGATGTCCTCGCGGCGTTCGCGCAGCGCCGGGATGTGGATACGGATGACATTGAGGCGGTGGAACAGGTCTTCACGGAATCGCCCCTCGGCGACCAGGCGCTCCAGATCCTGGTGGGTGGCGGCGATGATGCGCACATCGACCTTCACCAGCTCGTGCCCACCCACGCGATAGAACTCGCCATCGGCCAGCACCCGCAGCAGGCGGGTCTGCAACTCGAAGGGCATGTCGCCGATCTCGTCGAGGAACAGGGTGCCGCCATTGGCCTGCTCGAAACGCCCGGGACGGCGCGCCTGTGCCCCTGTAAAGGCCCCCTTCTCGTGCCCGAACAACTCGGACTCGAGCAGATCGTGCGGGATGGCGGCCATGTTCAGCGCGATGAAGGGACCGCTGGCGCGTGGGCTGTGATGATGCAGTGCATGTGCCACCAGCTCCTTGCCCGTGCCCGACTCGCCATTGATGAGCACGGTGATATTGGAGCGCGCCAGGCGGCCGATGGCACGAAAGACCTCCTGCATGGCCGGGGCCTCGCCGATGATCTCGGCCCCGCTCTCTTCGCTGTGGCCGGCATCGGCCAGGCGCTCACGACGCAGGCGGCAGGCGCGTCTGACCTGGTCGACCGCCTCGGTCACGTCGAAAGGCTTGGGCAGGTATTCGAAGGCACCGCTGTGATAGGCCGACACCGCACTGTCGAGATCGGAGTGCGCGGTCATGATGATCACCGGAATCTCCGGGTGACGCGCCTGGATGCGATCCAGCAGGGCGATGCCATCCATGCCGGGCATGCGAATGTCGGAGAGAATGGCGTCGGGCTTGTCCCGCTCCAGGGTCTCGAGCACACCATCGGCGCGCTCGAAGCTGCGTACTGTCATGCCGGCCTTCTGCAGGGCCTTCTCCAGTACCCAGCGGATGGAACGGTCGTCGTCGATAACCCAGACGGTATTCGGGGTGTTCATCTCAAGCCTCCTGCGCAATGCGTTTGCCGGGCAAGGGCAGCAACAGGGTGAATACGGTCTCTCCCGGTCGGCTGCTGCATTCCACCAGCCCCTTGTGCTGGGTGATCAGTGACTGGGCGATGGACAGGCCCAGGCCGGTGCCGCTGCCGGAGGTGACCATCGGCAGGAACAGGGTGTCGGCAATGGCTTCGGGGATACCCGGGCCGTTGTCACGGATCTCCACCCGGGCCACCAGGCGGTGACGCACCTCGCCAATGGTGAAATTGCGTGCGATGCGCGTCTTCAGGCAGATGCACGGGCGCTCGACGCCTTGCAGCGCCTGCACGGCATTGCGCACGATGTTGAGCACGGCCTGGATGAGCTGGTCGGCATCACCGATCAGCTCGGGGATACTGGGATCGTAGTCGCGCCGAATCACCAGCTCGCGGTCACCGGCCTCGGCCAGGACCAGGCTGCGTACCCGCTCGAGAACCTGGTGGATATTCACCGGCCGATACTCGGGTCGGCGGTTCGGCCCCAGCAGGGCATCGACCAGGGACTTGAGGCGGTCGGCCTCCTCGATGATGATGCGGGTGTATTCCTCGAGCCCCGGCTCGGGCAACTCGGCCGCCAGCAACTGCGCCGCCCCGCGCAGACCGCCCAGGGGGTTCTTGATCTCGTGAGCCAGACCACGCAACAGGTCCCGGGTCGCCGCCTGCTGGGTGATGAGCTGGTTCTCACGGCGGATACGTAATTGCCGATCCACCTGCTGCAGTTCCATGATGGTGCGTGGCGGTTCTTCGGGCGCATGGGTGATGGTGCAATCCACGGTGATCGGCTCGCGATCGGCACGCACCAGGGTGGCACCGCGCTTGCCGATCACCTCACCCTCGCGCGCGCTGCCGACCAGCTCGATGAGCGGCTGACCATCGCAGCAGATATGGGGCTCCGGCCGCTGACCAATCACGTGGCGCGCGCTCAGGCCCAGCATGGCCTCGGCCATCTGGTTCAGATACAGCACCCGGCCGTCCGGATCGAAGACCAGGACGCCGGTGACCAGGTTGTCGAGGATGCGGGTCTCGGGACAGGGGATGGCATTCATACACAAAGGGCTAGCAAGTTTCAGGCCATTTTGGCCATCATGGGCAGTCCTGCCATCCGGCCTGCCGGAACGAGTACCATCAGGAACGCTCATGACCCGGAATCCCACATCATCAGCCCCTGCAAGACGGTGCATGGGATAGCCGACAGCGCCAGGCGATCGACGCGAGTGAGGGAATTCACCACATCCGCCCTGAATTCTGACACTTTGCGGGCAAGCATGCACCAGAATGGTGCAGACTCAGGGGCGATAATCGGGGGCAAAGTCGGGGTGGATGTCATCCGACGCCCGCGGCATGGGTGTGCTGCTGGGGGCGTAATCCGCTTGCGACCGGGGGGAATAATCGGGTTGCTGGGTAGCGGGCTGGAACGGCTGCACAGGATCGGTCGGTTGAAAATCCGTCTTGCCATTCGACGGCGGCACGTAACGCGGCTGAAAGGCGGCTGTTGGCGGTGTGGTGGGAATGCGCGTCTTCCTGGTCTTGCGAAGCAGGGTGAAGGAGATGGCGCCGGTCGCATGCAACACGCGCCCCTGTGCGTCGACGATGCGAGCCTGCAGGCTGTGCCGACCCGAGGACACCCCGGTGAGGGTGGAGCCCAGGGTCGCCACTGGCGGGGTCACGGGTGCACCGTCGAGCAGCAGCTGAAGATAGTGACCCTGTTGCAGGGAGGGCCTCAGCGAGACCGCTACCGGGACCCTGCCCTCGTTGCTGCGCACCGTGCCATCGGCGGCCGGTTGCTCGATGTGCATCTCGGTATAGCCGGTGAAAGGCGCCACAACATCGGCAGTGTCAATCCTGCTCGGCGATGTGCTACCGGCACCGACAGGGGACGGTGCGTAACGGGAGACCTCGGGCAAGCTGACCGGGTGCTTGCATTCGGCTGCCGGCACCTCGGAATAGGCAACCCCACCCTTGGCGTCCACCGACTTGCAGATCACCGCCTGGGCAGACCAGGGCAAGGCAAGAAGTAGCAGCAGAGGATATCTGGACATACCTCGAGCATAGAGCAGCCCCGCGGACACTGCCAAGCGGCAGGCCGTTTGCCCCCGGAGACGGCAAACATTCGGCCCGGGGACGGGCCTCCTGCACGAGCGGCGTCCCCGCCGCGAACAATACAAACCACCGAACTACGATACGAAAAAAAGGCCCGCAGCCTGACGGCTGCGGGCCCTGCGACCCGTGTAACGAGACCTGGCTTACAGGCTGTAGTACAGGTCGAACTCGATCGGATGAGTGGTCATGCGCAGCTGCGTGACCTCTTCCATCTTGAGTTCGATGTAGCCGTCGATCAGGTCGTCGGTGAACACGCCACCGGCCTTGAGGAAGTCGCGGTCCGCGTCCAGGGCCTCCAGCGCCTGATCCAGGCTGTGACACACGGTCGGGATGGCCGCGGCCTCTTCCGGCGGCAGGTCGTAGAGGTCCTTGTCGGCGGCATCGCCCGGGTGGATCTTGTTCTGGATACCGTCCAGGCCGGCCATCATCATGGCCGAGAAGGCCAGGTAGGGGTTGGCGGTCGGATCGGGGAAGCGCACCTCGATACGGCGTGCCTTGGGGCTGGCAACCCAGGGAATCCGAATGGAGGCGGAACGGTTGCGGGCCGAGTAGGCCAGCATCACCGGGGCCTCGAAGCCGGGCACCAGGCGCTTGTAGGAGTTGGTCGAGGCGTTGGTGAAGGCGTTCAGCGCACGGGCATGCTTGATGATTCCGCCGATGTAGTACAGCGCGGTCTCGCTCAGGCCGCCGTACTGATCACCGGCGAAGATGTTCTCGCCGTCCTTTGCCAGCGACTGGTGGACGTGCATGCCGGAGCCATTGTCACCGACGATGGGCTTGGGCATGAAGGTCGCGGTCTTGCCATAGGCATGAGCGACGTTGTGCACGCAGTACTTGAGGATCTGGTTCCAGTCGGCGCGCTTGACCAGGGTGTTGAACTGGGTGCCGATCTCGCACTGGCCGGCGGTGGCCACCTCGTGGTGGTGCACCTCGACGGTCACGCCCATCTCCTCGAGGGCGTCGCACATGGCGGAGCGCAGGTCGTGCAGGGAGTCGACCGGCGGCACCGGGAAATAGCCGCCCTTGACGCCCGGACGGTGACCGATGTTGCCGTCCTCGTAGACCTTCTCCGAGTTCCACTCGGCCTCTTCGGAGTCGATCTGCACCATGCAGCCGGCCATGGTCACACTCCAGCGCACGTCGTCGAGCACGAAGAATTCCGGCTCGGGACCGAAGTAGGCGGTGTCGGCGATGCCGGTGGACTTCAGGTAGGCCTCGGCGCGCTTGGCCACCGAGCGCGGATCCCGCTCGTAGCCTTCCATGGTGGAGGGCTCGAGGATGTCGCAGCGCAGGATCATGGTGGACTCGTCGGTGAACGGGTCCATCACGGCGGTGTCCGCATCCGGCATCAGGATCATGTCGGACTCGTTGATACCCTTCCAGCCGGCGATGGAGGAACCGTCGAACATCTTGCCGTCCTCGAACAGGTCCTCGTCAATGGTGGAAGCAGGCACGGTGACGTGCTGCTCCTTGCCGCGGGTATCGGTGAAACGGAAATCGACGTACTTGACGTCATTGTCCTTGATCATCTTCAGGACGTTTTTTGCGGCCATCTCGATCTCTCCAAGAAGGTTAGGGGAAGGCTGTCCTCAGGCAGCCTGTTCAAAATTCCGGTCCTGATCGGTGCAAGACCGACAGGCTGTCCAGTATAAAGGCAAACAACATGCCACCAGACGGCTACGTTGTGGCAAAGGCCTCCTGCTGCCGGTCATCGTTTCCGATACGGTTGCGAACTATAGAGGATCCGCCACGAAATGGCATGTCCATGGCAAGGGATTTTCGTCGTCCCCGTATCCGACCCTGGCACATGATGCACCACCATCAAGCAAACCAGGACAGAATGCACCATCATGGTGCAGTCACACGATACTTGATATGGACCTCCCCGAAACGGGGATCGACCTCGAGGGCCTGTTGCAGAGACTCGCGCAGGGCCACCGCCTCGTCCCGATCACAGCGCGCGAGTGGCAGCTCGAGGTCCACGTCGATCCGCCCCGACAGATAATGCAACACGATGTCGTGCCCCTCGGGCAGATCGGGCCAGTAGCCACGCAGCAGGCCCAGCGCCTCGCTGCGCAGGGGCAGATCACGGCAGGGCGGATCGTCCTCGTCGTTTTCCGGGTCGATGTGCACGGTCACGTCGTTGATCGCCTCGACGGCCTCCTTCAGGCGTTCTTCCACGGCGATGCTGATCATATGCCCCTCGGAGACCGAGAGCCGCGGATCCACCTGCACATGTACGTCCGCCGAGGCCTGGTGTCCCTGCCGGCGGGTGCGCAGCATGTGGATGGAACGTACCCCGTCCACCGAGCAGATCGCGACTTCGGCCGCACGCACCTGCTCGGGGTCCAGTGCGGCATCCACCAGCTCCTGCATGGCCTCCCAACCCAGGTCCCAACCGATCTTGGCCACCATGGCACCGACCACCACCGCGGCCACCGCGTCCAGATAGGGCCAGCCGGCCATCGCGCCGAGGATGCCGAGCAGCACCACGACCGAGGAGATCGCATCGCTGCGGTGATGCCATGCGTTGGCCGCCAGCATCCTGGAGTTCACCCGGCGCGCGGTGACGATGGTGTACCAGTACAACGCCTCCTTGGCGAGGATGGAGATCGCCGCCGCCCACACCGCCAGCGCACCGGGTGAGGGATAGTCGCCCTTGGAGACACGCAGCACGGCATCCCAGACGATCCCCAGGGCCACCAGACCGAGCAGGATGCCCAGGCCCAGGGTAGCCGCCGTCTCGAAGCGACCGTGGCCATAGGGATGCTCCTCGTCGGGCTCCTGTGCGGCATGGTGCGCCGCGAACCAGACCAGGGCATCGGACAGCAGATCGGACAGCGAATGGATACCGTCGGCGACCAGGGCCGCGGAACCCGCCAACCAGCCGGCCACCAGCTTGAGCGCGGAGAGCAGCAGGTTGATCACCGCGCCAACCAGGGTGACCCGCTGGCTGGCGCGGCTTCGCTCCTCGAGCACGGGCGTGCTCACACCGTTCATGCCGGGTCGCTCCCGACACGCAGCACCACCACGTATTCGCCGTCGCTCTCGCGGGTCTCGAGCACCTGGTGGCCGTTGAGCCGGCACCAGGCCGGGATGTCGTTGAGCGCACCGGGGTCGGTGCACACCGCCTCCAGCTCGTCACCGGGGGCAAGCTGTGCCACCCGGTCCTGTACGCGGATCACGGGCAGGGGACAGAGCAGGCGGTGGCAATCGAGAACATGACGTCGGGACATGGCGCGGGACCGGGTACTGAAACTGCGCGCATTATACCCGCGCGACCGCGCCCCGCATGCACGGGGCACCAGCACTTCAGGGGCGAAATTGCGGCCCTCGTGGCCAGATCTTTCACGATGAACGAGAAGGAGATGACTTCAGAGGGTCTTCATCAGGGACAGCCCGGCAGCCCATTCGGCGGTCGCATCCGAGAAGCCCCTGATGAGATAGGTCTGGGTCTGCCAGCCCCGCTCCAGGTGCAGCTCGTGAAACAGCATCAGGCTCTGCTGGTCGTCTCGGCCCGCACGATTGCTCTGGCGATATCGCAGGCTCGCCCCCACGGTCTGGTGGTCACTCAAGGGATGTGACAGTCCCAGCCGTGCCAACCAGCCATCCCGGTAGTCGGTCGTCGGCGTGTCACCGTACTTGCGGTAGCCGAGCGCTGCGAACCAGGTATGGCCCCCCAGATAGCCATAAGGCGCCAGCTCCACGGTGAAATCCGCTTCCCCGGTACCCAGGCCCTGGTTACGGCTGGCGGTAGGCAGCTTCACGGCGCAGCGGGCCGAAAGGCCGGCACGGAGGTCCTGGTCGTAGAACAGACGGCGAGCCACCGAGAGGTTCACGTCTCCCAGGCCTCTGCGCGAACGGTGCGCGGCACTCCCTGCAGTGGTTGCCCCGTCGGGCAGGACATTGGCCGCACCACGGATGGACAGCCAGGGAATGCTGGCACGCAAGGTCCAGTGTCCCGTGCGATGACGCAGGCCCAGCGCCACGCTGCGGATCGTGGTCCGGAGTGGCGTTCCATAGTGACCGCTGGCCTCGTAGACGCTCAGCGACAGGCGGGTACCCTCCTTCGCCACGGCAGCCAGCGGCAGAGACAACAGCATCAGTGACACAACGATTCGCACGGCAGGTTCTCCTTTTCGCCAACAGGGTGAAGAATCCGGACCTGTTCCCTCGGCAATCATCCGCTCAGTCTGCTTCGTCCGGAGGCGTCGGAAGATCAGGTACTTCGGGCTGCTCCGGAAGATCGGGCACTTCGGGTTCATCCGGGGGCTCCGGGACCTGGGGCCAATCCGGCGCATCCGGGGTGTCTTGCCATTCCGGGAGTTCGGGGGTTTCGGTCGCATCCGGTTCGTCAGCGATTTCCCTCTCGTGTGGGGCAGACTCGGCATCGAGCTGCATCCCTGCCGCATTGTACGGTGCGCGTGACAGCGACGCCCGTTCGTCGTCACCGACCTGGGACGGCTGGTCACTCGGAGCCGGGACTACGGGCTCGGGACGCCCCGTCAGCTGGTGCAGATCGTCGATGTCGGTGACCGCCAGGGCGCGCGATACGACATCCGGCCCATCCACCTCGACCAGCACCGTGGCCAGGGCACCCCGGGACGGGACCGAGACATCGCCCGACAGGCGAATCGAGGGACCATCCACCAGTTGAATCTGTCCGTCCCGTACCTGTGCCACCACGCCCTGGAGCACCGCCAGGCCGTTACGCAATGGCCGTGGCGATTCGCTCACGATGTCGTGCCGTGGCGCCGCTTCGATGCGCGTGGCGTGCAGGGCGCCATCGGTACGCCACAGGCCGCTGACCATCACCGGCTGACCGGGACGCAGATCCGGGATCCGCAGTCCGGCAACACGCTCCGGTACGTCCACTAGCGTACCGGCAATACGCACACGGCCGGCCAATACATCGACCTCTTCCACCTTGCCCACCAGCTGACGCAACACCCTCACCTGCTCGGCATGGATGCTGCCACCCCGCAAACGGGCCTCGATATCCACCACCTGGCCGACAGCCAGGGCGCCGGAGGTCGCCGCCATGCCGTCGATACGCACCGGGGTCGCCGGTGAATAGCGTACTTCCAGCCCCGCCACGCAGATGCTGCCGAAGCCGGTGACCACACCACGGATATGCAAGCGCTCGCGCGGACTACCGGTTCCACCCAGACCATCGCTGCGGTGCCCGGTTCCGCCCAGGCCATCGGGCAGACTGGCCAGGGGGCGACCAGTGCCACCGATGCCATCGCCGGGCATCATCCCCGTGCCCCCCAGACCTTCCCCCCCGTCGCCACCCGTGTGACCGGTTCCGCCCAGGCCATCCTGGATGGAGGTCAGACCAGGCAGGGCACAGACGTTGCGCGCGGCAGCCGCGCCATCGGTCAGCAGGGGACCGAACGCCAGACAGCAGACCAGGAGACAGCGGCGCCAGAATCGGCACAGAACAACGCCAGGTGCCATCTCCGGACTAGTCATCGCGGTCCATCGAGGATTCGTGGTAACAGTAGAGACCGACCAGAAAGGATTGCCGCCTCGACGCCTGCGAATCGTTGGCCTCGCGTGCCGCACGGTTGATCTCGCGCAACAGCGCCATGCCTTGTTCCTCCACCATCTGCCGCAAGCGCGGCAGGGCGCTCTCCGGGATATGGTGATACTGCACCACGCGATCGAAGAAGGGGGGCTCGGCACCTTCCAGATTGCGCACGGCCGCCATCAGGTGTGCTTGACCGGAGCGCTCGAAATAATAGAGCTTCTCTTCCTCGGACAATCTCGGCACGAAGGCCTCGGTGCGCAAGGCGACCTGGTTGTCACGCTCTTCCACCACCCCCACGCGTACCAGTTCGTCGAGGATGGCACGTGGACGCACATCGCTACTGATGTGATTCGCCAGGGTCTCGAAATCGGGCCGATCACTTCCATCGGCCTGTCGCAGCAACACCCTGGGCCGGCCCTGGTCGTCCAGCCAGCGTGGTTCGGTCATCCAGGCGTTGACCAGCTGCATGCCCAGCGAGACCTTCTTGGGCACGTCGTTGCGCTGAAATCCCTGTTCACGGAAACGCTTTACATCCTTGCGATGAACCCCGGTGAGCACGCTGACCCGGCTGTCGGTGGTGCGCTTGCCTTCTACCGGAAAATCCTGGATGGCGACCTCCACCATGACCCGCTTGAGCAGTTCGACGATGGAAGGCAGGGTGATGCCGTGACGGATCATCAGGCGCACGAGCGGACGCAACAGGCGCCTGACGGCACCCATCACGACAGTCGGCAGACGATCCAGGGCTTCCTGCATGCGCCCAGTCTAGCAGGGGTGGGAAATTGTCACAGTATCCAGGTCCTGGGAATTTCATGGGCTGCCAACGGCTTCACCCGCAAGCTGTGAGCGACACCCTGAGCGTCGACATATTCCACCTCGACCTCGTCGGCCTGCTTGCCCTGGCTGTAGCGGGCGACGATGCGCGCGGCCAGCTCGATGTCTTCCTCGCCGGGCGTGCCGTCGATGAGCGTGAAGGGACCGCCATGACTGACGGTACGCAGATGGGGGTACTGCTTGCGGTAACCCTGCAGGAAATTCCCCTCACCCTCCTCACGCGCCACGATCAGCTTGTAGTGCGGGGCGGGGCGGATGTGCCGACCGACCTTGAGCAACAGGATGTCGTCCAGCTCGTACTGGCGATCGCCGCGGGCCTTCCACAGATCGGCCAGCTTCACCGAGTACTGCTCGTCGGTGAGAAAACAGCAACCGCCAGCCGGCTGGGCATAGTCGGTGAAGCCGTACTTGGCTGCCAGTGCCATCTGCGGCTTGCGCGAACGGCCGGAGAAATCGAACAGCTTCTCGCGGTCGACCCAGCCCTCGCGCTCGGGCAGGGTGGGAGGCAGGTTCCTGGCGCACAGCGGGCGCAGCAGGCGGTCGCCAATGCCGGAGCCACGCTGCACCACCGGCATGGTGTCCTTGCGCTGCGACTTGGGGCGCTGGCCGACCACCTCACCGGTGATGACGAAATCGAAGCCGTGCTCCTCGATCCACTCCGCGGCCTTGCGCACCATGAAGATCTTGCAGTCCAGGCACGGATTGAGATGGGCGCCATAGCCGTACTTCGGATTGAACACCACGTCCTTGTATTCCTCGACGATGTCGATGATATGCAGCTTGATCCCCAACTGCTCGGCCACCCACAGGGCGTTGTTGCGCTTCGGCTTCGCCCGGTCCTTCTTGCGGATGGCATGGGTATGCCCTTCCACACAGAAGCCGGTGAAGAAGTTCACGCCTTCCACGTGGATGCCCTGTTCCTGGATCACCTTCGCCGCGAGCAGCGAGTCCAGTCCGCCGGAGATGAGCGCCAATGCCTTGCGTTGTTGGGTCATGGAGATTCCCGCCGATATGGTGAAACGCGACATTATAAGGAGTGGACAGATGCAGAGGCTGTATAATCCCCGGTTTTTATCCGGGGTCCGGCACCGGCCGGCGGAGAAACACCAGACATGAGCCAGGATACGGACGTATCGACCTTCCAGGGGCTGATCTTCGCCCTGCAACGCTACTGGGCGGACCAGGGCTGCGTGATCCTGCAGCCCTACGACATGCAGATGGGCGCGGGCACCTTCCATACCGCGACCTTCCTGCGTTCCATCGGCCCCGAGCCGTGGAACGCCGCCTATGTACAGCCCTCGCGCCGCCCCACCGACGGGCGCTACGGCGAGAACCCCAACCGCCTGCAGCACTACTACCAGTTCCAGGTGGTGATGAAGCCCTCGCCCAAGGCCATCCAGGAGCTGTACCTGGGCTCACTGCAACTGCTCGGCATCGACCCGCTGGTACACGACATCCGCTTCGTCGAGGACAACTGGGAATCGCCCACCCTGGGTGCCTGGGGACTGGGCTGGGAGGTCTGGCTGAACGGCATGGAGGTCACCCAGTTTACCTATTTCCAGCAGGTCGGCGGGCTGGACTGCCGACCGGTGACCGGCGAGATCACCTATGGGCTGGAGCGCATCGCCATGTACCTGCAGGGCGTGGAGTCGGTCTACGACCTGGTGTGGACTCGTGGTCCGCAGGGCACCGTGACCTATGGCGACGTGTTCCACCAGAACGAGGTCGAACAGTCGGCCTACAACTTCGAACACGCCGACGTGGATTTCCTGTTCGGCCTGTTCGACCAGTGCGAGAAGGAATCACAACGCCTGATCGAACTGGGATTGCCCCTGCCCGCCTATGAGCGGGTGCTCGAGGCCTCGCACGCCTTCAACCTGCTGGATGCACGGCATGCCATCTCGGTGACCGAGCGCCAGCGCTACATCCTGCGCATACGCGCCCTGGCACGTGCCGTGGCCCAGGCCTATTACGAGGCCCGCGAGCGCCTGGGCTTCCCCATGCTCCCCGAGAGTCAAGCGAAGGAGGCCAGCGCATGAGCGATCGCGCCGATCTGTTGTTCGAACTGGGCACCGAGGAACTGCCGCCAACCGCCCTCAAGCGCCTGTCCAGCGCCCTCGAGGAAGGTTTTCTGAGCGGCCTGTCCGAGGCACAACTGGCGCACGGCGAAGTGATCGCCTATGCCACGCCACGCCGCCTGGCCCTGCTGGTGCGCGATCTCGAGAAACGCCAGCCCGACCGCGACGTGGAACGCCGCGGACCTGCGGTGAAGGCCGCCTTCGACGCCGAGGGTCGGCCCACCAAGGCCGCCGAGGGTTTTGCCCGCTCCTGCGGCACCACCGTGGACCAGCTCGAACGCCTGGAGACCGACAAGGGCGAATGGCTGATGTTCCGCTCACACCAGCCCGGCCAGCCCGCGGCCGACCTGCTGCCGGGCGTAGCCGAGCGCGCGCTCGAGCGCCTGCCCATCCCCAAGCGCATGCGCTGGGGCGACTCCGAGGCCCAGTTCGTGCGCCCGGTGCACTGGCTGGTGTTCCTGCACGGTGACGCTGTGGTCGATTGCACCCTGCTGGAGGCCCGCGCCGGCCGCGTCACCCGCGGCCACCGCTTCCATCACCCCGAGGGCATCACCCTCTATGATCCGGCCGACTATGCCGCTGTCCTCGAGAACGTGGGCAAAGTGGTCGCTTACTTCCCGGATCGGCGCTCGCGCATTCGCGCCCAGGTCGAGGCCACCGCCAAGCAACTCGGCGGGGTCGCCGACATCGACGAGGCCCTGCTCGACGAGGTGACCGCGCTCAACGAGTGGCCGGTCCCGATCGCCGGCAGCTTCGACGCCGACTTCCTCGAGGTGCCGCACGAGGCGCTGGTGAGCACCATGAAGG
Organism: uncultured Sedimenticola sp.; assembly: GCA_964394235.1. Lineage (GTDB taxonomy): Bacteria > Pseudomonadota > Gammaproteobacteria > Chromatiales > Chromatiaceae > MONJU. The sequence continues at coordinate 6,897 of CAYMWJ010000031.1, read as the reverse complement.
GCAACCAGAAGTATTTCCCGGTGTTCGATGCCGAGGGCCGCTTGCTGAACCACTTCATCACCATCGCCAATATCGAGAGCCGGGAGCCCGAGGTGATCCGCGCCGGCAACGAGCGGGTGATTCGCCCGCGCCTGGCGGACGCCCGCTTCTTCTGGGAGCAGGACGGCAAGAAGCGCCTCGAGGATCACATCGACTCGCTCAGAGACGTGGTGTTCGAGAAACGCCTGGGTTCGATGTACGAGAAGTCCGAGCGGGTGGCGACGCTGGCCGCACGCATCGCCGAAGCGATCGATGGCGACGTGGAAAAGGCACGACGCGCGGGCATGCTCAGTCGTTGCGACCTGATGACCGAGATGGTCTACGAGTTCCCGGACATGCAGGGCATCATGGGCCGCTACCAGGCGCTGCGCGACGGCGAGGATCCCGAGCTGGCGCAAGCGCTCGACGAGTTCTACATGCCGCGCTTCTCCGGCGACCGCCTGCCCCAGACCCGCACCGGTATCGCGGTGGCCCTGGCCGAGCGCCTGGACACCCTGGTCGGCATCTTCGGCATTGGCATGAAGCCCACCGGCGACAAGGATCCGTACGCACTGCGGCGTGCTGCACTCGGCATCCTGCGCATCTTGCGTGAGCACTCACTTTCATTGAATGTGCTGGACCTACTGGAACAAGCAGAGAAACAACTCGCTGACCGCCTGGGTGAGGCTGCTGTCGTCGACACGGTATGGCAGTTCATGCGCGACCGTCTGCGCCGGCTGTATGCCGACATTGGGGTCTCGACCGACATCTTCGAGGCCGTGATTACGGTAGCGCCGCCGGATCTGGCCGACATCGAGCAACGCATCCGGGCGGTGCAGGCCTTCCTGAAACTGCCCGAGGCCGAGGCCCTGATCGCCGCCAACAAGCGCATCGGCAACATCCTGAAAAAGGCGGGTGAAGACATCCCCCAGACCGTCGATCCCAAGCACTTCGAAGACACGGTCGAACAGGTGCTGCTCGACGAGATCAAGACGGTCGAAGGCGGCCTGGTCCTGCGGGCCAATGATTACATCAAGCAGCTCGAGACCCTGGCCCGCCTGCGCGAGCCGACCGACCGCTTCTTCGACGAGGTGATGGTGATGGCCGAGGACCCGGCGGTGCGCAACAACCGGCTCGCCCTGTTGCGCCGCGCGCGGGAATTGTTCCTCCAGGTGGCCGACATCGGACGCTTGCAGATCGGCGGAGGTCAGTCCGCATGAGCACGCCGAATCGCGATTCCTGGGACGCCATGCTGGCCGCCGTACAGGCCTTTCACGACAAGCACGATTTCCGCAACACCGGCGGCGAGGAACTCAACTACCGGATCGCCCTGATGGCCGAGGAGCTGGGCGAGATCTCCAGCTGTGTGACCAAGGGCAAGAGCACTGCGGCCCTGGCCGAGGAGGTGGCCGACCTGCTGATCCTGCTGATGGGTACCGGTATCGCGGCCGACTTCGATCTCAAGCAGGCCTTCTGGGAGAAGATGGACAAGCTGATGCAGCGCGAAGCTCGCATGATCAACGGGCGTATCCGCGTCTCCGAGTTTCGCGACATGGAGTGAACCACACCGATGCAGCCACTGATCATCCTGGGTCGTGATGGTGTCTTGCTGGAGCCTGTTGCCGGCGGCCTGCTGTCGGTGAACGAACTGCGCATCATTCCCGGCAGCCTGGAGGCCGTCTCCCGCCTCAACCACGCCGGCTATCGGGTCGCGCTGACCACCAACCAGCCGATCCTGGGCGAGGGGCGCTTGAACATCGAGGCACTGAACGCCATCCACGCACGCCTGGCCGAGGCCCTGGCGCGCGTCGGCGGCCACCTGGACGCCCTGCTCAGCTGCCCCCATGGCGAGGACAGCAGCTGTGAATGCCGCAAGCCCGGGACCGGGATGTTGCGCGAGATTGCCGAGCGCCTGGATACCCCGCTGGAGACGGTCACGGTGATCGGCGACGACGTGGCCGATATCGAGGCGGCCCGCGCCGTGAACGCCCGCCCGCTGCTGGTGCTCACCGGCCACGGACAGGCGACGCGAACCGACTATCCCGAGGTCCCCGCCTTCGACGACCTCGATGGAGCCGTTTCCTGGATATTGGCACAACGATGATCCTGTTGCGTTCCCTGACCTACTTCGTGCTCATGTCACTGACCGTGGTCAGCCACGGCCTGACCATCGCGGTACTGGGCCGCTTCCTCGGTACCCACTTCAGCGACCGGGTGGCCACCCACTGGGGCCGGCTCAACATCCGCCTGCAGCGTTGGATCTGCGGCCTGCGTGTCCACATCCGGGGCGCGGAGCACCTGCCCAAGGGGGGGGCCATCCTCATGGCCAAGCACCAGTCCACCTGGGAGACGATCGCCCTGCGCGGCCTGCTGGCGCCGCACCAGTCCTGGGTGCTGAAACAGGAGCTGCTGAAGATCCCCTTCTTCGGCTGGGCCCTGGGTTTCTGCCGTGCCATCCCCATCGACCGCAAGGCCGGGCGCAGGGCCGTGTTGCAAGTGGTCAAGGAGGGCAAACGGGCGCTGGACGACGGTCGTATCGTGGTGATCTTCCCCGAGGGCACGCGTACAGCACCGGGGGAGCGGCGCAAGTACGGTATCGGCGGCGCCATCCTCGCCGAGAAGTCCGGCTACCCGGTGGTGCCGGTGGCGCACAATGCCGGTGTCTACTGGAAACGACGGGGTGTGAAAAAATACCCTGGTACCATCGAGGTGCGTGTCGGCGCGCCCATCCCCAGTACCGGCAAGAAGGCCCAGCAGATCATCGCCGAGGTCGAGGAGTGGATCGAAGGCGAGATGAAAAAACTCCCGTCACAATTGCGCCAATAGCAAAGCGATTACTCACTTTCTGGTCAGCAAAAGCGCTTGCCAGCCGTGCTCGCTGCACGGGAAGACGCGGCACAAGCTGACGTTGGCTTGTGGAACAGGCTGTGGATAACTCTGGGGAAAAGCTGGTGGGACTCACCAGCGACCCGAGTTCGGAGCCAATGATGGGCACGGTGCGATATGCCTTTGCCCATCCTACCCATCGTTCAACCTACCCAATACCGTAGGATGGGCAAAGGCCCGAAGGGCCGTGCCCATCAAAAGCCCTTCGGAGCTCTGTGCGCGTGGAGGGCAAGGTTCGCGGCGGAGACGCTGCTCCTGTAGGAGGCCCGTCCCCGGGCCGAACCCTGATTAGATATCGAGATTCTCGACGGTCAGGGCATTGCGCTCGATGAACTCGCGGCGCGGCTCCACCAGATCCCCCATCAGGGTGGTGAAGATCTCGTCGGAACTGACGGCGTCCTCGATGTTCACCTGCAGCAGACGGCGGGTCTCCGGGTTCATGGTGGTTTCCCAAAGCTGCTCGGGGTTCATCTCGC
>CAYMWJ010000031.1:0-3417 GCA_964394235.1 uncultured Sedimenticola sp. | reverse complement strand
CGGCGGGTCTCCGGGTTCATGGTGGTTTCCCAAAGCTGCTCGGGGTTCATCTCGCCCAGACCCTTGTAGCGCTGGATGTGCTGCCCACGGCGTGCCTCATCCATCAACCAGGCAAAGGCCTCCTCGAAACTGGCAATCGGCTTCTCGCGTTCGCCGCGACGCACGAAGGCGCCCTCGCCGATCAAGCCGATCAGTTGCTCACCCAGATCAGCAATCTTGCGATAATCGGCGCTGCGGAAGAATTCCAGCGGCACCCGACGCTCGTTGGTGATGCCGTGCGTCCAGCGCTCCAGCAACAGGGCCTCGCCTTGCCCCTCTTCTTCGCCTTCGACCAGACGCAGCTTGAACTGGTCGGATACCCCGCTGTCGGCCTGCAGGCGCAATTGCAGTTCGTCGATCCATTCCTGGAAGGCCGCGTGATCGCTCAGCAAGTTCTCGTCCACCCGTGGCATGTACAGCAAGCGCTGCATGAAACGCTCGTCATAACGCCGACCCAGGCGCTTGAGGATGACGGCCACCGTCACATAGTCGTTGGCCAGGGCCTCGAGCGCAGTCGCCGACAGCGGCGGTGCCTCGGCATTCACATACAGTGCAGCATTGTCCAGCGCGGTGCGCAACAGATAGGCGTTGAGTGCCAGATCGTCCTTCAGGTAGGTCTCCTGCTTGCCCTTCTTGACCTTGTACAACGGTGGCTGGGCGATGTAGATGTGACCGCGCTCGATCAGCTCGGGCATCTGCCGGTAGAAGAAGGTCAGCAGCAAAGTGCGGATGTGCGCACCGTCCACGTCGGCATCGGTCATGATGATGATGCGGTGATAGCGCAGCTTGTCCGGGTCGAACTCCTCGCGCCCGATACCACAGCCCAGGGCGGTGATCAGGGTGCCGACCTCGGCGGACGCCAGCATCTTGTCGAAGCGTGCCTTCTCCACGTTGAGGATCTTGCCCTTCAGCGGCAGGATGGCCTGGGTGCGGCGATCACGCCCCTGCTTGGCTGAACCACCAGCGGAATCGCCCTCGACCAGGTAGAGTTCCGATTGCGCCGGATCCTTCTCCTGACAATCGGCCAGCTTGCCCGGCAGACCGGCGACATCCAGCACACCCTTGCGCCGGGTCATCTCGCGGGCCTTGCGCGCCGCCTCCCGGGCGCGCGCCGCCTCGATCATCTTGCCGGCGATGATCTTCGCTTCGGTCGGGTTCTCGATGAGGAACTCGCCGAGCTTCTCCACTACCAGGGATTCCACCACCGACTTGACCTCGGAGGAGACCAGCTTTTCCTTGGTCTGCGAAGAGAACTTGGGGTCGGGCACCTTCACCGACAGCACCGCGGTCAGGCCCTCGCGGGCGTCGTCGCCGGTGGTGTGGACCTTCTGCTTTTTAGCCAGCCCCTCGCTCTCGATGTAGTTGTTGAGGGTACGGGTCAGGCCTGCGCGCAGGCCGGCCAGATGGGTGCCGCCATCACGCTGCGGGATATTGTTGGTGAAACAGAAGATGTTTTCCTGGTAAGACTCGTTCCACTGCAAGGCCAGCTCGACCACGATGCCATTGCGCTCGGCCGAAAAGTGAAAGACCTTTTCGTTCAGTGGGGTTTTCTTGCGGTTGAGGTGCTCGACAAAGGCGCGAATGCCGCCTTCGTATTCGAAGACATCGGACTTTTCGTTACGCTCGTCGCGCAGCGAGATACGCACTCCCGAGTTCAGGAACGACAGCTCGCGCAGGCGCTTGGCGAGGATTTCGTAATGGAATTCGATATGGGTAAAGATCTCGGCACTGGGCTTGAAGCGGATGATGGTCCCGGTGCGGTCGGACTCGCCCACCACCGCCAATGGTGCTTCGGGTTCCCCCAAGTGATAGACCTGCCGGTGGACATGGCCATCACGGTGGATCTCCAGTTCCAGGGTCTCGGACAGGGCGTTGACCACCGAGACACCGACGCCGTGCAGACCGCCGGAGACCTTGTAGGAATTGTCGTCGAACTTGCCCCCCGCATGCAGCACGGTCAGGATGACCTCGGCGGCAGAGCGTCCTTCTTCCTCGTGGATGCCGACCGGGATGCCTCGGCCGTCATCGGCCACGGTGACCGAGCCGTCATCGTGAATGATGACCTGGATTTCCTTGCAGTGACCGGCCAGCGCCTCGTCGATGGAGTTGTCCACCACCTCGAACACCATGTGGTGCAGGCCGGTGCCGTCGTCGGTATCACCAATGTACATGCCGGGACGCTTTCGCACCGCATCCAGGCCCTTGAGTACCTTGATGGAAGACGAATCGTAGGTGTTGGAATCGTTCATGAAAGCGGTGACAGGCTGCGGGACAGGCCGCCATTATACATGAAAGCCTCAACCGGCCTCAGGTCCGGACAGCACCCCCTGTTCCACGTGAAACATGCTGACTTCTTTCACACCACTCAGGACGTCCACTTCCAGGGAGGTGACAACCATTTGTGGATAGACACCGACCAATGCGTCGAGCAGTTTTTCGCGATTGCAACGGTCCAGTTCTGCCGGCAGATCGTCGAACAGCAGAATGGGGGCTCTCCCCAGCCGCTCCCGATGAATCTCGGCCTGGCTGATGATCAGTGCAGCGATGAGCATTTTCTGCTGACCACGAGACAAGATCTTCGCACCACGCCCGGCGTCGGTATGGATTATCAGGTCTGCGCGGTGTGGCCCTGGACCGGTGTAGCCGAGATGGCAATCGCGTTCCCTGGTCGCTTCGAGACTCTCGAGCAATGTCCGCCCTCCAGGCCATCCCGAGCGATATTGAAAACTCACACCGAGTTCCAGACCCCAGGACGCCAACCTCGCCTCGGCTCCCGCGATCACACGTTCGACATAGGAACGCCGGACTTTGTCGATCTTGGTCCCGGATTCGGCCAGGGTCGACTCCCACTGCGTGACCTGGGCACCGTCCAGTCGCAAGGCGGCATTGCGTTGCTGCAACGCCCTGGCGTAGCGCTGCAACAACGAGAGGTAACCCTGTTCCACGTGAAACAACCCGGAATCGAGTAACTGCCTGCGCAACTCCGGCGGACCCTCCACCATTTCCTGAGGGTCCGGGCCAATGAACTGTACCGGCAGCAATCGAAGAACTTCGGAACGTCTGATGCGGGAGCGCCCATCCAGTCTGACCGCCAGTTGCTTCCGTTCTCGGCGCATCCCCAACGCATGTGACCCACCCGCCGCGTCCTGGAAACGGACAAACAACTCTGCAGCCTCCGCGCCCTCTCGAATCAAGGGGGCGGGATCACGGAGCCGGAAAGACCGACCAACGGCCAGTACATACAACGCCTCGATCACAGAGGTCTTTCCTGCGCCATTCGGCCCGGCCATCAGATTGACACCCGGCGACAGTACGAGCCGCAGATCACGAATGATCCGCAAATTCTTTATCGAGAGTTCCGACAACATTGTGCGCAAT
>CAYMWJ010000030.1:0-24807 GCA_964394235.1 uncultured Sedimenticola sp. | reverse complement strand
CCCAGGGGCGCTTCCTGCTGCGCCTGCCGGTCGAGCGCTGCTACCTGGTCGACACCGACTCCACCGTCGAGAACCTCGCCGCCCATATCGCCGAGACACTGGCTGGCGAACACCCCGGCCACCATTTCCGCGTACATGCCTTCGAAGGCGTGGACAAGGGCGCCATTGCCGAGGCGCGGCATCCCCGTCGCTAACGACTCGGCCCGGTAAGGTTCGGCCCGGGGACGGGCCTCCTACCGGCAGGCGCGGCGTCCTCGTCGCGAACGTAACCGGTCAAACGACACCGCTCTCTCGCGATGAATCTCGCGCCACAACCTGCTCCTGCATTCACTGACAGGAGCAGATCATGAGCAAGCAACGTAACAAGGCCGAGCTGAAGCGGATCCTCGAAAATCCGGATCAACTCGACCTGGGTGAGTCACTGGGCGATACCCCCGCACCGGCCGGGCCAAGCCCAGGGCCGCCTCGGCGCTGGAACCGACCGATACGCTCACCTTGCCGTCCGCAGCGCGCGGCGCCTCCAGTATCACCTGCTTCAGGCGGATCGGCGAATCACCCCGGTTGGCCTCGTCGATGATTTCCTGAAAACGGTCATGGGCCACGATATTGAGCCGATCCACCGCACTGACGCCAGTGCGCTTGCCGTAGGGCAGGCGCAGCCCCCGGCCGATGGACTGCTCGATCAGGGTGCGCGCATTGGCGGCGCGCAGCGGCACGATGGTGTAGAGATTGGTCACATCCCAGCCTTCCTTGAGCATGTTCACATGGGTGACAATCTCGGTAGGCTCCTCCGGGCTCTCCACCGCCAGCAGGCGCTCGATCATCTCGTCTTCTTTCTTGCCCCGGGTGGAGCTGTCCACCTGAATCACCTTGTCGCGGTAGCGGCCCTCGAAAAAGGCTTCGGACTGGATCAGCGCCAGCAACCGCGCGGCATGGGTGGTGTCGCGGGCGATCACCAGCACGAAGGGCTTGACCTTCTTCACGCCGTGCTGGCGCGCGTAGGTCATCAGCTCCACCTTGGTGGCCTCGTGCACGCGAATGCCGTCCTCCAGCTTGATCTTCTCGATCTCCTCCGGCGTATGGCGTTTGGCATCGAAATCACGCTGCGTGACCACCGCCGGCTCCTTGACGAAGCCGTCCTCCATGGCACGCGCCAGGGGATAATCCATGACCACGTTCTTGAACGGCTTTGGCCCGCGGCTGGTCTCCACGAAGGGAGTTGCCGTCAGTTCCAGGCCAAACAACGGCTTCAGTTCGTTGATGGCGCGCACACCAGCACTGGCACGGTAGCGGTGCGACTCGTCCATCAGCAGCACCAGATCGGGCAGTTCGGCCAGATAATTGAAATAGCTGTCGCCCAGGTATTCCGACAGGCGCTTGATACGCGGGCTCTTGCCGCCACGCACCTCGGTGTTGATCTTGGAGATGTTGAAAATGTTGATGACCACCGGCGACAACAGGCTCAGGTTGCCCGCGCGCTGCTCGTAATTGTCGCCAGTAATGATCTCCGGCGGCCGGGCAGCAAACTCGGCGATGCCCTTGAACACATACTTGGGCGTATTGGGCGTGAAATCGGCGATCAGCTTTTCGTAAATGGTCAGGTTCGGCGCCAGCACGAAAAAGTGCTTGAACCCGTGGGCCAGGTGCAGATAGCTGATAAACGCCCCCATCAGGCGTGTCTTGCCGACGCCCGTGGCCAACGCGAAGCACAGCGACGGGAACTCCCGCTCGAAATCCTCCAGCGTAGGAAACGCCGCCTTGAGGGTGTTCAGCACTGCTTCCAGATCGCGCTCATGGCGGCACATGTCCGGCGCGGTATCCAGCGCCCGGGCCAGTTTTTCAAGGGATTCCGCCTGGGGAGTACGCAGGGACAGGCGGCCCTTGATGGCATTCAGTACCCGTCTATTCATGGCTTCCTTGCTTCACTTTCGTCCACCCTGTCTGGAGCATACTGACCAAGTGCCTCCCGCACTTCATTTGGTGTAATGCGCACCACTCTGCCGTTGCTACGTACCACGATCGCCGTCTTTGTCATCAAGGCCTGCCGTCGGGCTTGAAGTGCTGCCCGCCGGATGGCGACCCAAGCCGCTGGCAACAGCGGATTTCTGGCCTTGTCCAGTTCTTCGGGTTTCATGGTTTTTCTCCCCATTCAATCAATTCCGGTTGCTCACCGCTGTTGTCAAACAGCATCCAGTCATCGACCAGGAACCGATACACCGTATCAAACAGCAACAAGCCTTTGCTGAAACGCCGTCGAATAACCGCTTCAGGCACAGCATGCCCGCCCTGGCGAACCCGTTCAGCCACGCGTTCGATGGCCAGCTCGGGTGAATCCAACCTCAGAAAATAGAGCGACACACGATAACCCCACTTGTCCTGCTCCAGCAACGAAGGCGCCAGCAGGTTGTCGCCGAAGATCAGCCGGTTGTCGAAGATGTCGTTCTCCGTCACCCGGTGTTTGGCGTGATAGGACTTCTCCGGATCTTCCAGCAAGATACGCGGCTCCAGCTTGGGCCGCTTGTCCTTGCCGATTCAGGTGAGTTCAAGTTTTCGTTTCTTGGTCATTTTCCGCTTCTGTCCGTGTCGTTTCAGGTTGCCAATTGCTCAAGGCGCTGAAGCCAGGCATTGAAATGAGGGCATGCCTTTCGCATGGCATCCAGACCGATATCCAATGCGATCAAGGGGCCGTGAATGGTTTTCTGGTAATCCGGCATGCAGGCCTGAATACGTTTGGATGGCGCTGTTTGAGGATTGTCATTGATCGCTTCCGGTTCGGTTGTAGCACGTACCGCTGACAGTGTTGCCGCCACGTTCGCGTCCGCCCAACCCTGGAAACACAACGGTTCGACGAAAAGCAGAGCTTCGAATTCATGAACCTGAATATAGGGAATGAAGTTTTTCCGGCCGATGTCCCGCATCATCGCCCGTTCCACCAAGGCAGCTTTGTCGCGGCCGTTGCCCTGACGGGTCCACTCGGGTCCACTTTTGCCCGGAAAATCGCTTGGCAGCCCATAGAGATCGAACATCGTGGTCACGAAGGCGTTCGTATCTTGCTTGCACAACCGTTCAATTTGTGGACGCACCTGGGTGTAGCGCACAATACCGCCTCTGTGTCCTGGGCTGGTAGTGGCCACGATGGGAGTGAGATAGAGGCCGTGAGCGTTGTAATGGGGTGCGAGCAGTTCACGGACGAAAGTCTCCTCAGTCTGGCCCTCCACGAGGACATACACGCGGTTCATCGCGCCGGTCTCCCACCCAGAAGGTTCTTCTTCCACAGCTCGCCCAGGCTGTATTCCTCCAACCATTCGCTCAGTGCCTCGGTATCCAGTCGCTTTAGGGTGGATGCCGCACCGGCCCTGTCCACGACGATCAGATCCTCGGCGTTGAACTCATTCACCAGCTCAACGGATTGGGTAGAAACAATGAGCTGATGACGAGCGGAAGCCCTTTTCATCAGCCCGGCAAGAACGGTGATGGCGTAGGGATGCAAGCCGAGTTCGGGTTCGTCGATGATGATTGCCGCCGGCATGAACTCTTCCGGCTGCAACAGCACCGTGGCCAGGCATATGAAGCGCAATGTGCCGTCCGAAAGCGCGCTGGCTGTGAAAGGAACATCCTGCCCCGTCTCGGTCCATTCGAGCTGAATCTTTTCTTTGTTTTCGACACTGGGTCTTAGGTAAAAGTCACCAAAGAAGGGGGCAACCAGCTGGACCGCCTTGACGATGCGTTTGTAGTACGTTTCGTGAAGCTGTTTCAGCCGATAGAGAAAGGCCGCAAGATTGCGTGCATCCTCCCGTAGATATTCGTTGTCATTGATGCCGTGCACCTGTTTGACAAAAGCGCTGCGGCTGGTGTCATGGAAATGGTATACGCGCCAGCTACGCATGGCCGGCACAACAAAATCATAAATGCGCGTTTTACGCTTTTGCTCCTCGGCATAGGTTTCAAAGTGGCCAGACCGGGGGCGCCAGTCGCCGTGCTGGTTCCACCACAATGCCTCGCGGGAAAACACCATGCGGTTGTCTTCCGTCGGGCGTAGAGTGAAGCGATATCCGTTGTTGCCAAAATAGAGTTCCGCATGCAGTTCTTCGGTTGTCTTGCGCCCAAAATGCAACAAGGCATCAGGCCCACCCATTTCCCCAACCATGAGTTGAAGTTGCTGATCGAGAATACGCTGGATGATGCGAAAGAATCCGATGAAATTGGATTTACCCGCACCATTGGCGCCAATCAACACATTCAATCTGCCCAACTCGATATCGCACTCGGCAATGGACTTGTAGCCGCGCAAGACGAGGCGGGTGATCTGGTTGGAATCGTTGATGGGTTTCATTTCTGTTTTCCAATTGTTGTCGGCCGCAAATTCATATCAACTCCCATTCAATTGTAAACAACAACCGCTCTTCAGCCTTCTGCGTTAGCTGGGCCTCCAGCTCGGCGATCAGCTCATCGCGCCTTTCCTCCACCTCATCCTGCCGATCAAACAGCTCGCGGCGCAGTTTGTTGCGCTTGCGCTCCAGTTCGTGTTGCTGTTTATTGCCAGTTGAGCTTTTCTTCCAGCGTGGGGTAGTGGCGGCGGTACGACGGTTGATCTGTTCGGCGAGGTCGAAGGGATTGGATTGGCCGCGCCTTGCTTGCGAAGCCGAGAATGCCCGTATCCTATGCCCGAATTCAAGCGAGTGTCCCGGTTCAATACATCTGAGACACCGAGACGTCAGGGACCTCGGATGAGGCCCCTTCTTCCCGCCTTCAGCTCCGCTTCAGTCTGCCGCGAACTCGAGCCGCGCACCGTTGGGTCCACCAAGGAAGCGGCCCCGGTCATACTTGAGTTCACCGTTGACGAAGGTGGCAATCACGCTGGAGCGCAGGGTACGCCCCTCCAGCGGGCTCCAGCCACACTTGTAGAGCACGTCCTCGCGACGCACCGTCTGCGGGGCTTCGAGGTCGATCAGCACCAGGTCGGCGTGATAGCCCTCGCGCAGGAAGCCACGTTCGCGGATGCCGAACAGGCGCGCCGGGGCATGCGCCACCTTGTGCACCAGTTGCGGCAGGTCGAGCACGCCGTCGTGTACCAGTTCGAGCGCCATGCACAAGGCATGCTGCACCAGCGGCAGGCCGGCGGGGGCCTTGAAGTAGGAAGGGTCCTGCTTCTCTTCCCAGGTGTGGGGTGCGTGATCGGTGGCGATCACGTCCAGGCGGTCCTCGGCCAGGGCAGCGCGCAGGGCGGCGCGGTCTTCGGCGGTCTTGATCGCGGGATTGCACTTGATCTGGCTGCCCAGCGCCGCGTAGTCGGCATCGCTGAAGTACAGGTGATGCACGCAGGCCTCGGCGGTGATGCGCTTGCCTTCCAATGGACCGGCATCGAACAACGCCAGTTCGCGCGCGGTGGTCAGGTGCAGCACGTGCAGGCGGGTACCGTGACGCCGCGCCAGGTCCACCGCCATCGAGGACGATTTCCAGCAGGCCTCCTCGCTGCGGATGGCCGGGTGGAAACGCATGGGAATCTGCTCGCCGTACTGCTCGCGGTAACGCGCCTCGTTGGCGAGGATGGTGGGTGTGTCCTCGCAGTGGGTAGCGATCAGGGTCGGGCAGTCGCGGAAGATGGCTTCGAGGGTGGCCGGGTCGTCCACCAGCATGTTGCCGGTGGAGGCCCCCATGAACACCTTCACCCCGCAGGTCTGGCCCGGCGCCAGGCGACGGATCTCCTCGATGTTGTCGTTGGTGCCGCCGAGATAGAAGGCGAAATTGCCCCAGGCCCGCCCTGCGGCCAGGCGGAACTTGTCTTCCAGGGCCTCGAGGGTGACCGTCTGCGGGCGGGTATTGGGCATATCGAAGAAACTGGTGATGCCACCGGCCAGCGCCGCCTTCGACTCGCTGGCGATGTCCGCCTTGTGGGTCACCCCCGGCTCGCGGAAGTGCACCTGGTCGTCGATCATGCCGGGCATCAGCACCCGGCCGGCGGCATCGATCACCTCGGCACCCTCGGCCGGGATCTCGCCCCCGATGCGCGCGATACGCCCGTCACGGATCAGCAGGTCGCCCTCGCGCACCTCGCCCTCGTTCACCAACCGGGCGTTCTTGATCAGGATAGTCATCAATCGTAGTCCTTGTCTTTCCAGGTGCGCAGGGCGGCGAACACCGCGCTGGGATCATCCAACGCCTGCCCTGCCCAGCGCTCGGCAGCGGCGATCACCGTGGGCTCCCCGGTGCGCAGGAAGGGATTGGTCGCCAGCTCTTCGCCCAGGGTAGAGGGCACGCTGGGCTCGCCGCGCTCGCGCAATCCACGCACCTGCCGTTCGCGCGCGGCCAGCGCGGGGCTGTCGGGTTCGACCCACTTCGCGAAGCCGATGTTGTCCAGGGTGTACTCATGGGCGCAGTAGACGCGCGTCGCCGGCGGCAGGGCCGCCAGCGCGCGCAGCGAGGCCGCCAGCTGCTCGAAGGTGCCGGAGAACACTCGCCCGCAGCCACAGGCGAACAGGGTGTCGCCGCAGAACAGGACACCGTCCCCAAGGTAGGCGATGTGGCCCTCGGTGTGGCCGGGCACGTCCAGCACCTCGAAGGTGACACCAAGACCCTCGAGCACAACCCGTTCGCCACCGTGCAGACGCCGATCCAGGGTACGGATGGATTCGCCGGCCGGGCCATAGACCACAGCCTGGGGCCAGACGGCCTTGAGCGCGGCAATGCCGCCGACATGGTCGCCGTGCTTGTGGGTGACCAGGATGCTCTCCAGCCGCAGCCCACGTTCGGCCAGGGCCTCGCGCACCGGCTCGTCGTCGCCCGGGTCGACCAGGCTGCAACCGGCGTGCCCCTCGCGCCACAGCAGCCAGATGTAGTTGTCGTCGAAGGCCGGGATGGGTTCGATGTGCAGTTCAGCGGCCATAGAGGGTCTCCGGGTCGATCAGCGGGGCCTTGTCGATCACCAGCAGGTCACCATCGACCTTCAGGTAGAAGCAGTCGCGCCGCCCGGTGTGGCAGGCCGGCCCGGTCTGGTCGACCTTGCACAGGATGGTGTCACCGTCGCAGTCGAAACGCAGCTCGACCAGGCGTTGCACCTGCCCCGAGGACTCGCCCTTGCGCCACAGCCGTTGGCGTGAACGCGACCAGTAGCAGACCTGGCCGGTCGTCAGTGTCTCGCGCAATGCAGCCTCGTTCATCCAGGCCAGCATCAGCACCTCGCCACTGTCGTGCTGCTGGGCGATCGCCGGCAGCAGGCCGTCGGCGTTCCAGGGCAGCGCAGCGATGGCGTCCGCCAGCGGCACCGTCTCGCCGGCGGGGCGTCTTTCCAGTTCCTTGAACAGGCTCATGTCACCACCATTGTCTTAATATTCTGAATTAACACCCATGACGCGTGCCGACCACACCCCTGATCATGGAAGATGCGTTTGTGCCCCTGATTTTTCACCACAGAGAACACAGAGCTCAACGATAGCAAATGGCAAGGCGCGGACCTCCCTGCGGGCATCGGTCGGTCCGTCGGTGGCGGTTGGCAATCCCGCCGGGACAGACCCCGCTCCAACTCCTCTGTGATCTCTGTGTATTCTGTGGTGTTGACTTCCACATTGAGTATTTTCCCCTTCCCGAGGCGTGGAAGAGACCGGGAGGGTCCAGCAACAGGAGAGCCGCCTCGACGTACACTTCCCTCCCCGCAAGCGAGGAAGAAACCCGGGCGGAGTTTCCGTCAGGTCAGTTCCATCATAGCGCAGCGACAGTTTTCGCTGCACCACCTGTCATCCGACCGTAAAATAGCGGTGTTATCCTGAGGTCACCATGCAGATATTCCGAATCCTGTTCCACAACAACGGCAAGCTCTACCAGTTGCACGCACGTCAGGTGTCGCAAGGCGACATCTATGGCTTCGTCGAGATCCGCGACCTGCTGTTCGGCGAACACACCGCGCTGGTCATCGACCCGGCCGAAGAGAAGCTCAAGGCCGAGTTCGAGGGTGTGGAGCGCATCCTCCTGCCCATGCACGCGGTGGTGCGTATCGACCAGGTCGCTGCCCAGGGACAGAACAAGATCCTCGACATCGACGGCACCAGCAGCAACGTCACCCCCTTCCCGCTGCCGGGCAAACGCACGGACTGAGCCATGAACGCCCCGACCGAATCGCCCCTGCAACAACGCATCCGCCGCCAGCGCGCCATGTTGCACAACATGCTGGTGGACCCCATGCACCGGGCCGCCAACCGGGTGGCGCAGGTGTGGAGCGACCGCACAGCCCTGGACAGCGAGCTGCAAGACTCCATGCGCAAGGTGCCCTATGTCACCTACCTGTATGCGCTGGACACCAACGGCGTGCAGATCAGCGCCAACGCCTCCGCAAACGGCCTGATGCCCGAGGACTTCGGGCGCGACCGCGCCACCCGGCCCTATTTCCAGCAGATCGACCCCGAATCGGACATGACGCTCTCCGAGGCCTACATCAGCCTGCGCGCCAACCGTCCTTCGGTCACCGCGCTGCAGAAGGTCTGGCGCGACGGTGAGCACATCGGCTGGCTGGGCGCAGACTTCGACCTGCGCAAGCTGCCGATCACCAAGGACATGTACAGCGACCCCTCGCGCTGGCGTCAGATCAAGGGCGACCCCGCGATCCGCGGCCAGGTGTTCCAGCAGACCCGGGTACCCAGCCGGCTCGACAGGCACATCGACCAGATCCTGCCCGTGGTCGAGGAACTGATCACCGACAACGGCATCTTCCACCTCAAGCTGCATTTCTCCAGCAGCCGGGCCACGGTGTGGACCCTGGACGACCCCTACCGCTACCAGGTCATCGAGTTCGAGGATCTGGTCGATCCCGACATCTGCCTCGCCTTCCCGCACCGGGACTACCCGGCCGACGCGGTGGTCCCGAAGGAATCGATCAAGCCCATCTTCGAGACCTTCCGGCACCTGCGCTTCGCCGACGAGACCATCTACCTGCGCGCCGGTTCGATCAACATCTTCAACGGCATCGTGGGGCTGAACTTCTCCTGCGACGGCTCGCACTACATCCCTTTCGACCAGTTCCTGGCCAAGGATTCGGAGTTCTGGGAAGGCATGTGATGTTCGTTCGGCCCATCGAAAAAAACGCTCAACCCGCCTCGGCTGGCGTCTTCGCCTTGATCGACAGGGCGTGGAGCTCGTCGCTGGCGATCTGTTCGTTGACCGTATTCATCACCATGCGGTGACGCTGGACCAGGCTCTTGCCTTCAAAGGCTTCGGAGACCACCAGGGCCTCGAAATGGCGGCCGTCACCCGTGACCTCGACCCGCGCACCGGGCAGACCGGCCTCTATGAATTGCTTGACCTTCTCGGGTTCCATCGGTTTCCTCCAGGAATCGAATGCCTGCGTGGCTCAAGTTTTTTCGCCACGCAACGACATGGAAGGTGTCATTGTAGCGAGAGAACCCGCTGATGAAGCCATTTCCACGCAAATTGCCCGAGTGGTGGCACCCGATCGTCACCCTGGGGGTGATCGTGCTGCACCTGAGCGGTTACGCCGGCACTTGACAGCGCCCCCTACCACGCCAACGCATCAGAGCTCACGGGTCGCCAGGAAACGGATCTCGGGCCAGCGTTCCTCGGTAAGCGACAGGTTGACACGGGTGGGCGCGAGGTAGACGAGCTGACCGTCACCATCGAGCGCGAGGTTGTCGTGCGCCTTGTCGCGGAAACGCGCCAGCAGCTTGTCGTCGTCGCAGGCGATCCAGCGCGCCAGTTGTACCTGCACTGGCTCGACAATGGCCTCGACGCCGTATTCGTGCTTCAGGCGGTGGGCGGCGACCTCGAACTGGAGCACGCCGACCGCGCCGAGGATCAACTCGTTGTTGCGCAACGGGCGGAACACCTGGGTGGCCCCTTCCTCGCACAGCTGCAACACGCCCTTCTGAAGCTGCTTGAGCTTGAGCGGATCCTTGAGCACCACGCGGCGGAACAGTTCCGGCGCAAAGTACGGAATACCGGTGTACTTGAGTGACTCGCCCTCGGTGAAGGTATCACCGATCTGGATGGTGCCGTGGTTGTGCAGGCCAATGATGTCACCGGGAAAGGCCTCCTCGACCGCGTGGCGCGCATCGGCCTGGAAGGTGATGGCATTGGCCACCGTCACCGTCTTGCCGATGCGCACCTGATGCATCTTCATGCCCTTGCGGTAACTGCCCGAACAGACACGCAGAAAGGCCACGCGGTCGCGGTGCTGCGGGTCCATATTGGCCTGGATCTTGAACACGAAGCCGGTGAACCGCTCCTCGGTCGGTTCCACGCTGCGCTCGACCGCAGCGCGCGGCAGGGGCGACGGCGCATACTCGGCCACCGCGTCGAGCAACTCTTCCACACCGAAGTTGTTGATCGCCGAACCGAAGAACACCGGGGTCAGCTCGCCACGCCGGTAGGCATCGAGATCGAAGGCATGGCTGGCGCCGCGCACCAGCTCGACCTCCTCGCGCAGTTCCTCGGCCTGGTCACCAAGCAGCTCGTCGAGGCGCGGGTTGTCCAGGCCCTGGATCCTTTCCCCCGTGGAGCGCCGCCCGCCATGCTCGGGATCGTACAGGTGCACGGTCTTGTCGCGCAGGTCGAACACGCCCTTGAGACGCTTGCCCATGCCGATCGGCCAGATCACCGGGGCGCAGCGGATCTTGAGCACCTCCTCGACCTCGTCCATCAGCTCGATGGGGTCCCGGCCCTCGCGGTCGAGCTTGTTGATGAAGGTGATGATGGGCGTGTCACGCAGGCGGCAGACATCCATCAGCTTGATGGTGCGCTCTTCCACGCCCTTGGCCACGTCGATCACCATCAGTGCCGAATCCACGGCGGTGAGCGTGCGATAGGTATCCTCGGAGAAGTCCTCGTGGCCGGGTGTGTCGAGCAGGTTCATCACGCAGCCCTTGTGCTCGAACTGCATCACCGAGGAGGTCACCGAGATGCCGCGCTCCTTCTCCAGCTCCATCCAGTCGGAAGTGGCATGCCGCGCGGCCTTGCGTCCCTTCACCGTGCCGGCAAGCTGGATGGCGCCACCGAACAGCAGCAGCTTTTCGGTGAGCGTGGTCTTGCCCGCGTCGGGGTGGGAGATGATGGCGAAGGTGCGGCGCCTCGCGGTCTCGGTCTTCAGATCGGCCATGATGAACGGATACGGCAAAAAGGTGGGAGATTATAGCGCCCCCACCCGGTCCGGGGCGCGGTCAGTTCGGCCCGGGGACGGACCTCCTACAGGTGGCAACGATGTCCCCGCCGCGAACGGTTCGGCCCGGGGACGGACCTCCTACAGGTGGCAACGATGTCCTCGTCACGAATGGTTCGGCCCGGGGACGGACCTCCCGCGGCAGGAGCGATGCCGCTCAGCGATACTGCCGCAGATACCACCACTCGAAGAAACGCTTGGCCCAGTGGAACAACACGCTGCCCGGCAGCACCACCCCTCCCTTCTCGCTGCGACTGATGAACATGCCCTTGTCGCGGCTGTCCACGATGCACATCAGCTCGGCCTTGAAGGTCTTGTCGGGCTGGCGACCGGCCAGTTCGGCCAGCAGATTGTGCGCCGCCGCCTCGGCCTGGAGATCGGCCATGTGCGCCTGCTTGGGCAGCCAGTCCGGCCCCGGGAAGCTGCCGGAATCGCCCGCCACGTAGACTCGCTCGGCCCCCTCTGCCTGGCACAGGGCATTGGCCTTGAGCAGCCCGCCCTCGGAGCGCGTCAGCGCGGTGTTGTCGAACCACTTGTTGCCGGTCATGCCCGGCATGAACAGGATCAGGTCGGCCTCGAAGTCACCGCCTTCGGTGATCACCTTGTTGGCCTCGAAGCCCTTCATCTTGTGGCCCAGGTGGGTCTCGATGTCGCGCTTCGCCATCTCGCGCAGCAGGCCCTCCACGGCCTTGGGTCCCAGGCGCGCGCCGGGCCTGGGGGCCGGGGTGAAGAAGATCAGCTTGAAACGATCGCGCCGCCCCTGCTTGCGCAGCCAGGTGTCGATGCCGAACAGGAACTCGAACACCGGGCCGCCACGCATCGCAGACGGCTCCTTCGGGTTGCCGGCGAAGCCGAAGGCCAGGGTGCCACCTTCCAGCGCGGCCAGGCGGTCGCGGATAGCCGTAGTGGCGGGAATGCCGCCACACGGCACGATGACATGCTCGATGCCCGGCAGCTTGCGCATGAACTGCCCCCCCGAGGCGATGATGATGCCATCGTTGGGGATATCGCCGGCGCTGGTGTGCAGCGTACGCCCGTCCTCGCTCAGACCGGTGGCCTCGGCCTGATGGTAGTCCACCCGCATGCGCCGGAAGAAGTTGTCCAGCGGGATCACCAGGTCCTCGGGACGACGCAGACCGGTGGGAATCCAGATGGTACCGGGGTAATAGACGAACTCGGGTCGAGGGGCGACCAGGTCGATCCGCAGCGTGGCATCCAGGGCACGCAGCTTGCGGATGGCCGTCAGGGCGCCGAACCCGGCACCAACCACGGTGACTCTGTTGCTCATTGCACTTCTCCGAAACAGGAACTCGTTGCATTCTAACCCCTTCGACACGGGCTGTAGTGCCGGCATCCCGCAAGGAAATGCCTTTTCCTGCCATCAGGCCGAAACAAGAGCAGCCCATGACCACGATGAGAGGCCTTTGCCCGACAGGCGACCGACGGCTTATGATCATGGCAGCACAATCACAGGACGCCATAGCCAAGGGAGTATCGAGGATTGATCAACAACGACCCTGACCTGATCGGTCGAGTCACCGACGTCTCTGCCCACCACCTGACGGTTACCCTGAACCCCGATCTGGAGAACAGCCTCGCCGCACGGGACCGCAGCATCACCCATTCCGGCGCCCACCTCATCATCCGCTCACGCGGGGCGCAGCTGCTGGTGCGCGTGGTGCGCTCCTGGTCCGACGGCGACCGCACCCTGTTGCAATTGATGCCCCTGGGCCATATCGCCAGTGACGGCAGCTTCAGCCGGGGAGTCGACCAGTTTCCCTCTCTGGGTGCCGGCGCCTATGCCATCAACACCAACCAGCTGGCGGCTCTGTTCGACACCTTCCGGCGCTACGGTGTCCATCTTGGACGACACAGTCAGCATCCCGAGCTGAAAGTCTATTTCGACCCCAACCCCCTGTTCGGACGCCACCTGGCCATCCTCGGCCAGTCCGGTGCGGGCAAATCGTGGACGGTGGCCAGCATCCTGCAACGCACTGTGGAGGCCCTGCCAAAGGCACATGTCGTGCTGCTGGACATCCACGGCGAATACGGCTGGCACGATACCGACGGCAAGCTGCACAGCGCCTTTCCCGAAGACATGGCACGGCACGTGGACGCACGCGCACTGGAGATCCCCTACTGGCTGCTGACCTATTCCGAACTGATCGATCTGCTCATCGACCGCTCCGACCCCAACGCCTCGCTGCAGATAGCCTTCATGCGCGAGGTGCTCTACAGCCTGCGCAAGAAGGCCAACCGCGACCTGGGTATCGACAGCCTGTCGGTCGACTCACCGGTGTACTTCTCGATCAAGGAGATGTACCTGCAGTTCAAGAAGGCCAATGAACAACAATCCGATTTCGGCAAGACGCGAGGCCCCCTGTTCGGCGCCTTCGACGAGTTCCTGGTGCGCTTCCAGGCGATGTTCAACGACTCGCGCTACAGCTTCCTTTTCAAGCCGAAACGGCGCACCGAATCGGCCCATCTGGAAACCCTGCTGCGGGACTTCGTCGGCCTGGGCGAGCCCAAACGCCCGATCACCGTGATCGACCTGAGCGTGGTCCCGCACGACGTGCGCCCGACCATCACCGCGCAGATCGCCCGCCTGGCCTTCGAGTTCAACTACTGGAACCCGCAGCGACGCGAATTCCCCTTGCTGCTGGTCTGTGAAGAGGCACACCAGTACATCCCCCGCGAGACCGATGTGCAGCATTCGGCCACCCGTCGCGCGGTGGAACGTATCGCCAAGGAAGGTCGCAAGTATGGCGTGGGGCTGTGCGTAGTCAGCCAGCGCCCGCTGGAGCTGTCCGAGACGGTGCTGGCGCAGTGCAGCAACTTCATCTGCCTGCGCATCACCAACCCGGACGACCAGGCCTATGTACGCCGCCTGATGCCGGAGGGGGAACAGGACCTGACCGACACCCTGGCCTCGCTGCGCCGGGGCGAGGCGCTGGTGGTCGGCGAGGCCATTCCCCTGCCCACTCGTCTCCAGATCTACAGACCCGACCCGGTACCCTCGAGCCAGGACGCACCGGTGGACCGGGCGTGGCGTGACGGACCCGATGACCTCGACGTGGACAACATCGTGCAGCGCTGGTGGCGGCAGCAACGTTGACTCCCTCACCCAACTGAACGACAAGGGGCCGACGGCTCATGCTGTCGGCCCTTTGTCCTCGAGCGCCTGCGCCGGCGGAATCAGGGCATGTCGTCGACCACACCTTCCTTCTTGACCGGCATCAGGTCGGCCTTGCTCACGCCCAGCATGAGCGCGGCGGTGCTGGCCACGTAGATCGACGAATAGGTACCGATGAAGATGCCGACCAGCAGGGCGAAGGCAAAGGCATGAATGATCTCGCCTCCCAGGAAGAACAGCGCCAGCAGCACCAGGATGGTGGTGAAGGAGGTCATCAAGGTACGGCTGAGCGTCTGGTTGAGCGAGATGTTGATGACCTCTTCCGGCGTGCCCTTGCGCAGCTTGCGGAAATTCTCGCGTACCCGGTCGAACACCACGATGGTGTCGTTGAGCGAGTAGCCGATCACCGCCAGCACTGCGGCCAGCACCGTGAGGTCGAATTCGATCTGCAACAGGGCGAACAGGCCCAGGGTGAACAGCACGTCGTGCACCAGGGCAATCACCGAGCCGAGGGCGAAACGCCACTCGAAACGCAACGCCACGTAGATCAGGATGGCCATCAGCGCCACCAGCACGGCCAGGGCACCGTCCTCGGTGAGCTCGTCCCCCACCTGTGGGCCGACGAACTCCACGCGTCGCAGCTCCACCTGGCCGTCCGCCGCCTTCGACAGGCTGGCAAAGACCTGGTCGCTGACCTTGTTCCGGCCGCTGTCCTGCTGTTGCAGGCGGATGAGAATGTCCCGCGGGGTGCCGAACTGCTGCACCGAGGCATTCTCGAAACCGGCCTCGGCCAGCACCTTGCGCACCTGCGCGATGTCCACGTCCTGGCGATAGTTCACCTCGATGAGCGTGCCACCGGTGAAGTCGATGCCGAGATTCAGGCCACGCAGCATGATGGCGATCACCGCCACTACCATCGCCGCACTCGAGAACACCAGGGCCAGCCGGCGCTTGCCCATGAAGTCGATGGTCGATCCACTCTTGATGAAACGCATGCCTGCTGTCCTCGGGTCAGATCGCGAGCGCCTTGACGCGCTTGTTGCCGTAGATCAGGTTGATGAGGGCGCGGGTGCCGACGATGGCAGTGAACATGGAGGTCATGATGCCGATCGCCAGGGTGACCGCGAAACCGCGCACCGACCCACTGCCGATGGCGAACAGCACCACCGCCGCAATCAGGGTAGTGACATTGGCGTCCATGATGGTGCTGAAGGCCTTGGCATAACCCGCATGGATACTGGCCTGGGGCGTACTGCCATTACGGATCTCCTCGCGGATACGCTCGAAGATCAGCACATTGGCATCCACCGCCATGCCCACCGTGAGCACGATACCCGCGATGCCGGGCATGGTCAGCGTAGCCTGCAGAATGGACAGGGCGGCGACGATGAGTACCAGGTTGGCGAGCAGTGCCAGGTCGGCGATCAGACCGAACACCTTGTAGTACACGGCCATGAAGATCACCACCAGCGCCAGACCGACCACCACCGAACGGAAGCCCTGGTCGATATTGTCCTGGCCCAGGCTGGGGCCGATGGTGCGCTCTTCGACGATGTCGATGGGCGCGGCCAGGGCACCGGCCTTGAGCAGCAGTGCCAGTTCATGGGCCTCGGTCGGGCTGTCCAGACCGGTGGTCTGGAAGCGCCGCCCGAAGGGCTCACGGATGGTGGCCACATTGATGACCTCCTCGACCCACTTCTTGACGGGCTTGCCGTTCTCGTCACGCCCCACGGTCCGCTTTTCCTTGAACACAACGGCCATGGGCTTGCCGACGTTCTCGGTGGTGACATTGCGCATGCGCCGCGCGCCCTTGCCGTCGAGGGTGACGAACACTGCCGGGGTACCGGACTGCTGGTCGAAGCCCGAGGAGGCATTGATCATCTGGTCACCGGTGACGATCAGCTGGCGCTTGAGCAGGATGGGCTGGCCCTGACGGTCGTGATACAGGCGGGTGCCCGGCGGCACCTTGCCGGTACGCTCGGCCTGCAGGGCCTGCGCCGGATCGCCCGCCACCAGTCGGTATTCGAGGGTGGCGGTGGCACTCAGCAGGTCCTTCACCTTGCCCGGGTCCTGCACGCCGGGCAGTTCCACCACGATGCGCCGCTCACCCTGCTGCTGGATGATCGGCTCGGCCACGCCCAGGGCGTTCACCCGATTGCGCAGGGTGGTGATGTTCTGCGACAGCGCCTGCTTGCGGATCTCGCGTTCCGCTGCCTTGGTGATCTGGGCGCGGAAGTAGTGAGCATTGCCTTCGTCACGTACGCTGAAATCGAGATCGCGGAATTCCTCGGCGGCTGCGGCCATGGCCTTGTCACGCACCGCCGGGTCACGGAAACGCACCTCCACACCGTTGCCGACCGCCTTGGCGGTCACATAGCGGAAGCGGTTCTCGCGCAGGAAGGTGCGCATGCTGCCCACCTGCAACTCCATGTGCTTCCTGAGTGCCGCATCCATGTCCACGTCGATCAGCACATGGATTCCGCCGCGCAGATCCAGGCCAAGACTCATGGGCTTGCCACCCAGCGCGCGCAACCAGTCGGGCAGGTCGGGCGAGAGCGTCAAGGCATGGGTGAAGCCTCCCGGCAGCTTGCGCGCGATCACATCCTGACCACGCAGCTGATCTTCGGGGCGTGCAAAACGGATCCGCAGGCGTCCCTGCTGGCGCTCGATACGCTTGTAGGGCACCTTGGCCGCGTCCAGCGCCTGGCGCAGTGTGTCCGCCAGGCTGTCGCTGACCGTGGCCCCGCGGGTGCCCGTGACCTCGACCACCGGATCCTGGGGAAAGACATTGGGCAGGGCATACAGCAGGCCGCCGAAGATCACGAAGGCAACCAGCAGGTTCTTCCAGAGGGGATATCGGTTCATGATGTCGAACTGTCAATGGCCGCTGCCGAGAGCGGCGGGCTCACATTTCCTTGAGGCTGCCCTTGGGCAGTACGGTCTCGACCGCAGTGCGGCGGATGGTCACCACGGTGTCGTCGGCGACCTCGACCTTGACGAAGTTCTCCCCGACCTCGGTGATGCGCCCGACCAGGCCTCCCATGGTCTGCACCTCGTCACCCTTCTTGAGCGCCTCGACCAGCTTCTTGTGCTCCTTCTGACGCTTGACCTGGGGACGGATCATGAAGAAATACATGATCACGAACATGCCGATCAGGAACAGCAGCGGCAGGCCACCGGGGTCGGCCGGGGCAGGCGCCGGAGCAGCCAGGGCATCGGATATCAGAAAACTCATCGACACACTCCAAGATAAGGATCGAAATCGTAAAACGACCGCCGGAGCAGATACGGCGGACACTGCTGGCCGCGCATTATGCCACAGCCGGCCGCCCCTCGGCTTCAGGGCGGCACCGGCAGGCCCTGGCGCGCATAGAAGTCCTCGCGGAAACGCTCGAAGCGCCCATCGGCGATGGCCTCGCGCATCTCTCGCATCAGGTTCAGGTAGAAATGCAGATTGTGAATGGTATTGAGCCGCGCTCCCAGGATCTCGTTGCAACGGAACAGGTGCCGCAGATAGGCACGGCTGTAATGGCGGCAGGTGTAACAGTCGCAATGCGGATCCAGCGGCCCGGTATCCTCGGCATGTACCCGATTCTTGATCCGCACCACCCCCTCGCGCACGAACAGGTGGCCATTGCGCGCATTGCGTGTCGGCATCACGCAGTCGAACATGTCGATGCCGCGACGCACCCCCTCGACCAGGTCCACCGGCGTACCCACCCCCATCAGGTAACGTGGGCGATCGACCGGCAGACGTTCGGCCAGGAAATCGAGGATGCGCAGGCGTTCTTCCGGCGGCTCACCCACCGACAGCCCGCCCACCGCGTAGCCGTCGAAACCGATCGCCCGAAGCCCGTCCAGCGAGCGTTCACGCAATGATTCGTACATGCCCCCCTGCACGATACCGAACAGGGCATTGGGGTTGTCGCCATGCGCCACACGGCTGCGCGCCGCCCAGCGCAACGAGCGTTCCATGGACATACGGGCCTCGTCCTCGCTGGCCGGATAGGGCGTGCATTCGTCGAAGATCATGACGATATCGGAGCCCAGCTCGCGCTGGATCTGCATCGACTCTTCCGGGCCCATGAACACCCGGGCCCCATCCACCGGGGAGCGGAAATGCACCCCCTCCTCGGTGATCTTGCGCAGCCCGCCCAGGGAATACACCTGGAAACCGCCGGAATCGGTGAGGATGGGGCGTTCCCAGTGCATGAAATCGTGCAGATCACCATGCGCCTGGATGACCCCGGTACCCGGACGCAACCAGAGATGAAAGGTGTTGCCCAGGATGATCTGAGCCCCCAAGCCCGTCAGCTCCTCTGGCGTCATGGCCTTGACCGTGCCATAGGTGCCCACTGGCATGAACACCGGCGTCTCGATCTCGCCACGCGCCAGTCGCAGGCGCCCCCGACGGGCATTGCCGTCACTCCGGATCAGCGTGAAATCGAATGACATAGGACTTTTTTATGGGAGGGTATTGACATTTTTTTCAGAAAATTAGAGGATAACCAAGTGCTGGGACTCAGCACATCTCCTCCATCCTCCTTTGGTGGTATTTGGCGCGGCGCCCCCCTGCCGCGCCCTTTTTTTGCCCGCCTCCGGCAGACAGGCCGAACATGCCGGGAGACGTCGCCAATCCCCGGACGGGCTCACACGCATCCCTCCCTCTCGGTCAGGACATCCGCCGCCCTCTCCAGCAACATGGCGTCACCGTAGCTGAAAAAGCGGTAACGTCGGGCAACGGCATGTCGATAGGCTGCCATGACCCGCTGGTGCCCGGCAAAGGCGGAGACCAGCATCAGCAGGGTCGATTTCGGGAGGTGAAAGTTGGTGAGCAAGACATCCACGACCCGGAAGCGGTAACCCGGGCGAATGAACAGGCGAGTATCACCACGAAAGGGTCGCAATTCGCCATCCGCGGCAGCCGACTCCAGGCTGCGCACACTGGTCGTGCCCACGGCGACCACGCGCCCGCCACGTACCCGGGTCCGGCGAACCTGCTCGCAGACGGCCTCGTCCACCTCCAGCCATTCACTGTGCATGACATGCTCATCGAGATTCTCCACGCGCACCGGCTGAAAGGTGCCTGCCCCCACGTGCAGCGTCACCCGGGCCGTGTGGATACCCAGGGCCTCCAGGCGATCGAGCATGGCCTGATCGAAATGCAGACCGGCCGTCGGCGCCGCCACCGCTCCCGGGCGCCGCGCGTACACGGTCTGGTAACGCGCCTGATCCTCCGGCTCGTCTTCACGGCGGATATAGGGAGGCAAGGGTATGTGCCCATGCTCGGCCATCAAGCGGTGGACGTCCCCACCCGCTTCGACCACCAGCTCGAACAGGTTGCCGTCACGCCCCGCGACCCGCAGACGCCAATCCTCTATCAGCAGCATGGCCCCTGTTTTCGGCGACTTGCTCGCGCGCACGTGGGCCAGTACCCGGTCGGCGGCCAGCACACGCTCGATGAGGATCTCTACCTGTCCCCCTGTGGCCTTGCGGCCATGCAGGCGAGCCGGCATCACCCGCGTATCGTTGAACACCAGCAGATCGCCAGGCCGTAACAAGGCCGACAGCTCCGAGAATTGCCGATCCTCCGGGCCCTTGCCAACGGGCAGGTACAACAGGCGGCTGTCCCCGCGCCGTGCACGGGGGCGCTGGGCGATCAGCTCCTCGGGAAGCTCGTAGTCGAAATCGGACAATTGCATGGGCGCGCGATCTTAGCACGCCCCCGGCACCCGGTGCGGCATCCGGGCACGTGCGCGGTTGCGTCCTGTCCGGGGGGCGTTATACTCGTGCGCCTCATGCCGGGGTGGTGAAACTGGTAGACACAGGGGATTCAAAATCCCCCGCCCTCACAGGCTTGCGGGTTCGAGTCCCGCCCCCGGTACCAGACAGCAGACAGCCGGTTACGCCATGATCGTAACTGGCTGTTTTTTGCCTTTTTGCTTATCCGCGCACATTCGCCATTATCCGCCCATAGCCGTCACAGATTTGTCACACGGAGCGGTGGAGATGGCTACGATCTGGAAGCGGAAAACAGGCCAAGAATCGGGCTGGACAGCCCGTGTTCGGCGAGCTGGTCACAGTGTCTCGAAAACCTTCCGAACCCGTCGCGAAGCCGAGGCCTGGGCGGCCAACATCGAGCGCGACATCGAGACACGCCGCGCCGGTATCGCGCGCGCAGTGCGCCGACCTTTCGCCGACGCGATCCGTCGCTATCGCAGCGAGGTATCCGAGCCCCCCTTGTCACAGGTCTCCCGCCCGAAATCACCGCCGCCGCGCACCCGGCGCGTGACCGACGAGGAGATCGAGCAGCCTCGGGGCAACCTCTTGGCCAGAAAGATGCTACAGTCATACTCTATTCATACCATTTCCGCACCTAATGAGATTTGAGTACGATCCAGAGAAAAGCCAGCGGAACAAAGCCAAACACGGCATCGACTTCGATGAGGCTCAAACGCTGTGGGAAGACCCGGACCTGCTGGAAATCCCGGCGCGAACGCAGGACGAGGAGAGATTTCTGGTCATCGGGCGGATTGGGATTCGGCACTGGTCAGCCGTGATCACCTATCGGGAGGGAAGTGTTCGTCTCATCTCCGTCCGCCGCGCCCGTAAAGAGGAGATAGCCTTGTATGAAAACGAAAGCATCTGAATTCGACCGCGCCTTCGATGAAGGCGAGGACTTGACCGAGCGGCTTGATCTCGAGAAGGCACGACGACCCAATTACGAGACCCGCCGCGTCAACGTGGATTTTCCCGATTGGATGATCCGGGCGCTGGATCAGGAGTCCCAGCGCCTGGGTGTCAGCCGCCAGGCGCTGATCAAGCTATGGATCGCCAACCAGCTGGACCAAAAGAAAGCCTCGTGAGGCTGAAGCTTCGGGGCCAGTTACGTCATACCCGTAACTGGCTGTCATTGACCATACCGATCGGACCGCTTGGCGACCCGGCGTCGTTCAGCACGTGGAGGAGTCCCGATCACTCGACATCCTCCACCCCCTTTTCCTTCTTGACGTTGGCACCCTCTTCCTTGATCGCAATGGCACTGGCTTGACCGGCACCAACGGTACGCCCCCCTTCACGAATACCCATCTTCCCCTGGGCGGGATTCGCGCCCCTTCTACGCACCTCCTTGCCCGTTTGCGGATTGCGTCCGGTTCGTCCGTAACGCTCCGTCGCCGCACTACCTGACGTCACGTTCACCAACTGTTCAGCCAACTGCTTCAAATCCGCTGCACGCGTCTGAGAAGGCGCAAACAGCACGACTGTGGCGACAGCCGCCAGAGCGATCACGAGAGGGCCCGTGTAGCCTTTGATGTTCATCGTAAATTCACCTGTTCTTGGTCCCGATGGACAGGGTTCCGTGCGCTTCGGGAAGGTTTCAGTCCACTTGCACGTACCGGAGCATAGGTCTGCCAGTATCGCCTTTCAACCACAGACGCAAAAAAAAACGCCACGTCATGCAACGGGGCGTTTCCATCCTCCTCCGGGCTTGTTCTGTGCAAGTCTCGAAGTTGACATGGAGTATACCCGCTCCTCCCCCTCGCGCAACACAAAATGTCGCGCACGACGGCTCATCCCGGTGATTCTCCACTCAGTTGCCGAACAAACCGGCCGCGCAGCTGCAGACGCGACAATATCAACAAGGCCAGAATCAGGCCGTGGAGACCCGGCTGCAACCAGTCTGCCTTGACCAGCCACCAGTAGTGCAACACGCCCAGTGCGGCCGTCGGATAGACCAGCCGGTGTAATCTGGCCCATCGTCGTCCCAGTCGGCGCATCGCCGCCCGCGTGGAGGTGAGCGCCAGCGGCACCAGCAACAACCAGGCGGTGAAGCCGACGGTGACATAGGGTCGCCTGGTGATGTCTTCCCACATCGCGGTCCAGCGCAGTTCCTGGTCGAGCACCGTCCAGATCAACAGGTGTAGCGTGGCATAGAAGAAGGCGTACAGGCCCAGCATACGGCGCAGGCGCAGAGGCCAGGCCTGTCCCAGCAGACGCCGCAGGGGCGTCATGGCCAGGGTGATCAGCAGGAAACGCAGGGCCCAGTCACCGGTGACATGGGTGACCGTCTCCAGCGGGTTGGGCCCCAGGTCGTCCAGCAGCGTGCCGCGCACCAGCAGCGCAAAGGGCAGCAGGCAGGCGACAAACAGCAGCGGCTTGAACAGCCAGCGAAACAATCGCTCGGGTCGCATCAGTAGAACCGCCGCAAATCCATTCCCTTGTAGAGGTGCGCGACCTCCTCGGCATAGCCGTTGAACATCAGGGTCTTGTGCTTGCGCGCGAACAGCCCCTCGCCAATGCGTCGTTCGTATTTCTGGCTCCAACGCGGGTGATCGACGTGCGGGTTCACATTGGCATAGAAGCCATATTCCTCGGGCTGGAGCACCGCCCAGGTGTTGCGCGGCTGCTGCTCGGTGAAGCGGATGGCGACGATGGACTTGATGTTCTTGAAACCGTACTTCCAGGGCACGATCAGGCGCAACGGCGCCCCGTTCTGCGCCGGCAGCTCCACCCCGTACACGCCCGTGACCAGCATGGTCAAAGGATGCATGGCCTCATCGATGCGCAGACCCTCGACATAGGGCCAGTCGACGATCGGGCGCCGCAGGCCGGGCATCTGCTCGGGGTCGGCCAGGGTCTCGAAGGCCACGTACTTCGCCTTCGCGGTGGGTTCGAAACGGGCGAGCAGGCGCGCCAGCGGAAAACCGTCCCAGGGCACGATCATGCTCCAGGCCTCGACACAGCGAAAACGGTAGATGCGCTCCTCCTGCGGGATCTTCAGCACGTCCTCGATATCGATCACCCCCGGCCGGGCACACTCGCCTTCCACGCGAATCGACCAGGGCCGGGGACGCAGGCGGTGGGCATTGCGCGCCGGATCGCGCTTGCCCGACCCCAGTTCGAGAAAGTTGTTGTAATGGGTGATGTCGTCGAAATCGGTGGGTTCCAGGCCCTTGCCCCAATCCGTGTCCTGCAGGCCGGGCAGGCGCCGCCCCTCGGATGGCGGTGTCACCAGGGCGCGGGCCGCCGGCAGTGCTGCGCCGATACCGGCCGCCGCCGCCATCGCCAGCAGCTGGCGACGCTGGCGGAAATGTCGCTCGGGCGTGACATCGGATTCCTTGAGATCGCCGGGGCGCCGGATGCGAATCAGCATGGGATACCTCTGTTGTGGTGGCTTTCGATTTCGTCCCGTTCTGAGCGTCTGCCGACTGGAAATATTGCAGCCGCTCAGCGCCGACGATCGCGCACGTACCACAACACCGGCAGCAAGGCGCCGAAGAAGGTCACCAGCATCGACAGGCCACCAGGACCAAAGTGCATTGCCGCGGCATAGCCTCCCCCCCCACCCAGCAGGGCCGAGAGCAGGAAGGTACGCACCATCAGGCAGATTCGACAGGAAGTTTTCATATGTCTAGTCTAGCCGAAACACAGGCCGCCGAATGCCTTGTCAGACCACAGGATGAAGTCCAGGGTTCAGGGTATGCACGCCTGCGAAGTCCACTGTTTTGCCCAGCGCTCCTGCGGGTAGGTGGCCCGTCCCCGGGCCGAACCGTTCGCGGGAAGGACGCCGCTGCTGCGGGTAGCGGGAAGTATGACTCAATAATGCGGTGGCGGGGCGTCCTCGACCGCCTCGCCGACCTGCTCGGACAGCTCGCGCAACTGGGTCTCGAGCTGTTCGATACGCCGGATCAACGCCGCGATGCGCTCGTCCTGCGCCAGCGACTGGCGGGTGAGCTCGTCGATGGCCGCCTCCTGATGAGCCAGCCGCTCCTGCAGATCGACGATCACCGGGTCCATCAGCCCACCCAGCGCCGGGCATTGCGGAACAGGCGCATCCAGGGGCTGTCTTCACCCCAATCATCGGGGTGCCAGCTGTTGGTCACGCTGCGCACCACCCGCTCGGGGTGCGGCATCATGATGGTGACCCGGCCGTCGGCATTGCACAGGCCGGTGATGCCCTCGGGCGAGCCGTTGGGGTTGGCCGGGTAGCGCACCGCCACCTGGCCGTCATTCTCGATGTAACGCAGCGCCACCTGCCCCGCCACCGCCTCGAGCTGCGTCGGGTCGGCGAATTCGGCACGGCCCTCGCCGTGGGCCACGGCAATGGGTATGCGACTGCCGGCCATGCCCTCGAGCAGGACAGACGGCGAGTCGGTCACCTCCACCATCACGAAGCGCGCCTCGAACTGCTCGGAACGATTGCGCACGAAGTGCGGCCAGTGTTCGGTGCCGGGGATCAGCTCCTTGAGGTTGGAGAGCATCTGGCAGCCGTTGCACACGCCCAGCGCGAAGCGGTCGTTCCGTTCGAAAAAGGCGGCGAACTGTTCGCGCGCCCGCGCATTGAAGAGGATGGACTTGGCCCAGCCCTCGCCGGCGCCGAGCACGTCGCCATAGCTGAAGCCACCACAGGCGACCAGTCCCTGGAAATCGTCGAGGCCTGCGCGCCCGGCGAGGAGGTCGGACATGTGCACATCCACCGCCTCGAAACCGGCCTTGTGGAAGGCCGCGGCCATCT
>CAYMWJ010000029.1:5412-25678 GCA_964394235.1 uncultured Sedimenticola sp. | reverse complement strand
TCGGGGAGCGAAACCGCCCTACAACTGCTCCACCGCGTCCAGGTCGATCTCGACCTGGGCGGTCTGGCGCTTGCCGCCCTGCCCCAGGGCCTTGACCGCCTGCTCGGAGATCAGTCGCGTCAGGCCACCGATCAGGTCCGCCGGCGAAATGCCGGGGAAGCGGGCTGCAAACGCCGCCACGTCCCCGTGCCAGCGCACCGCCGGGTGCTGTTCGATGAACCGCCGGGTAAGCTCGCGCACCACGCTCTCGTCCGGGGTGAAGTCCACATGCTCGGAGAACCGGCCCCAGCGGGTCATCGCCTCGTCCAGCATCTGCGGGTGGTTGGTCGCGGCGATGAAGAACACATCATGCAGCGGCTTCGGACCGTCCATCTGTGCCAGCAGTTTGTTGGTCACGTCCCGGCTATGCGGCGATCCGGTACGATCCGCCAGCACGCTCTCGGCCTCGTCGATGAACACGATCGTCGGGCGCAGGTTCCGCGCCTTCTCCAGCAGCCGGTCGATCTCTTCCGGCTTGGCCAGCAGGGCCTGGCCGCTGGTCGGCAGGAAGGCCCATTCGGTTTCCTTCGCCAGCGCCTGGGCCACCGCGGTCTTGCCGGTGCCCGGCGGGCCGTAGAAGATGGCACCACGCGGCACCCGGCCGCCCATCGCCTCGATCTTCTCCGGCTCGCGCAGCATCATCACCATCGACCGCAGTTGGGTGCTCGCCTGTTCGGTGAACACCAGGTCGTCCAGGTCCGGGGCATTCTCGGCCAGCCGCGAGCCGGACTGGCCCTGCACGTCGCGCAGGGCGCGCTTGAGCAGGTCGGTGTCCACCTTGCGGTTCTCGGTCTTCGCCAGCCGGGCGGCGGTCCGGCCCACCAGTTGCAGGCGCTTGACGTTGAAGCCTTCCCAGCGCCGCGCCGAGGCCTCCAGGTCCGCCCGGTTGTAGCGGACGCCGCCCAGGGCCTGTTCGAGCATGCCCAGACGGGCTTCGTAGTCCGGCGGCGGCACTTCCACCTTCACGTCGAACCGGCCCTCGCGGATGCCCGCGCCGTCGAGCAGGTCGATGTGGTTGGTCGCCGCCACCACCAGCACCCGGTGTTGCGCGAAGCGGGCGTTCAGCTCCGCAATGGTGGTCAGCATGGCGTTGACCGCCTGGCGTTGGTCCTGGTGCATTTCGCTTTCGCGCTTGGGCAGCAGGGAATCGATCTCGTCGAAGAACAGCACGCAGGGCGCCTGGATCAGCGCGGCGTCCCGGATCAGCGCCACCTGTTCGGTGGTCTGACCCACCCAGCGCGAGACCAGTTCGGTGGCCCGGGCCTCGAGCAGGCTGTAGCCCAGTTCACCCGCCAGGTTCTCGACCAGGAAGGTCTTGCCGGTGCCCGGTTCGCCGTACAGCAGCAGGCCGTTCCCGCCCTCGGTCTCGAAGCGGTCCACCGCGTTGAGCAGACGCCGCTTGGTCTCGGCCATGCCCCACACCCGCGACAGGTTGTACTCCTCGCGGGGCATGTCCCGGGCCGGGTATTTCTTGGCCGCGTCGTCCAGGTCGTCCGATTCGGCCTTGTTGCCCTGGGTCTTGCGGCGCTCCGCCCGCTTCTCGGCCAGTTCCTTCTGCACAAGGAAGGTATCAAGTGCCTCCTTGCGGGACATCAGCATGTACAGCCAGGACAGCAGGAAGTGCATCACCCCCACGCCTGTGAAGTAGAAGACGTGGAACATGATCAGTTGCTCCACGGCCGAGGTGCCGAAGGTCTCGGTGTCCGGCACCACGTCCCCGTAGTAGGACCAGATCATCATGCCGATGTAGCCAGCCACCATCAGGATGCGGGCCAGCCATTCGGTACGCCACATGCCGGGAAGGTACTGATGTTTCAGATCAGCATCAGAAACGGACATGGTTACTGCCAAGAAGCCTATGGCAACACCACTTACCGCAATCAGGCCGATCGGTAGGAACAATGCCAGATACAGCAAGGCCCACCAGCCATTGGGTATCCAGAACTGGATGTGCACCCACAATCCTAAACAGGCCACAGCACCTGCCAAAGCGCAGGCAGAAAATCTCGGCAACATAAACAGGTTGCCCTCGGTGAACACGGCATGACTGTTTACCGATTCACCGTGCAGATTTACCGGCACAAACCGAGCGAGCAACCAAATAGTTGCTTTCTCAATTATTGCTGACAGCGCCAACGGCGCTCCCATAGGAAGAAACCAAAGGTCAAGCGACTTACTTTGTTGTTGTACGACAGGCGCAGACCGGGAAAGCGTATTGTCGGCCATGATATGAGTCCTCTCTAGGGTCCGTTACCTCCCAATTCTCATGGATCGAGACAGTCGTAGCAAACGGAGGCCCCTTCACTTCTTGTTTTTCTCCTCGAAGATACCCGGAATCGTATTCAAGTCCTCTCTGAGCCGCTGCTCCCGTTGCCGGGTCTCTGACAGCGAAACTTTTCCGGCGACGTTACGCAAGGAACGCCGAAACTGCGCCTGACGCTGGTAGGCAAAGGCTGCCAGTCGGGAATGCTCCTTGACAGCATCCATTCCCAAACTCCCCCCCTGCTTGGCAGCCTCCCACCGTTTACCCAGACTTCCTTGCTGAGTCGCGAAAGACTTAGCGCCAGCTCCAAGTCCACCAAGCCAGGTCCTACCCCTCCCTGCACCGGCAATCATGGACTTTCCTCCCTCCTTGGCAACAGTGCCTCCCACGCTCTTGAACGCCCCGGCAGCCGTCTTCACGCCCTTCTCGCCCGGCTTGCCCACGGCATGCCCCGCCGCGCGGGTCACCGCCCGCGGCGCGTGGTCGAAGGTGGTCAGCGAGCCCATCAGCGCCGCGCCCCACCGCGGGCCGTTGCGTACCAGGAAAAAGAGCATCAGGCCATACAGGGCCAGTACCTCACAGCTTTTTTGTCCGCCTCCTCGGCGAGGGGCTGCTCCACGGGGGAGCGCCCCGGAATCGCTGAGGGATCAATCATGTTGGTCGATCTGCACATCTATCTCGATAGTCACGTACTAGTAACGGTAGCGTTGATCATCACCCTCTGGGACCGACGCTGAACCACCCCACCTGCCCCCACCGGCAGGCGGTTTTTTTGTTCTGTTAACGCTTGACGTTATTAACGTAGTGCGCCATGCTTTTCTCGTGATCAAGAGCTTTCGCGACAAGCGCACCGCCGCGCTGTTCCTTGGCAACGACAAAATGCTGAACCGGGACAAAATCGCAAACACCGACCTGTCGGCCGTGAGCACGGGCGAAGCGCTGGGGCCGGTGCATCCTGGCGCGCACCTGCTGGACTACATCGAGGGCGCTGGCATTACCCAATACCGGCTGGCCAAGGCCATCCACGTGCCGCCACGCCGGATCAACGAGATCGTGCATGGCAAGCGTTCCATCACCGCCGACACCGCGCTGCGCCTGGGGCGGTACTTCCGCACCTCCCCGCAGTTCTGGATGAACCTGCAGACCACCTACGACTTGGCGGTCGCGGAATCGAAGATCGGTGAGCGATTGACGCAAGAAATCGATCCGGTAGCCGCGTAGCCCCCCCCAGGAGCGTCCCGCCGGGACAGGTGCGCAGCCGTTCTCACCACCTACAACACGGAACATAACCCCAGATGCTCGACGAAGGGAGCGAAATCGCGGTCCGCGTGCAGAAGGGGCATCGCATGTTCGATGCAGTAGGTGGCAATGATCACGTCGACGGTCTTGCGCACGGCGATGCCTCGCTTGCGCAGTGTCCGGTAGTTTGCCGCACTGCGGAGCGCCATTTCATGGCCCAGGAGTTCGCACAGCGGCAGGCCGCCCAACAGGCGCCGGGCTTCCCGATAGTCGCGCTCACGCCGAAAACCCTGTAGTACCTCCACCAGCATCAGATCGCCCACCGCAACCGGCTCCACTCCCAGGCAGCGGTCCAGGTACTGCGTCTGCGCGGTATCGGTGCCGTTGAAGTAGTCGATCCAGACGCTCGAATCGACCAGGATCACCGCTCGGTCCGCATCTCGTCCAGGTCGCCTTCCCAGCGCAGCCGGCCGCGAAAACGGCGGATTTCCTCCTGCCGCTTGAGCCGGACCAAGGTCTTCAGGCCAAGCTCCACGGCCTCTCGCTTGGTTTTCGCTCCGCTCAGGGTCATGGCCTCGTCCATCAAGGCGTCATCGATGACGATATTGGTACGCATGCCGGCCTCATGATGTGTATGAATTTTACAGGTTATACACAAATCAGCCTGCCAACAAGGCCTGCCTACGGTCACCTTTACGAATCCGCCCTCCAACATACGCCACATCTATCAGTACATCGGAAAATTCGATTGTTCCACGCATGGTCGCGAGCCGCCGGGGGGAGTATCTTTAGCGATTCCTGAAAGACCATGGGGAAACGTGCCGTGCGCCGTGTCCCACCGGGTCTGGCCGGCTGCCCGCCGGACCGAGTTTCTGAGTATCCGCGACGGAGGAATATCCATGACGGAAGTCGTAGCCACCAACGAGACCATTCTCGTCGTCGGTGGCGGCATCAGCGGCATGACGGCCGCGCTCGAAGCCGCCGAGACCGGGAAACGGGTCGTACTGGTCGAGAAGCGCCCCTTCCTGGGCGGCCGGGTCAGCCAGCTGTACAAGTATTTCCCCAAGCTGTGTCATCCGACCTGCGGCCAGGAGATCAACCAGCGGCGCATCAAGATGAACCCCAACATCACGGTGCTCACCATGGCCGAGGTCACCGGCCTGGAGGGCGAGCCGGGCGCCTATACCGCCACGGTGAAGCTGATGCCGCGCTATGTGAACGACAACTGCACCGCCTGCGGCGAATGTGCCAAGGTGGTGGAGGCCGAGTTCGACAACGAGTTCGACTACGGCATGAGCAAGCGCAAGGGCGCCTACCTGCCGCACGTCATGGCGCACCCCATGCAATACGTGCTCGATCCGCGCATCATCGGCACCGATGATGCCCAGAAGGCCAAGGAGGCCTGCAAGTACGACGCCATCGATCTGGACATGGAAGAGCGCGAGATCCAGTTCCCCTGCGGCGCAGTGATCTGGGCCACCGGCTGGAAGCCCTACGACGCGGCGAAGATCCAGCCCTACGGCTACGACCGCTTCGAGAACGTCATCACCAACGTCGAGTTCGAACGCATGGCCGACCCCAAGGGTCCGACCGGCGGCAAGATCATCCGCCCCTCCGACGGCAAGGAGGCGAAGAACATCGCCTTCATCCAGTGCGCGGGCTCGCGTGACCGCAATCACCTGTTCCACTGCTCGCGCATCTGCTGCATGGCCTCGCTGAAGCAGACCCACTACGTGGTGGATGCCTACGAGGACGCGCAGGTCACCATCTACTACATCGACATCCGCGCCATCGACCGCTTCGAGGACTTCTACCAGAACGTCCGCGCGATGGACAACGTGA
Source organism: uncultured Sedimenticola sp. (assembly GCA_964394235.1). GTDB lineage: Bacteria > Pseudomonadota > Gammaproteobacteria > Chromatiales > Chromatiaceae > MONJU. Next base: position 20,295 of record CAYMWJ010000029.1, on the reverse strand, counting down.
CCTTCGTGAAGTCCAAGGTGGCCAACATCATCACCGACAAGGACGGCAATCCCATCTGCCGCGGGGTAGATACCGAGGGCTACCACCGTTACGAGAACACCCACGACCTGGTGGTACTGGCCACGGGCATGGAGCCGTCGGTGAGCAAGTCCGACTTCCCCGTGGACATCGTGATCAACCGGGAGGGCTTCATCGAGCCGGATCCCGCCAACGGCGGTGTGTTCGCCGCCGGCAGCGCATCCGATGCACTCGATGTAAACCGCGCAGTTCAGCACGCGACCGGCGCCGCACTGAAGGCCATTCAGGTGGTGAACCGGGTTGCAGGAGCGGAGGGTTAATCCATGTCAGACGAAAAGAAATTTGCCGCCTTCATCTGCACCGGCTGTGGCATCGGCGACCGCCTGGACGTCAAGCAGCTCGAAATGACCGCCACCCGTGACGGCAAGATGCAGTCGTGCCAGACGCACGATATGCTCTGCAGCAAGGAAGGCGTGGCGATGATCCAGAACGCCATCGACAACGACGGCGCCAACCACATCATGATCGCGGCCTGCTCGCGTCGCGCCAAGGTCGAGGCCTTCCACTTCCCGACCGTGGCCATGAGCCGCGCCAACCTGCGCGAGGGCGTCATCTGGGCCCGTCCCGAGGGCGACGAGCACCAGGAGACCACCCAGGAGATGGCTGACGACTACATCCGCATGGCCTGTGCCGAGGTGCGCTTCATGGAAATCCCCGAGCCCTCCGGCGAACAGGGCGAAGTGAAGAACATCCTGATCGTCGGCGGCGGTGTGAGCGGCATGACCGCCGCGCTGGAAGCGGCAGCGGCCGGCTTCCACTGCCACATCGTCGAGAAGGAAGGCCAGCTCGGCGGCTGGGCTGCCAAGTGGCACAAGCGCATCCCCTTCCGCGCCGCCCCCGAAGGCACGCCCAACAGCCTGACCGCACACCTGCCCGAGCCGGTGGACAACGACGTGGCCGATCTGATCGCCCAGGTCGAGGCCAACGACAAGATCACTGTACACCTCAACGCACGGGTGACCCGCACCTCGGGCGCCCCGGGCCGCTTCTCGGCAGACATCACCACCGAGTCGGGGCAGACGGTCACCGAGAACTACGGCGCCATCATCCAGGCCTCGGGCTGGAAGCCGTTCGACATCGACAGCCTGCCCGAGTACGGCCACCAGCACTCGGACGTGGTGACCAACGTGGAGCTGGAGCAGATGGCCCGCGAGGCCGGCGACGGCCCGATCAAGCGTCCGTCCGACGGCAAGGAGGTCAAGTCGGTGGCCTTCGTGCAGAACGCCGGCCAGGCCGCCGACAAGGAAGGCTACCTGCCCTATCACTCGGGCATCGGTGACCTGGTGTCGATCAAGCAGGCCCTGTACTTCAAGGCACAGAACGGCGAGGACTGTGACACCACCATCCTGTACAACAACCTGCGCACCCCTGGCGCGGCCGGCGAGGACTTCTACCGCTCCGGCCAGCAGAAGATGGTGATCTTCACCAAGGGTGAAGTAAACGAGGTCACCAGCGGCGGCAACGGCGCCACCGTCAAGTTCAAGGACAAGATCCTCGACGAGGACGTGGAACTGGCCGTGGACCTGGTGGTGCTGGATATCGGCATGGTGCCCAACTCCGGCCCCGACCCCTATGCGGCCAACGAGTCGCTCGAAGGCATGTCCGACGAGGACCAGGAAGCAGCCAAGGAAGAAATGGCCTCGGAGACCGCAGTCACCGTGGAATCCATCCTCAACCTGGACTACCGCCAGGGCACCGACCTGCCGCAGCTGAAGTGGGGCTTCACCGATTCGCACTTCATCTGCTTCCCCTACGAGACCCGCCGCACCGGCATCTACGCCTGCGGCCCGGTACGTCGCCCCATGGACATCAAGCAGGCACAGGACGACGCCACCGGCGCGGCCATGAAGGCCATCCAGGCGGCCGTCCATGCCGCCAGCGGTGAAGCGGTGCACCCGCGCGTCGGCGACCTCTCCTACCCGCGCTTCCGCAAGGAAGGCTGCACCCAGTGCAAGCGCTGCACCGTGGAGTGCCCCTTCGGCGCCATCAACGAGGACGAGGAGCGCTACCCGCAGTTCAACGAGTCGCGTTGCCGCCGCTGCGGCACCTGCATGGGCGCCTGCCCGGTGCGCGTGATCTCGTTCGCCAACTACTCCATCGACACCGTCGGCCAGCAACTCAAGAACGTCGAGATCCCCGACGAGTTCGAGGAGAAGCCGCGCATCCTGGTGCTGGCCTGCGAGAACGACGCCTACCCGGCACTCGACCAGGCGGCCATGAGCGGCCAGGAGATCAGCCCCTGGGCGCGCGTGATCCCGGTGCGCTGCCTGGGTTCGGTCTCGCTGTCCTGGATCAACGACTCCATGAACAGCGGCTATGACGGCGTCGTCATGATGGGCTGCAAGCGCGGCGACGACTACCAGTGTCACTTCGTGCGCGGCTCGACCATGGCAGCAGAGCGCATGCGCAAGGTCGGCGACACCCTGCAGACCCTCAACCTCGAGCCCGACCGTGTCGCGGTACACGAGGTGGCCATCACCGACATCGAGCGCGCACCGCGCCTGATCAAGGAGATGGAAGAGGTGATCGAGCGGGTGGGCCTGAGCCCGTTCAAGTTCTGACCTTGAGGGAGACGTAACCGATGAGCGATATGAACACAGCAATGGTCGAGAAGTATCGCAACGACTTCCTCAAGGAAGTCGAGGCGAACGTGGAAGAAGGCCACTGGGTGAAGATGTGCATGCAGTGTGGCGTGTGCTCGGGCTCCTGCCCGCTCGGCCCGCACTGGGCGCACCCGCCGCAGGAGATCTTCATGATGATCCGTGCCGGCAAGCGCGACGAGGTGCTCACCTCGGATTCGATGTGGATGTGTACCTCCTGCTACAACTGCATCGTGCGCTGCCCCCGCGAGCTGCCCATCACCCACATCATGCACGGCCTGGCCACCTATGCGAAGCGCCTGGGCCTGGTGCCCAAGAACCAGCCGACCTCGCAGTTCTCGGAGATCTTCTGGAACAACATGATGAAACGCGGCCGGGTCAACGAACTCAAGCTCGGCCTGTCCCTGTATTTCAAGGATGGCTTCAGCCAGGGCATCAAGAACGCCCTGGCCAACCAGAAGCTCGGCATGAACATGATGAAGGCCAAGCGCATGAGCCCGGCCGAGTTCTTCGGCGGCCATGGTGTCAAGGATATCTCCGGCCTGCAGAAGATGATCAAGAAGGCCGAAGAGATCGAACTGGCAAAGCTCAACGCCAACAAGTAATGGAGCATCAGCATGGCTAAGTACGAATATTCCTATTATCCCGGCTGCTCCTCGCAGGACGGCGCGTCTTCGTCGAACCTGAAGCGCTCCATCGACACCATGTGCGAAGAGCTGGATGTCAAACTCAACGAGATCCCCGACTGGAACTGCTGCTCGGCCTCCATCGGCTATGGCAGCGGCGGCGTGCTGCCGCGCATGAGCCTGTCGGCACGTAACATCGCCCTGTCCGAGCAACACAACCCGGGCCAGGACATCGTCGCCACCTGCGCCGCCTGCTGGCTGGCCACCAAGGAGGCCTCCGAGCGCTTCAAGGATGACGAAAACTTCTTCCAGGAGGCCAACACGGTGCTCGCCGAGGCCAACCTGAAGATGACCAACCAGACCCCGATCCGCCACATGTGCGAGGTACTGATCGAGGACATCGGCTACGACAAGCTGGCCGAAGGCGTGAAGAAGCCGCTGGAAGGCGTGAAGATCGCAGGTTATGTCGGCTGCCAGACCAACCGTCCCTTCGGCATCGACGGCGAGTCCTTCGAAAACCCCATGTACCTGGACAAGATGGTCGAATCCCTGGGCGGCGAGGCCATCACCACCTACGAGAAGAAGGTGCAGTGCTGCGGCGGCGCCCTGGCCTTCTCCGAGCCGGAGAAGTCCCAGGAGATGATCAAGGGCATCATCGAGGCCGCCTACGACAACGGCGCCGACATGATCGCCACCCCCTGCCCACTGTGCCAGGCCAACGTCGAGATCTACCAGGACCAGATCAACGAGCGTTTCGGCACCAAGTTCGAGATGCCGGTGGTCTATTACAGCCAGCTCATCAGCGTGGCCTACGGCCGCTCCGCCGAAGACGCCGCGCTCGATGGGCAGATCATCAAGGCCAAGAAGCTCGAGGACATCGCCAACAAGTAAGGTACACGCCCTCCAGCACACAACAAGCCCGCCTCGGCGGGCTTTTTCGTGTCCGCTCGTCGGCAGGCAAGGAATAACCCTCCCCCATGTTGCATCTAACTCAGGGGTCGCGGGAGAATCCCAGGGCCAAACGACCATCGAGAGTCGGGCCTGTCACACCACGAGGATGAGGAAATGCGACGTTACATCACGACCTTGCTGTACCTGCTGCTGACCACGACCGCCACGGCAGAGACTGTCACACTCAACTGGGCCGGCTGCGGCATCACCAAGAAGGCCTTCATGGCCGAACTGGCCCAGGCCTGGGAGCGCAAGACCGGCATTCACATCGATCTCGAAGGCGGCGGCGCGGCCAAGGGCATCCGGCGCGTAGCCAACCGCAGCGTTGCCATCGGTGGCAGTTGCCGTCCACGCATCCCCGGCATCCGCGAAGAGATGCGCGCCCGCTTCAACCCGGTGGCATGGGACGCCCTGAGTGTCATCGTCCATCCCGACAACCCGGTGTCCAACATCACCCTGGACCAGTTGCGTGCCGTCTATGAAGGACGCATCACCAACTGGAAGGATCTCGGCGGACCAGACCGCCCGATCGACCTGCTGATCCGTCGGGGAAAGTTCTCCGGCGTGGGCCGGACACTACGACAACTGGTGTTCAACGACTATGACAAGACCTTTGCCTCCAAGCACGTCTACAAATCGTCGGGACCACTGGAAAAGGCGGTGGAACAGAACCCCAATGCCATTGCCGTCACCGGCGTGAGCAGCGCGCACAGGCGCCGGGTGAAGCTGCTGAAACTCAATGGCAAGGCGCCCACCTACGAAAACATCCGCAGCGGCGAGTACCTGCTCTATCGCCCCCTGTACATCACCTCCAACCCCGCACACCCGCAGTACCGAGAGGTCAAACGCTTCATCGCCTTTGCCCACAGCCGCGAAGGACGCGAGATCATTCGCCGCGCCGGCGCCGTACCCTACCTGGATGCCGTGAACCTGATCCGCAAGCAGCGCCAACAGTGGGAGGATGCGCGCAACCTGGCTACACGATAGCCGGGACCAGGTCAGAGGGGAAAACCACAAAGAACACAAAGGGCACGAAGGTTATCGAAATGGATACTTCGTGGTCTTTGTGGGCTTTGTGGTAAACCCCTCTGCCTTCGCCCCGGGGTCTCAGTCGCGGTCGCCGCAGCTATCGGTGTTGCACTCCTCGCCCAGGGTTTCCTCGCGCATGGCCTTTTCCATCTCGGCATTGCGCCGCGCGATCTCGGCCTCGGCACGCGCCTGCCAGACGGCCTTGCGCTCCTGCACGCGGCGGTCCCAGGCATCCTTCTGCTCGGGGATGGTCATCTCGGCGAACAGTACCTGGCGCATGAAGCGGTAGCCGAACTTGATCAACGCCTCGTCGTTCTGTTCCAGCTCGTCATAGGTCTGTTGCGGCAGGTCGTAGGTGCGCTTGAAATTGTCGCTGAGCACGAACTTGCGGAACATGTCGAAGTTGAACGAGGCCATGAAGAACAGTTGCAGGCTCATCTCGTTGGGCTTGCCCACACCCGGACCGCCGGAACGCTTCTTGAGGATCAGCTCGTACCACTCGCGGTTGAACTCGTCATATTCCTCGACACCCTGCTCCTTGCGGTACTCGGCCACGGTCAGCTCGCGGTCTTCCTCGTGGCCCTTGCAGTGTTCCTCGACCACCAGCGAATACTGCTGTTCGGCCACACTGGAATCCTTGCGGCGCATGGCGAGCAGGCCGACCGGGTAGTAGCGGCAGACCGTCGGTCGATCCTCGTAGACGGTGCAGCCCTTCTCGGGATCGAGAAACAGACAGGCGCCCTCGTTGTCGGTGCGCAGCTTGATGCCCGGCACCCCGTCACGTTCGAGCTGGAAAGGCACCGTGTGGTTCTTGAGGAACTGCTCGGAGTTCATGCCCAGGCGGCGCTGCAGGCGCAGCACGTCATAGGGTGCGAGCGTGATGTCGGCCGCGCGGCAGCAGTCGTTGAAGCAGGAGATGCCCTTGTGACAGCGGAAGCGGATGGTGCTCTCGGCGGTCAGCAGGGTCGGCAGGGTCGCGCTGGCCAGTTCCTCGGGGATATCGAATTTCTCATCACTCATCGACCTTACCTCTCATGCAGTACGGCGCTGCCGCGCCGGAAGAAGATACAGCCTGGCGACACCGGGCCGCGATCAGACTGCGAATTATAGGATTTTGCACCGCTATTGACCCGGCGTTTGCCGAAAAGACCCGACAAGGCCCTTTCGGCAAACGCCTGGAAAGCAAAAAGTCCGGGCGCCGAAGCGCCCGGACTCCTGAGCCTTCAGGCTCGGCCGTGTCCGGCCGTCAAGATCACTTGAACAGCTTGGACTTGTCGACCAGGTCCTTGTGTGCCCGCTTGAAGCAGGTCCAGGTCTTGGTCTCCTTGTCGTACACGGAGTTGACGAAGCACTTCCAGTTTTCCTCGTCCACGAAGTTCTTGTCCATCCGGTAGTAGAAGCCCGGATAACGCGACTCTTCGCGGAACTGGATGTGCTTCATGTGGGCCTCGGCGGTGAGGATGCGGTGATAGTTCTCCCACGCGCGCAGCAGCTCGTGGAGATCCTTGGCACGCATCTTCAGCGCGTCTTCCTTCAGCATCTCGAGCTTCTGCTCGGCGAGTGCCAGCATGTGCTCGTTGGTGGTGTAGTAGGTCGCCACACCAGCCACGTACTCGTCCATGATCTTCTGCAGGCGGAACTGCAGCATCCGCGGGGTGATGTAGTTGGGGTTCACATCGATCGCGGTGGTGTAGTCCTTGAACTCCAGGAAGTTGCGCACCGGACGGTAGATCTCCTCGATGAGGGTGTCCACGTCGGTGTCCAGTTCCGGGGTCCAGTCCTTGTTGTCCATCACGAACTTGACCATGGCCTTGGCGGCCAGACGACCCTCGGCGTGCGAACCGGAGGAGAACTTGTGGCCGGAAGCGCCCACGCCGTCACCGGCGGTGAACAGGCCCTTCACGGTGGTCATGCCACGGTAGCCCCAGTTCCAGCCTTCCGGCAGGTGCGAGGGGATCTTGTCCTTCTCGGGGTGCTCCTCGCTGGTCGGTGCGCCAACGTCTTCCGGACCGGAGGTCCAGATGCCGCAGCAGCCGGAGTGCGAACCCAGCAGATAGGGTTCGGTGGGCATCAGCTCGGAGTTCTTCTTCTCCGGCTCGATGTTCTCACCGGCCCAGATGCCGCACTGGCCGATGCACATGTCGAGGAAGTCTTCCCAGGCCTCGGCCTCGAGGTGCTTCACCTCGCGCGGGGACAGGGTCTCGCGCAGGTTGGCCAGAGCAGTCACGGTGTCCATCCAGATGGGACCGCGGCCTTCGCGCATCTCCTTGAGCATCAGGTGGTTACGCAGGCAGGATGCCGGAACCTGGGCCTGGCCGTAGGGCGGGTAGTCGTCCAGCATCTCCTTGTTGCGCTCCATGTACACCTCGCCGAAGGCGTTGGTGGCCTTGGACTTGAACAGGAGGAACCAGGCACCCACCGGACCGTAACCGTCCTTGAAGCGGGTCGGCACGAAGCGGTTTTCCATCATGGTCAGCTCGGCACCGGCCTCGGCAGCCATGGCGTAGGTGGAACCGGCGTTCCAGACCGGGTACCAGGCACGGCCCTGACCCTCACCGACGGAGCGGGGACGGAAGATGTTCACGCAGCCACCGGCGGCCAGCAGGCAGGCCTTGAACTTGTACACGTACAGCTTGTGCTCGCGCACCGAGAAACCGACGGCACCGGCGACGCGGTTCTTGTCGTTCTTGTCGTTGACCAGCTTGACGATGAACACGCGCTCCTGGATGCGATCGGTGCCCAGGGCCTTCTTGGCGGCCTCGGCCACGATCCACTTGTAGGATTCGCCGTTGATCATGATCTGCCACTTACCGGAGCGCACCGGCTTGCCGCCGTCCTTCAGCGCGGGCAGACCCTCGGCGCCGTTGTGGCGCTCGCCGTTCTCGTCGGTCTTCCAGATCGGCAGGCCCCACTCTTCGAACAGGTGCACCGACTCGTCCACGTGACGGCCCAGGTCGTAGGCCAGGTCGTCGCGGGTGATGCCCATCAGGTCGTTGGAGACCATGCGTGCGTAGTCGGCGGGATCCTGCTCGGGACCGATGTAGGTGTTGATGGCGGACAGGCCCTGGGCCACGGCGCCGGAGCGGTCCATGGCGGCCTTGTCGACCAGCTTCACCTTGATGTCCACGCCGGCTTCCTTGGCCACTTCCAGCCAGGGGCCGATCTCGTAGGCCGCGCCGCAGGCAGCCATGCCGCCGCCGATGAGGAGGATGTCAACTTCTTCTTCGATGACTTCCGGATTTCCGAATTCAGCCATTACTCAATACCTCTGATAGAAATTCTTCGTCTCAACCCACCATCACTTGCAGATCAGCTCGCTCGGATCGCCGGCGCGGAAGCCGTTCTGCTCGTTGTGGTTGAAGAAACCCGGCTCGGCGATCTTGCTCAGGTCGGCCTTGGGCTTGCCGCCGTACGGATCGATGGAACCTTCCGGGGTGGTGCGGATGGGGAACTTGAAGCGCTTCATGGTGCCGTTGCGGAACTTGATGGTCCACATGATGGAATCGGTACCACGCAGCGGCTGCACGGAGGCACCCAGCGGCACGATGTCGGCGTAGGGACGTGCCTCGATGGCGTTCTGCGGGCAGATCTTGATGCAGGAGTAGCACTCCCAGCACTGCTCCGGCTCCTGGTTGTAGGACTTCATGGCATGGCCGGTCTCCGAGCCATCCATGTCCAGTTTCATCAGATCGTGCGGGCAGATGTACATGCACGCGGTCTTGTCCTGGCCTTTACAGCCATCGCACTTGTCGGTACGTACGAATGTAGGCATCGAAAGTTCTCCTGAGGTTTACACTGCAGTGTGCGGGTGTTTCGGGTCACCCCCCGAGGGCGGCGTCCCAAATCTTTCGCCCCGTGTCGCAACCGGCGGACCGGGCCACCTTGCGCACCGACCGGAGCCAATGGCGCAGGCCAGGCGGGGCATCGGGGTGAGTAAACATAGAGATAGGGGGGATAAAACGCCAAACAGTTTTACCCGCAGATGGCATAAATCACCTTTATTTCATATGCTGATACGCCCAAGCACTTGAACAGCCGTGTTTTCCCCTTGTGCCTTCTGCCCCTGTCCCGAGGAAGCCGTCATGTCACCAGTCCCAGCCTCCCCTGCGGCACCCGACGTGCTGCTGTTCATCGCCACCGGCTGCGCCCATTGCCCGGCAGTGCTGGCGGCCTTGAGCGAACTGGTCGAGCAAGGCGCCGTGGGTCGCCTCGAGGTGGTGAACGTCGCCGCCCACCCCGAGACGGCACAGCTCGCCGGGGTGCGCTCGGTGCCCTGGATGCGCATCGGCCCCTTCACCCTGCAGGGCAGTCACACGTCGGCGGAGCTGCGGCAGTGGGTGGAACGGGCCGCGCGCGGCGAAGGCGTGGCCGAATACCTGGGTGAACTGATCGAGAACCAGCGACTGGACACGGCACTGGCCGCATTGCGTGCCCACCCCGAGTGGCTGCACGTACTGCCCGGCCTGATCGCCGACCTGGAGGTACCCATGGGGGTGCGTATCGGTGTCGGCGCCCTCCTCGAAGATCTGGCCGAACACGATGAACTCGAACCCCTGCTGCCGGCGCTGCGCGATCTGCTGCAAGCCCCGGAACCGCAGACGCGCGCCGATGCTGCCTATTATCTGGGCCTGAGCGGTCGTGCCGAGGTACGCGACTGGCTCGCGCCCCTGCGCGACGACCCGGATACCGAGGTGCGCGAGATCGTCAACGAGGCACTGGCGGAACTGCCTGAAGCCTGAGCACCTCCAGCAGCTCGCGGATATGCCGCTGGTTGGCGGCGAAGTCCGCGCGCCCGACCCGCGAGCGCGAACACAGGTGCAGACGTGATCCTTCGCCATCCGCCAGGATGCGGATCTCCATATCGTCCACGAAGCCCAGCAGGGGCGTGCTCACCTGTACATGCAGCCGCCCCTGAGCGAGGCGCCGGAAAGGCCAGTCCAGCGTGCTCAATGCCACCTCCACACGTCCTTGCAGCAACCCGGGTGGATCGGCAAAGCGTGGCTCGCGCAGCTCGGGGAAGGGATGATCAGGCGCGGTACAGGCCACGTTGCTGCCCAGGTACACCTTCAGCCGCGCCCAGGGACCGGGCGGCGAGAACAAGGGGGGACGGTTGGCCAGCAGGGCGGAGGCGGCCAAGACCACCGGCAGGGCCAGCAGAATATAGAAAATCGGCTTCATGCCTCGATTATGGGACTGCTAACATCCACCGTTCAAACAGACCGATCACAGGCAACCATGAGCACATCCCGATCATTCCTGCTGCTCGGCGCCCTCGGCGGCTTTTTCGCCGTGGCCTTCGGCGCCTTCGGCGCACATGCCCTGCGCGACGTCCTCAGCCCCGGGCTGCTCGAGGTGTTCCACACCGGGGTGCACTACCAGGCCACCCATTCGCTGGCCCTGCTCGTGGTGGGCCTGCTGACGCGCGAGGGGGAATCGCGCGCCCTGCTCATCGCCGGCCGAGCCTTCACCCTCGGCATCCTGGTGTTTTGCGGCAGCCTCTACCTGCTGGCGCTCACCGACGCGCACTGGTTGGGCATGCTGACCCCGCTCGGCGGCATTGCCTTCCTGACTGGCTGGGCGGCGCTGGCCTGGGGGATGGTACGGCGCTGATACACATCCTGCACCCGCCCCTGGCCTTCGAAGCGGCGGCTTCAGTCTGATCTACCGCCAGCGAACGCTCCACCACGCGCGATGACGCTTGACTGTATCGTGGTGCACCGCAGACGCCGCCCCGAGACCACCGGCGACTGAAACCGCTCAGCCTCGGCGCGCGCCCTTGCGCAACCGCCGGCTGTTGCCGACCTCACCGCGTGGCACATCCAGCACCACCACTTGGTTACGCCCGCCCGCCTTGGCCAGATAGACCGCCTCATCGGCCAGCTCGAGCATCTGGTCGATCGACCTCAGTGGATTGCAGGTGGCACCGATGCTCACCGTGATGGGCACGGGCTTCCCCTCCGGGGTGGACAGGGTGATGGCCTCCATGGCCGCGCGCAACCGTTCCAGACACTCCCCGGGAGACTGCTCCTCGGCCAGCACCTGGATGCACACGAATTCCTCGCCGCCGAAACGCGCCGGGAAACCATCCCGCCCCGAGAAGGCCTGCAATACCCCGGCCATGGCCTTGAGCGCCTCGTCACCCACCTGGTGGCCGTGGGTATCGTTGATCCGCTTGAAATGATCGGCATCGATCATCGCCACCAGCAGCCGGATCTCGCCACGCAATGCCCGCGCATGCAGCGACTCGGCGCGCTCGAAGAAATAGCGCCGGTTGTACAAGCGGGTCAGGTAGTCCCGGTTGGCTGCATCACGTGCCTGCGCCAGGTGGCGCAGCATGTCGAGGTTCTGGTCGATGCGGCAGTACAGCTCCTCGATCTCGAAGGGCTTGCCCAGGAAATCATTGGCGCCAGACTTGAGGAAACGGGGCAAGATGCCCACCTCGCCAGCCCCCGAGACCGCGATCACCGCCAGCTCGTCGGCACTGCGCTGGCGACGGATTTCCTCGAGCATCTGCAAGCCGTTGAGCCGCGGCATGTTGTAGTCGGTGAGCACCAGGCGAATCTCGGGATGCTCGGCCAGCCGGTCCAGCCCTTCCTGGCCGTCGGTCGCCTCCAAGGTACGGTAGCCATGATTGTGCAGCAGTACCCGCAGGTAGGTACGCTGGGCGGCGGAATCGTCCACCACCAGGATGACATGTTCGCGATTCACCCAGATGCGCTCGACCAGCCGCACCACGCTGTCCACGCCGCTGAGGCTGTGCTTGCTCACATAGTCGGCGATGTTCCGGCGAAACAGGGCCTGGCGCTTGTCCGGGTCCAGCGAGCCGGTGAGGATGATCACCGGGATGTCGTACGCCTGCACCGCATCGACCACCTCGCCACGGGGCGCATCGGGCAGATTGAGATCGAGCACCGCCACGAAGATCTCGTCCGCCTTCTCGGCGAGCAGCGCCCGGGTCTCTTGCAGGGTACCGGCATGCACCGGCTTCACACCTTCTATCCTGGCGATACTCGAGACCAGCAACGAGGCAATGGCACGGCTGTCCTCGACCACCAGCACCCAGCTGCCCTCTCGTGTCGTCGTCAGATCGGTCGTTGTCGCCATGCTCGGTCCGTGACCCGGCCGGTCCGCGAAAGGGCCAGCGCGGGGTTGTGCAAGGTAACGACACTATCGGCCTGGACATGCAATACTTTAGTGTGGAAGTCGACCACCACAGAGATCACAGAGGGGTTGAAGCGGACCCCGAATCCCGCCCGGTACCGCCATGACCCGCCTGCTCATCATCGAGGACGACCCCGCACTCGGGGAGATGCTGTCCCTGCACTTCGAGGAGCAAGGCGCACAGGTCGCGCTCGCCACGCACTGTGCCACGGCGCGGCAACGGGCGGCGATCCAGGGATATGACCTGATCCTGCTCGACCAGCAACTGCCCGACGGCCTGGGCATCGAGCTGCTGCCGGAGTTGCAAGCGGCGCTGCCGGACACCCCGATCATCATGATGACCGGCCGGCACGATCTGGAACTGGCCATCGAGGCGATCAAGCAGGGCGCGGCCGACTTCATCCACAAGCCCATCCAGACCGCCGCGCTGCAGAGCGCGGTGGACCAGGCACTGGCACACCACCGTGCCGCACGCGAAACACATCCGGCACCGCAGTTGCCGACACGCGACCTGATCGGACGCAGTTCGGCCATGCTCGAGGTAAGCAAGCAGATCGCCCTGTCCGCGGGTTCGGATGCCAATGTGCTCATCCTGGGCGCATCCGGCACCGGCAAGGAGGTGGTCGCACGACTGATCCACCAGCACAGCGAACGCGATGGCCCCTTCGTCGCGCTCAACTGCGCGGCCATCGTCGACACCCTGATCGAAAGTGAACTGTTCGGTCACGAGAAGGGCGCCTTCACCGGCGCCGACCGGCGCAAGCCCGGCAAGTTCGAACTGGCCGCGGGCGGCACCCTGTTCCTCGACGAGATCGGTGAACTGGCCCTCCCCCTCCAGGCCAAGCTGCTGCGCACCCTGCAGGAACGGGTGATCGAGCGTGTAGGCGGTACCGAGTCCATCCCGGTGGACGTGCGCATCATCGCCGCCACCCACCACGAGCTGTTCGGGCACGCTGCGGAAGGCCGCTTCCGCGAGGATCTCGCCTACCGGCTGAAGGTGATCGAGATCCGCCTGCCCCCCCTGCGCGAACGCCCCGAAGACATCCCGCTGCTCGCCCAGTCGCTGCTCGACCGCATCGCCGTGCAGCACCACGCCTGCCCACCCCCGCTGTCCGCGGCGGTCTTCCACTGCCTGCAAAGACACGACTGGCCGGGCAATGTACGCGAACTGGAGAACACCCTCACCCAGGCCCTGGTGCGCACACGCGGCGGCGCCATCCTGCCCGAACACCTGGAGTTCGCCACCACGGGCACGACGACGCCGGCCACCACCGACACGACCGTGCCGCGCTCGCTCGCCGAGGTCGAGGCCGAACACATCCAGCGCGTACTCGACCACACCGGCGGACACAAGGGACAGGCCTGCGCGATCCTCGGCATCTCCCGCCCGGCACTGGACCGCAAGATCGCCCGCCACGGCCTGATCGTTCCGTCCTCCCGGCGCGGCTGAAGGGCGCACCCGTCACGTTGTAACGAAACGTTGTAACGAAACGTTCACCCCCCGATCGGCTCTCTTGGTAATCCCTTCGACATCCATGACTTACAAACCGGCACGCTTTGTGCAACGTTCAGGAGGAACCCTTTCGAGCCGAGCAGAGGAGACTGCCATGAGCGCCCACCTCGACACTCTTGCGTCCCTTGTCGTCGACCGCGCCCCTCGGGCCACCTCCCGCGCGGCCCGCTTCGAGCGCCTGATCACCACCCGGCTGAACGATCTCTACCGTTACGCCTGCTGGTTGACCCACGACCCCGCGACAGCCGACGACCTGGTACAGGAGACCATGCTGCGCGCCTGGAAGAGCCTCGACCGCCTGCAAAACCCCAAGGCCGCCAAGAGCTGGCTGATCACCATCCTGCGCCGCGAGAACGCCCGCCGCTTCGAGCGCTATCAGCCACCGCAGTCGACCATCCCCACCGAGGAGCTGGCCGCCGCTCGCAGCGAGTACGACACCTCCACCGAGGCCTTCGTACTGCGCCGCGCCCTGGCGCACCTGCCCGAGCGCTACCGCGAACCGCTGCTGCTGCAGATCATCCACGGCTACTCGCAGAAAGAGATCGCCGCCCGGCTCGGCCTCTCGCCGGCCGGCGCCGGCAGCCGCCTGTTCCGCGCCCGACGGAAACTGCGCGAGATGCTGGAAGGCGACGGGGAAACCGTAGCCTGATCGCCCAAGGGTTCGCGGCGAGGACGCCGCTCCTACCCGTAGGAGGCCCGTCCTCGGGCCGAACCGTTCACGAGCCGGAGCCTTCGCGGCGCGGACGCCGCTCCTACCCGTAGGACGTCCGTCCTCGGGCCGAACCATTCGCGACGGGGACGTCGCTCCCACAGGTGGTGCAGGAAGCCCGCGTGTAGGAGGCCCGTCCCCGGGCCGAAGGTTCGCGACGAGGACGTCGCTCCCACAGGTGGTGCAGGAAGCCCGCGTGTAGGAGGCCCGTCCCCG
>CAYMWJ010000029.1:0-5312 GCA_964394235.1 uncultured Sedimenticola sp. | reverse complement strand
GGCCGAAGGTTCGCGGCGGGGACGTCGCCCCTGCCGCAGACCGAACCGCTCGCGGCGAGGACACCGCCCATCCTCGACATGCCCACCCGGTTGCGATCAATCGGTCAGATAAGTGGTCCCGTGCAGGCCGGCCTTGAGTTCACGGAAATAGCCATCAGCCGCGCGCCCCCCCACCCCGGCCGCGCGCAGCTTGTGACGGTAGCGCTCGAGCATCTGCTGCGGTTCGAAATGCACGTAACGCAGCAGCTCGTCCACGCTGTCGCCGCGCTCGGGCTCGGCCAGCCGATAGCCGCCCTGTTCGTCCAACTCGATATTCACCGCGTCGGTGTCGCCGAACAGGTTGTGCATGTCACCCAGGATCTCCTGGTAGGCGCCGACCAGGAAGATCCCCAGCAGGTAGGGCTCGCCGTTGTCGGCATGCAGTTTCAGCGTGGTCTCCACACCATCCTGGTCGACATACTGTTCGATGCAGCCGTCGGAGTCGCAGGTGAGGTCGTGCACCAGGGCGGCACGTTGCGGGGCCTCGTCCAGGCGCTGCAGCGGCATCACCGGAAAGATCTGCTCGATGGCCCAGACATCGGGCAGTGATTGGAACAGCGAGAAATTGCAGAACACCCGTTCGGCCAGCATCTCGTTGAGCTCATCGAGCAGCTCGCGGTGACGACGCGAACCGGGCCGCAGGCGGCTGCGTACCGCCTCGGCCAGCGCATACAGCCATTGTTCGGCATGGGCACGCTGCACCAGGCTCAGTTCGCCCTGCTCGAACTGTTGCTGAGCCTGGTCGAACAGGTGTCGCGCGGCCTGCCAGATGAGCAACGGCTGGCCCTGACCGGCCCGCGCATGCAGGCTCGCCAGCTCGCGCACCACGGGGGCGGCATCGTCTCGCGCCGCGCCATCCGGCGGCACCGAGGGCAGCTCGCGCTCGATCACCTCGGTGACCAGCACGGCATGATGCGCGGTGAGCGCGCGCCCCGACTCGGAAAAGATCATCGGCTCCGGCAGCCCGTGCTCACGGCAGCGCCGCTGGATCACCTCGAGTACCTCGCGCGCATAGGCGCGCACGCTGTAGTTCATGGAACAGAAGTGCCGGCTCGCCGTCCCCTCGTAGTCCACGCCCAGGCCACCGCCGACATCGACGATCCCGATCGGCGCCCCCGCCCGGTGCAGTTCCGCGTAGAAGCGCGCCGCCTCGCCGATGCCGCGGCCGATGTCGGCAATGTCCGGGATCTGCGAGCCGATATGCGAATGCAGCAATACCAGGCAATCGAGCATCCCAGCCTCGCGCAGGCGCTCGACCAGGGCCACCGTCTGCGCCGCCGACAGGCCAAACTTGGAACGCGCCCCGCCCGAGTTCTGCCACTTGCCCGCAGCCACCGCGGTCAGGCGCACCCGCACGCCCAGCAACGGCCGGATGCCCAGGTCGCGCGCAGCCTCGATCACCAGCTCCACCTCGGAGGGCTTCTCGATCACGATGTACACCGGATGGCCCAGGCGCTGGCCGATCAGCGCCAGGCGGATGTACTCGCGATCCTTGTAACCATTGCACACGATGGGACTGCCCGGCGCAGCCGCCGCCAGCACGGCCATCAGCTCGGGCTTGCTGCCGGCCTCCAGTCCCACGTCCCGGCCACTGCCCGCTATCTGTTCGACCACACTGCGCTGCTGATTGACCTTGATGGGATAGATGGCGCGATAGCCGCCCCCGTAGCCCAGTGCCTCCGCGGCCTCGGCAAAGGCATCGCACAACTGGCGCACCCGGGTGCGCAGCAGATCGTTGAAGCGCAGCAGCACCGGCCAGCTCAGGCCGGCGGCACGCACCTCGTGGGCGATACGATGCAGGTCCAGCTCTTCGCCGTCGCGCAGGCGCGGGCAGACCGTGACATGTCCCTCGGCATTGATGCCGAAGAACCCCTCGCCCCAGTAGCGGATGCCGTAGTTCTCTTCGACCGGATGGATGTTGGCTGGCATGCGGCAGACCTCGAAAAGATCGATTATCCGGCAGCGTTCAGCGGCTGGCCAGCGCCACGAAATCGCGCACCCAGGGCAGCTCGGCATCGGCTGCGCGCAGCGCGGCGTACATCTTGCCGTGCAGCCCACGCCGCCCCAGCGGTCGCGACACCAGGCCCGGCGGACACACTGAGGAGGCCAGCACCCAGTCCGGCAACACCGCCACGCCACGCCGGCTGGCGACCAGTTGCAGGATCACCGCGGTCAGCTCGCTCTGGCGCACCGACGCCGGCGCCACCCCGGCCGGGTCGAGAAAACGGGTGAACACATCCAGCCGCGAGGCCGGCACCGGGTAGGTGATGAGCGTCTCCCCCGCCAGGTGGTGCGGCTGGATGCGCTTGAGGCGCGCCAGCGGATGCGACTCCGCGAGCACCGCGCGCGCCTCGTAGACGAACAGCGGTGCGAAGTGCAGCGAACGATGGCGCGAGCGATCCGAGGTGACGACCAGGTCCACCTCACCGGACAGCAGATCGGGCAGTGCCTCGAAGCGTGCCTGCCGGATGTCGATGTCCACCACCGACCAGTTCTCGCGGAAACGCGCCAGCAACGGCAGCAGCCAGTCGTAGCAGGCATGGCATTCCAGTGTCAGGTACAGGCGTGCCGATGCCGACTGTTCGGGGTCGCCCAGCTCACGCTCGGCCCGCTCGACCTCGGGCAGCACGGTGCGCGCCAGCGCCAGCAGGCGCTCACCGGCGGGCGTCAGCGCCAGGGGCCGGGTCCCCTTGCGCACCATCGGCACCTCGAAGTAACGCTCCAGCGCGCGCAACTGGTGTGACAGCGCCGACTGGGTCAGGTGCAGCTTGCGCGCCGCGGCCGCGAGACTGCCGGTCTCGGACAGCGCTTGCAGGGTACGCAGGTGGCGAAGTTCGAGGAACATGAATCCATCTCATCAATTGCTTGAGAATAATGAATTTGAATACATAGTCGGCGCGCAGCATACTCGTCACCTGCTATTGGAACAACCACACTAGGGGAAGAAGACATGCTGGCACACAACCTCGGCTTTCCGCGCATCGGCGCCCACCGCGAACTCAAGTTCGCACTCGAGCAATACTGGCGCGGCGAAATCGACCGCGAGGCCCTCGAGGCCACGGGACGCGAACTGCGCGCCGCACACTGGCGACGCCAGCAGGCAGCCGGGATCGCGCTGATCCCGGTCGGCGACTTTTCCTTCTACGATCAGGTGCTGGATCACTCGGCGATGTTCGGCGTGGTGCCCGAGCGTTTCGGATGGGACGGGAAGGAGATCGATCTCGACCTCTACTTCCGCATGGCCCGCGGGCGCGCGCCGAGCGGTGAGCCCGCTGCCGCCTGCGAAATGACCAAGTGGTTCGACACCAATTACCACTATCTGGTCCCCGAGGTGGTGAAGGGCCAGCGTTTCGCACTGTCCTCGCGCAAGCTGTTCGACGAGGTGGCCGAAGCGAAGGCCCTGGGCATCCCCTTCAAGCCGGTGTTGATCGGTCCGCTCACCTGGCTGTGGCTGGCCAAGGCCAAGGGCGAACCCTTCGACCGCCTCGAACTGCTCGACGAGCTGCTGGCCGTGTATGACCAGATCCTCGCTCAACTTGCCGAGCTCGGCGCCGAGTGGGTACAGATCGATGAACCCGCACTGGTGCTCGACCTGCCCGTGGCCTGGCAACAGGCTTGCGAGGCCGCCTACAACCGCCTGCAGGCCGCACCGGTGAAGCTGCTGCTCACCACCTACTTCGGTGGCCTGGAGGACAACCTCGGTCTGGCCCTGTCGCTGCCCACCGCCGGCATCCACGTGGACCTGGTGCGCGCCCCCTCGCAGCTCGAGGCCGTGCTCGACCGCCTGCCTCCCTACAAGACGCTGTCCCTGGGCCTGATCGACGGACGCAACATCTGGCGCGCCGACCTCGACGCCGCCCTGGAGACCCTGGAGAGCACGGCCGCACGCGTCGGTGCCGACCGCCTGTGGGTCGGGCCTTCCTGTTCGCTGCTGCACGTGCCGGTGGACCTGGCGTCGGAAGACCAGCTCGATGCCGAGCTGCGTACCTGGCTGAGCTTTGCCGAGCAGAAGCTGGGCGAACTGGGCGTGCTGGCGTGCGCCATCGCAGAAGGCCCCGACAGCGTGGCCTCTCAGCTGGCAGCCGCACGCGCCGCGCAGACTGCCCGGCGCACCTCCGAGCGCATCCACCGGCCCGAAGTGGCCGAACGCCTGGCCACGATCGACGATGCCATGCTCTCGCGCCGCAGCCCCTATGCCGAACGGCGGCCATTGCAACGCGCGCGGCTCGATCTGCCGCTGTTCCCGACCACCACCATCGGCTCCTTTCCGCAGACGCCGGAGATCCGCAAGGCGCGGCGCGACTACAAGGCCGGCACCCTGCCCGAAGCCGATTACGTCGCGCGCATGCGCGAGGAGATCGCCCTGTGCGTGCGCAAGCAGGACGAGTACGGCCTGGACATGTATGTGCACGGCGAACCCGAACGCAACGACATGGTCGAGTACTTCGGTGAACTGCTCGAGGGCTTTGCCTTCACCCGCTTCGGCTGGGTGCAGTCCTATGGTTCGCGCTGCGTCAAGCCGCCGATCATCTTCGGCGACGTGTCACGCCCCGCGCCCATGACGGTGGACTGGATCACCTATGCCCAGTCGCTCACCGACAAGCCCATGAAGGGCATGCTCACCGGCCCCGTGACCATCCTCAACTGGTCCTTCGTGCGCGACGACCAGCCACGCGCCGACACCTGCACCCAGATCGCGCTGGCACTGCGCGACGAGGTACTGGACCTGGAGGCCGCCGGCATCCGCGCCATCCAGATCGACGAGGCCGCCCTGCGCGAGGGCCTGCCGCTGCGCCGGCGCAACTGGCAGACGTATCTCGACTGGGCGGTGCGTGCCTTCCGCCTCACCGCCTCGGGGGTACGTGACGAGACGCAGATCCACACCCACATGTGCTACTCGGAGTTCAACGACATCATCGCCTCGATCGCCGAGATGGACGCCGATGTCATCACCATCGAGACCTCGCGCTCGCAGATGGAGCTGCTCGACGCCTTCGTGGACTTCGAGTACCCCAACGAGATCGGTCCCGGCGTGTACGACATCCACTCGCCCAACATCCCCAGCGTGGAGCAGATCGTCGAACTGATGCGCCTGGCCGCACAGCGCATCCCCACCGAGCGCCTCTGGGTGAACCCCGACTGCGGCCTCAAGACCCGCGGCTGGGCCGAGGTCGATCCGGCGCTGCACAACCTGGTCGAGGCCGCACGCCGGCTGAGAGAGGAGTTTGCGGATCAGGCGGTGGGGTAAGCGCCGGGTTCGGGATGGTCATATT
>CAYMWJ010000028.1:0-27822 GCA_964394235.1 uncultured Sedimenticola sp. | reverse complement strand
TGGACGATCAGTGCCATCTTGGTTTACTGCCGATTAGCTGGAAAGCGCGGTATTAGACCGCATTCCCGCGTCGTGATAAAGGGTCTCAGGCGCGCTCGCGCACCCACTCGGCGACCAGCGCCAACGCCTGCGGGATACCGGCCGGATCGCTGCCGCCGGCCTGCGCCATGTCGGGCCGGCCACCACCCTTGCCGCCGACCCTGGCCGCGGCCTCGCGCACCAGGTCGCCGGCCTTGAAGCGGTCGGTCAGGTCCTTGGTGACCCCGGCGATGAGGTTGACCTTGCCGGCGTTCTCCACCGCCAGCAGGATCACCCCGCTGCCCAGCTTCTGCTTGAGCTGGTCGAGCAGGTCACGCAGCGCCTTCGGTTCCACGCCTTCCACCTTGGCGGCCAGCACCTGGATGCCGGCGACCTCTTCGGCCTGGCCGGCCAGGTCGGCACCCGCCGCGGCGGCCAGCTTCGATTTGAGCTGCGCCAGTTCCTTCTCCAGCCGGCGCTCCTGCTCGACCAGGCGCGCGGCCTTGTCCACCACGTCGTCACGCCCGGCGTTGAGCAGGCCGACGATCTCGAACAGGCGATCGTCGTCGCGCTGCATGGCCTCGATGGCCGCGGCACCGGTGACCGCCTCGATACGCCGCACCCCCGAGGCGATGCCCGACTCGGCGACGATGCGGAACAGGCCGATATCGCCGGTGGCCTTGACGTGGGTGCCGCCGCACAGCTCGATGGAGAAATCGCCCATGCGCAACACCCGCACCTGCTCGTCGTATTTCTCGCCGAACAGGGCCATGGCGCCGACCGCCTTGGCATCGTCCAGCGACATGATGCGTGTCTCCACCAGATGATTGGCGCGCACCTGCTCGTTGACCAGGCGCTCGATCGCCTGCAACTGCTCGCGCGAGACCGGCTCGAAGTGCGAGAAGTCGAAACGCAGGCGTGCGGCCTCGACCAGCGAGCCCTTTTGCTGCACGTGCTCGCCGAGGATCTGGCGCAGCGCCGCGTGCAGCAAGTGGGTGGCGGAATGGTTGAGCGCGATGGCGTGGCGACGCGCCTCGTCCACCTGCGCACTCACGCGATCACCGATGTTCAGCTCACCCTCGGCCATACGACCCAGGTGCCCGAACACCGCCCCACCCTGCTTGCGCGTGTCCTCGACCTGGAAACGCACACCGTTGGCGACCAGCTCGCCGGCATCGCCCACCTGGCCACCCGACTCGGCATAGAAGGGGGTGCGATCGAGCACCACCATGCCCTGCTCGCCGGGGCCGAGGCGGTCCACCGCCTCGCCGTCGCGGAACAGGGCCACCACGGTGGACTGGTCTTCCAGGCGCTCATAGCCGGTGAAGTCGGTCACCCCCTCCAGCGCCACCGTGGCCTGCTGCTCGCTACCGAACTGACTGGCAGCACGCGCCCGCTCGCGCTGCGCGGCCATTTCGCGCTCGAAGCCGGCCTCGTCCACTTCCAGCCCGCGCTCGCGCGCGATGTCCGCGGTCAGGTCCAGCGGGAAACCGTAGGTGTCGTACAACTTGAACAGCAGTTCACCGGGGATCACCTTGCCATCCAGGCCCTCGATGGCCTCATCGAGGATACGCATGCCGTGTTCTATGGTCTCGGCGAAGCGTTCTTCCTCGATCTTCAACACCCGCTTGACGTGTTCCTTCGAGCGCCGCAGCTCGGGATAGGCGTCGCCCATCTGTTCGTCCAGGGCATCGACCAGGGTGTGGAAGAAGGGCTCGTGCTGGCCGAGCTGGTAGCCGTGACGGATGGCGCGGCGGATGATGCGGCGCAGCACATAGCCCCGGCCCTCGTTGCCCGGCAGCACGCCGTCGACCACCAGGAAGGCACAGGAGCGGATGTGATCGGCGAGCACGCGCAGCGACTTGGATTCCAGGTCGTCGGTGCCGGTGGCCCGGGCAGCGGCGCGGATCAGTCCCTGGAACAGGTCGATCTCGTAGTTCGAATGCACCCCCTGCAACACCGCGGCCAGCCGCTCCAGCCCCATGCCGGTGTCCACCGAGGGCTTGGGCAACGGCGTCATGTTGCCCTCGGCGTCACGGTTGTACTGCATGAACACCAGGTTCCAGATCTCGATGTAACGGTCGCCGTCCTCCTCGGGCGATCCCGGGGGGCCGCCCCAGACCTCGGGGCCGTGGTCGTAGAAGATCTCCGAACAGGGACCGCAAGGACCGGTGTCGCCCATGCTCCAGAAGTTGTCGCTCTCGAAGCGCTTGCCGCCCGGCTTGTCACCGATGCGGGTGAAACGCGCCGGATCGACACCGATCTCGTCCAGCCAGATCCCAGCCGCCTCGTCGTCTTCCTCGTAGACGGTCACCCACAGCCGCTCGGGCGGCAGACCCAGCCGCTTGGTCAGGAATTCCCAGGCAAAACCGATGGCCTCGCGCTTGAAATAGTCGCCGAAGCTGAAGTTGCCCAGCATCTCGAAGAAGGTGTGATGCCGCGCGGTGTAGCCGACGTTCTCCAGGTCGTTGTGCTTGCCACCGGCGCGCACGCAGCGCTGGGCACTGGCCGCACGCGTGTAGGAACGCTTGTCCTTGCCCAGGAACACATCCTTGAACTGCACCATGCCGGCGTTGGTGAACAGCAGGGTCGGATCGTTGGCCGGTACCAGGGGGCTGGAGTCGACGATCTGGTGGCCCTTCTCCGCGAAGTAGTCGAGAAAGGCGGAACGGATTTCGGCGCTAGTCTTCATACAGGCTGGAGCAGTGGTTACGACAGACAGCGAATGGTATGCAGCTTTGCCGGGAATGTCACCTGAATCACCGCCCCGACGACATCCTCACCGTGAATGCGTTCAACCACCGCCGCAGGAGACGCGCGTACCCGGGCAGCGCCTGGTAAATCTTCTCCGCCAACGACTCGTTATAGGTGTGCGAGGTAAGGTTCCGATCATCCACCATCGCCAAAGCGCGCCGCCCGTCCTCTTCGCTCAGAATGCTTGTGCGCACACAGGCGCGAATCACCGCCTTGGGCGAGCCTTCCTCCATGCCCTCGACGATACGCAGATAACGCTGTGCCGCTTTCCACACCGCCTCGAAGCTGTACTCGAAGCGCTGAATCGCGGCATCGCGCACCACCTTGTCTGCCTTGGGCTGCTCCCCGAGCAATACCTCCAGTGTCCGCAGTGCCCGGTCCGCCTGCACCAAGCGCTCGTTCAATCGCTCCACAAGATCCCCTCCCGCTCGACCGCTCGCCTGAGTGCCGGATCAGCCACGCGCAGATCCACCACATCCACATGCCAGGGCACATGACTTTCTTCCAGGCGCTCGCGCAACGTGGCCAGCCAGTCCACGGGCAATGCCTCGTCCTCTGGCAACAGGGCAATGTCGATGTCCGAGCGAGGCGACGCATCACCCCTGGCGCGTGAGCCAAACAACCACACCCGCACCCGCCATGGGCGCAGATACCCCAGCACCAACCGCCGCACCCCGGCCAAATCGTCCGCGCCCTGATGGTTCTGATTCATTACCTGTCGGGCACCAGAGGGCTGGAGTCGACGATCTGGTGGCCCTTCTCCGCGAAGTCGTCGAGAAAGGCGGAACGGATTTCGGCGCTAGTCTTCATACAGGCTGGAGCAGTGGTTACGACAGACAGCGAATGGTATGCAGCTTCGCCGGGAATGTCACCTGAATCCCCGCCCCATCCCGTGGGGAAATCTCGGTGCCGCCTTGCCGGAGGCGGCAAAGGGCCTCTGCCGGTCGCCTTGCCCCGAGCATCGACGCCTGACCGAGGGGCTGCAGATCAGAATACATCCCGCTATGGAAGATGAGTTCGAACTGAAACCCGACCCACCAAATTACCCTTCCATATGGGCTTTAGCCCGACACACCTACTCCACACCCCGCACCAGCTCATCCTGTTCACGGTAGCATTCGATGTGCACGTCGAAGCCCACCCCGGCGTCTTCGGGGAAGCTCTGCGCCACGATCCACACCTGGCTGATGTCCTCGCCCAGATCGGCCAGGGCCCCCAGTGCACAGCGGGTGCGTTCTTCGTCGAAGAAGGCGAAGGGCTCGTCGAGGAAGGCGAACTGGCGACCGTGCACCGTGCGCGCCAGCAGCTTTTGCGACAGGGCCAGGCGCAGTGCCAGCATGATCTGACGCTGGGTGCCGCTGGAGACTTCCTCGAGGTCCATGAAATCGCGCTTCTCGGCGGAGAAGACCCGCACGCTGAGATCTCGATCGATCTGCAGGTGCTCGTAGCGCCCGTCGGTGAAACGCGGCAGCAGGCGTGCCACCAGCTCCTTGATGTCGCGGTTGAACTGGTTGGACAGGGCACCAACCGCACCTCCCAGCAGCTCGATGGCGGTCTCGCGCAGGCGGATGCGCGCCTCGCCCTCCTCGCGCTGCTCACGCAGCCCCTCGAGCACCTGTTCCAGGTTGGCGGCCTCGCGCAGGCGGGCCTGCTCCTCCTCGATCGCGGCATCGAGCGTCGCGACCTGCGCATCCAGTTGCTCACGCACCCACTCCAGCCAGGCCAGTTCGGGCTCGACATAGGCACGCACCTGGCGCACCGCAGCCTCGCCGCTGGCGATGCGCTCGACCAGTGATTCGAAGGCCATGGCATCGGGCCGCTCGGGCGCCACTTCGACCGACGCCTCCTCCCCGGCCTCGTCTTCCGATGCCTCCTCGGCGACCTCTCCGGCTGGCGCTGCCGGCACTTCCTCCTCCGCCTCGGGCAACGGCTGCTCGATCTCCAGGTTGCGCGCGCGTTGCAGGCTCTCGGCCAATTGTCCGGCCTCGGCACGCAAGCGACGCACCCGGCCGCCTTGGGCGGCGACACGCAGCCAGCTCAGCAGGAACAAGCCGCCCAGCCCCGCGGCACCCCATAGCCACCACTGCAGCGGCACCTGGACATATTGCGGTGCATACTGGTCGAGCAGACCGCGCACCTGGCCGGCCAGCGGCATGTCCGCGCCCTCGCCCAGCAGCCACCACAGGGCCAGGGCGACCAGCGTCAGCAGGAAGAAGACGAAACGCAGAAAGGACGCACGCGAACGTGCCGATTGCGCCTGGTAGATGGCACGCATGTGTTCCGCATAGGTGTCCATGCGCTGACCGATCTCTTCTCCCAGACCCCTGATCTGGTCGACCTGGTCGCGCAAGGTGGCGTGCTCGCGCTCGAGGCGTTCCAGCCGTCCCGGCTCGACATCCAGCGCGTCCAGGTCGCTGCGCACCGTGTCGATTTCGGCTTGCATTTCGCCGAGCAGTTCGTGACGCTCGCGGATCTCGCCCGCGAATTCCTCGCGCACCCGCTCCAGCGGGGCGATGCCGGCCATGATCTTGACCGCCTGGCTGTGCGGGTGCGGCGTGGTGATCTCACGCTGCGCCAGATAGAAGGACTCGACGAACTGCTCGTACTCGAAGCCGATCAGCTCCACCAGCCGCTCGTTGACCACCTTCACCCCCCGCGCGACCGGCTCCTCGTCCCCCACCCGCGTCAGGCTGGCACCGTGGTTGCCATCGCGATCGAGCATGCGCGAGAGTTCCCAGGCCACCCCATCGACGGTGAAGTCGAGGGTGACCGCGCAGTGGTTCTCGCCCCAGCGCACCACCTTGTCCAGATCATCGGGGCCGATGGAGAAGGTCCGCCCGAACAGGGCGAAGCAGACCGCCTCGCCGATACTGCTCTTGCCCGACTCGTTCTGCCCGCTGATGGCGATCAGGCCGCTCTCCGGCAGGGCCAGCTCGAGGCGGCGGTACTTGAGGATGTTGCTGCCCTTGATACGCGTGATGATCATGCCCGACCCTCGTCTTCCAATCCTTGCAGACGCTCGATGACCAACTGCATGGCCTTGCGATAGTGTGCCTCGTCGAAGTCGTTGCCCGAATTGCGCCGCCGCGCGAACTCGGCCTCGCACCAGGTGGCAAACTCGACTGCCGGGGCGTTGAGGGAAATCTCGCCGGTATTCGGGGTCTCGCTGTCGGACATGCCGTTCTCCTGCAGGCAATACGTCAGGGAGCGCAGTATATCGGGTTTGCTCCGACAGGATAATGCGCCGGATCAAACGTAAGGTTCGGCCCGGGGACGGTCCTCCTACATAGCGGCGTCCTCGTCGCGAACCATCCGCGAACCTGCGGCTCAGCCCCCGGTCATGGACATGAAACGCACCACCTTCTCCTGGCGCTCGTTGAACTCGTGGCGCTCGGGCTTGAGGTTGATCGCGGCCAGCACGTGCTCGGCCAGTTCCTCGTCGCTGCACCCGGCACGCAGGGGCTCGCGCAGGCCATAACGGTGCTCGTCGCCCAGACAGGCGAACAGATCCCCCTCGCAGGACAGGCGCACCCGGTTGCAGGTGGCACAGAAGTGCTGGGAGATGGGGGTGATGAAGCCGATGCGCGTCTCGCTGCCGGGCACCCGGTAATAGCGGGCGGGTCCGGCACCGACCATCGAGGCCGGCACCAGGCCGTGCCGCTCGACCAGCTCCTGGCGCAGCTGTTGCAGGTTCAGGTAACTGCCCAGGGCCTGACGCCCGGTATCGCCCACCGGCATGGTCTCGATGAAGCGCAGGGCGTAGCCATGCTCGACGCAATAGGCGATCAGGTCGTCGAACTCGTCATCGTTGAAGCCCTCCATGGCCACGGTGTTGATCTTGATCGGCCACATCCCGGCCTCGCGCGCCGCCTCGATGCCGCGCAGCACCTTGTCCAGCCGCCCCCCGCCGGTGATCTCGCGGAAACGCTCCGGGCGCAGCGAGTCCAGGCTCACATTGAGCCGCTTCACCCCGGCCTCGACCAGCGGCCGCGCCAGCTTCTCCATGCGCATGCAGTTGCTGGAGAGCGAGATATCCTCCAGGCCGGGGATCTCGGCGAGCATGCGCACCAGCACCGGCAGGTCCCGGCGCACCAGTGGCTCACCGCCGGTCAGCCGCAGGTGGCGCAGCCCCAGGCGGGCGAATACCGTCACCAGGCGTGTCAGTTCCTCGAAGCTCAGCCAGCTACCGGGCTCGGCGAAGTCCTTGAACCCCTTGGGCATGCAGTACTGGCAGCGCAGATCGCAGCGGTCGGTGACCGACAGGCGCAGGTAGTCGATGGTACGGCCGAAGTTGTCACGCAGTATCGGGTTCATGGGCCGGCTCCGGACAGACGAATCGGCATCTGACGATACACTGATATTCGAAAGATAGCACCTTGAAAAAACATCGGGTGTGGGAGCGGCGTCCTCGTCGCGAACATTCGGCCCGGGGACGGGCCTCCTACTGGCGCAGGGCGAGCACTGCCTTCAGCAGGCGCGGGCTGTCCCATTGGCGTCCGCCCACCGCGCGATAGACCAGCCGCCCCTCGGGATCGACCACGAAGGTGGTGGGCAGGCCACGCACCCCCCAGGCCTCGATCACCCGGGAGTCCCGGTCCAGCAGCAGGGGGAACTCCACCGGGTAATCGGCCAGGAACTGGAATACCGTCTCCTCGTCCTCACCCACGTCGATACCCAGCATCACCACCCCCTGCTCCCGGAGCCTTTCCCAGGCACGCTGCATGGACGGCATCTCGGCACGGCAAGGCGGACACCAGGTGGCCCAGAAGTTGACGATGACGACCTTGCCGCGATAGTCGGCCAAGCGGTGGGGCTCGCCATCCAGATCCGGCAAGGTGAAATCCGGGGCCGCGAGCCGTCCCTCCAGCGGGGTCAGGCCGCGCCCAGGCTCTTGCGCCAGCACAGTCCCGGCCAGCAACAGCAGTATGAACAAGCGGGAAATCGTTTTCATGGCTTGTCTCCGTCGCGGGGGCATTCGATAGCGGGCAACAACGCCTCCACCGGCTGCCCGCCGATGTGCATCACCAGGCGCAGGTCGAAACGACTGCCCGGCGCCAGCCCGTAGGCGCTCATGCCCCAGTTGTAGTCACCGGGCTCGAAGTGCTGGCGGGTCGGCAACAGCGACCAGCGCAGGGCAATGCGCGCCGCCTTGGACACCCTATCCGCCGGCCAGAGCGTGTCCCAGTCCTCGCGTACGCGCAGCCGCGAGGACTGCCCCTGGTGCAGCACCCGCCAGTCACGCAGGTCGAAATCCACCGGGCGGGCACCGTCGTTGCGAAAGATGGTCTGGAACACACAGGACCGGGCGATGCGGTCGGCCTCGGCGGCGCGGAAACCGCGCGCCAGGAAAAAGCCCCGGGTCTGGTCGGGCAGGCGCTGCACCAAGCGCACCGAGATCCCCTCCTGCGACCACTGCCAGAAACGCAGGCCGGTCTCCGGGTCGCTGCCGGTCTCGATCGCAGCCAGCGCCAGGGCCGGGACGAACAGTGCCGGCAACAGCCAAGTACGAAGTGATCCGGGCATGGTGCCTCCTGAAACACGATCCGGTCTCAGTAAGCCAGTTTTCGGGCCTGGCGGTCAAGCCGGTGTTGACAGGAACGACCTCCAACGGGCACGGCACAGTGTGCCTTCCCCCGTTTATGGGTTCGGCCCGAGGACGGGCCTCCTACGGTGGGAGCGCCGCGAATATTGGCAACGGATTCAGACCACCCGGAACCAGACATCCTGGGTGGTGAGGTCGAGGTCGCGCAGGCGCAGGCGCACCGTCTGATCGGGCGCGAAACGCTCATGCGGGCGCATGCGGATCTCCATCGCCAGCTCGGGGATGATGAGTACTGCCTTGCGCTCCTCGAGTGCGGCGACCACCGCCTCCCCCTCCCAGCCGGGGTGACGTTGCAGGTAGATCAGCTTCCAGTGCAGGTTGGACTGACGCTCGGCGCGGCGGATGCGCCCGCCCGCCACGTCGATACCGGCGATGCGCTCGGTCAGGGTCTCGCGGGACATGGGCTCCCCCCCGGCGACGAAGGCGCGCAACTGCTGGTGCACCAGCAGGTCGGCATAGCGGCGCAGCGGGCTGGTGGCGCGGGCATAACGTTCCAGCCCCAGACCGAAGTGCGGCTCCGGGTGCAGTACCGTGTTGCTCGGCTTGAACAGCCGCCGGTAGGCGTACATCTCGGCCAGGGTCTGCGGCTGGCGGATCTCCTCGGGCTCGGGCTGCATGGCATAGGGGATGGGCAGCGCATTGGCCTCGGCAAAGCGGGCCACCGCCTCGCCGGCCATCAACATGGCGTCGGTCACCAGGTCGCGCGCCGGCATCTTGGGCAGCGGGCGGATCACCACGTCGCCGTCGATCACGCGGACCGCGGCCTCGGGCAGGTCGATGCGCGCGGCATTGCGCGCCAGCCGTCGCGCGCGATAGGCCGTGGTGAGTTCCACCAGGCGCGCGAACAGCGGCTCGTGCAGGCGCTCGTTGGCCGCCTCGTAGCTGGTGCGCGAGACCTTCACCCAGGTGCGCTCGATGCGGATGTCACGCGGCTCGCCATCGACCAGGCGCAAGCCGATCGACAGTGCCGGGGAGACCGGCTGCAGGCCCAGGCCCAGCTGCTCGGTGAGCGCCGGCGGCAACATGGTGACGGTACGCTCGGGCAGGTAGAGATTGCTCGCGCGCTCGCGCGCCGCCTGGTCGAGATGCCCATCGGGGCGCACCAGGGCAGCCACGTCGGCCACGTGCACCCACAGGTAGTCGCCGTCCAGGCTGATGGCATCGTCCGGGTCCTGGTTGCCGATATCGTCGATCGCCCAGGCCTCGAGGTGGGTCAGGTCGAGCCGGTCTTCCTCGGGCAGGGCCGGCACACCGATCTCCGGCGATTCGAGCACGGCCCCGGCACGCCGCGGCCAGGGGTTGTACTCGGCCGCCCAGCAGCCGCAGCGCAACAGGAAACGGTGTGCCGCCTCGGGCGTGGCCTCTACCTTGAAATGGCTCAGGATGCGGCTCTTGGTGGCATCCCCCAGGGCAACGCGTTCCACCTCGGCCAGACGCTTGCGGTCCTCCTCCTCGAGCCTCGCCTGCTCCACACGGACGAGAAAGCCCTCCCATGCCTCGGCCTCGCGCTGCTTGCGTTCGCGTTCGGCACGCAGCGCGGCGACCGCCTCGGGGGCGTTGACCTGCACGGCTGCGGGGTCGCCGGCAAAATACAGGCCGTCCTGCAACAACTGCCAGGTGGCCCAGGCGCTGGCCGGGGTGAACTCGCCAAATACCAGCTCGGCCAGCTCCTCGAAGCTCGGCTGCTCGCCCTGCAACAGCTCCCAGGCCTCCTCGACATTGGCCTCGGGGGCCTCCAGGGCAGCGAGCGAATTCAGCGGCCCCGGGTGCAGCAGGCTGACGTCCTTGGGTCGTACCTTGCGCGACTTGCCGCCGGCCAGTTCGATCTCGATCTTCTCGCCCACCGCGCTGACCCGGGCCGGGTGGATCTTGTAGAGCACCAGACTGCCGGCGCGGATGGATGCGGACACGTGGAATTCCCTCGGGAGACTGCGAAAAATCGATTCGGAAGTTGGCTATGATACCTGTCCCCCCCGAGGATTTGCGGAGAACATCCATGCTGGACTGGCAGGAATTCCTGAACCAACAACGGCTCGACGACGGCCCCCTCCCCGACTGTGCCCTGACCGATCTCTCGCACATCGGCCTGCTCCGGGTGAGCGGAGAAGACGCGCGCGACTTCCTGCAAGGCCAGCTCACCAACGACATCAACAAGGTCGATGCCACCCACAGCCAGCTCAGTGCCTATTGCAGCCCCAAGGGGCGCATGCTGGCCAGCTTCCGCATCCTCGAGCGCGACGACGCGCTGCTGCTGATGCTCCCCGCCGAGCGCCTGGCTGCCACCCTGCAACGGCTGCGCATGTTCGTGTTGCGCTCGAAGGTGCAGATCGAGGATGTCAGCGACAGCCTGGTGCGCATCGAACTGTCGGGCGACTGCGCCCCCGACCTGCTGCCCATCGATCCACCGGGTGAGGACAACGGCGTGCACAGTCTCGATGGCTACACCGTGATCCGCGTCCCCGGTGACCGGCCACGCTTCCAGGTACTGGGCGACCCCGAGGCCATGCAGGCCTTGTGGGAAGAAGCGGCCGGCACAGCCCGCCCCACCTCGGCAGTCGCCTGGGCATTGCTCGACATCCGCGCCGGCATCCCCACGGTCTACGAGGCCACGGTCGAAGCCTTCGTCCCGCAGATGACCAACCTGCACATCATCGACGGCGTGAGCTTCACCAAGGGCTGCTATACCGGCCAGGAGATCGTGGCGCGCATGCACTACCTGGGCAAACTCAAGCGCCGCATGTACCGGGTGCGCATCGACAGCAGCGATCGGCCCGCGCCCGGCGAGGCCCTGTACTCGCCGCACAGCGCCTCGGGCCAGGGCACCGGACGCATCGTCTCGTCCGCCCCCTCACCGGACGGCGGCTACGAGGCCCTGGCGGTGATCGAGATCGCCGCCGTCGAGGCCGGCGACATACACCTGGGCGCCGTGGACGGGCCGCGGCTGACCTTCCTCGACCTGCCCTACACTTTCAGCACCCAGTAGCGATACCCAGTTGGTCGGGCGGCTGAGATGCGCTACTCCGCCAGGTACTCGCGGATGCTGGCCAGGCTGCGCGGCCAGGGTTCCATACGCTGGAGTGACGCAGGCAGTTCCCCACGGGCCTGCCTTGCCTGCTTCACATCGGCAAAGATGCCATATCCCAGGCCCCACAAGACCTGTCCGTCGCCAGCGCGAATCCGGTAATACAGCAGGGGGCGCCGCCAGGACCGGGAATCCACCAGTTTTTCCAATACCGCACGCTCACGTGTGGCCAGCAGTTGCAGGGTGAACTCCTTGCCCCGACGCGCCGCCAGCCAGGCAGCGTTCACCAGGATCACCCCGGCTTTCTGCTCTTCCCTGGTCTCGTCCTGCTGCCTGTCGAGTGCGGCGAGCAGCTCGGCAGACCGGGCAGAGCCATTGCGTTGAGCCATCCGGTACCAGTAGCGCGCCTGCTCGAGATCGCGCTCTACGCCCTTGCCCAGGGCATACAGGCTGCCCAGATTGTGCTGCGCCAGCACCAGCCCCTGTTCCGCTGCCTGGCGCCACAAGGCAGCGGCGCGGGCGGCACCGGCCTCGCTACCCTCGCGCAGGTATTCGTTGCCCAGGTTGTACTGGGCCAGCGGATCGCCGGCATCGGCGGCCTGCTGCAACAGGCGATGGGCCCGTTCGGGGTCCGCCTCCACGCCCAGCCCCTTCTGGTAGATCAGGCTCAGATAGAAGGTGGCGCGCGGTTCACCCTGTGCGTGCAGTGGCTCGAGCAGCGCCCTGGCACGGGCATAGTCACCCAATGCCAGCGCCAGACGACCGTCATCCAGGCGCGTGTCGGTGGCGTTCGTCTCGCCCAGCCACAGCACCATGAGCAGGAGCAGCAGGCCGGGGCGCCGCATCATTCCGTCCCCAGGGCCTGCCGGGTCTGTTGCACCACGCGGCGCGCGGCCTCGCGCCCGCGGTGAGCCGCCTCGGACAGTGGCGGCTGGCCGGGTTGTGGCGGTTCGTAATCCTCGTTGCGCAGGTACAGCGTCTGCGTGGGGAAGGCGAACTCCACGCCCAGCTCGCGCGCCACGCGCAGACAGTCGAGCAGGAAGCGGTGCCGTTCACGCAGCTCGGTGGCCCAGTCGGGCGTCTTCCAGAAGACATAGATCAGCACCGAGAGGGCGCTGTCGCCGAGGTCATTGAGGTAGATGTGGAAGTAGTCCTTGCGCATGTAGGGATGCGCGCGCACCAGTTCGCGCAGGGCCTCGCAGAAGGCCTCGACACGCTCCGGCGGGGTGTCGTAGGTGAGCCCGAAATGCGCCTTGTAGCGCCGGTAGCGGCGCGCGCCCATATTGTCCACCTTGGCGGTGATGAAGCGCGAGTTGGGGATGGTCACCAGGGAGTTGTAGAAGGTGCGGATGCGCGTGCTGCGGAAGCCCATGTGCTCCACCGTACCTTCCACGTCGTCGAGCACGATCCAGTCGCCCACGGTGAAGGTGCGATCGAGCAGCACGGTCACCGAGCCGAACAGGTTCTGCACCATGTCCTTGGCGGCCAGGGCGAAGGCCAGGCCGCCCAGTCCGAGGCCGGCCAGCAAGCCGGTGATGTCGATGTTGAGGTTGTCGGCAATGAACACCAGGCCGACCACGGTGACGAAGATCTTCAGCGAACGGGTGATCAGCGGCACCAGTACGTCGTCGATCTTGTTGTCGGTGGCCGCGGCACGGGCACGCAACCACACCGCGAAGATGTCCACCAGTCGGTAGGTCGCCCAGACCGCGGCCAGGCTGGCCAGGGTCTTGACCGCCACCAGCAGGATCAGCAGCGCCAGTTCCGGCAGGCCGATGGCATTGATGCCGGCCCACCAGATACCGGCCATGACCACCATGCCCAGCGGGCGCAGGCGGTTCTCGCCGTCTTCCACCGCTGCATAATCACCGGGGTTGCGCCGCATCCAGCGACGCATGAAGTGCCGCAAGGTGCGGCTCACGACCCAGTCGGCCAGCACACCGAGCACGATCGTCAACAGCAGCGCCGCCCAGCGCCAGTTCTCCAGCAGGAAGGTCTTGTGCCGCAACACCTCGGGCATCATGCGTTGCAGGCGGATCTCCCAGGGCAGGTAGTCGGCGTTGTCATCCAGCCCCTTGACCGGCGCCCGGCTGGCGATCCGATCGTAGAGCTGCGGCAACTGCTCGACCGTCGAGGCATCAAACAGCCAGCGCCCGTCCTCCTGGCGGCGCAGACGGATGATGCCGTCGTCATAGCGGGCAAAGATCCATTCGCTGCCGTCCGGGCGCCTGGGCACCCGCTTGAGGTTCACCTTGCGCGTGCGATCCATGATCTCGAGCAGCATCCAGGCACGCTTCTCACCGATCTCGCGGCGCACCGGGGCGCTGATCTGCGACAGGTCCAGCGTCTCCAGGGCGTCCTCGATACGCTTGGCATCCCCGCGCTTGATGTCGTTCATGGCGCTCAGGAAGGTGCGCAGGGTCTCGCGCGGCGAGGCCAGGTGTGCCGGCGGTGCCTTGGGCGCGCTCGCCGGCGGCGTCTCTGCGGACGGGGCCGCAGCAAGTACCGTGAGGCTCAGGAAGGCCAGGAAGAAGGTCAGCAGGATCGGAATCCGGTACGTCGTCCCCGTCACTTGATATCCATCTCCAGATTGTCGATCAGGCGCGCCTTGCCCAACCAGGCGGCGACGAGTATCACCAGCCTGTCACTCCGCTCCGTTGGCGGCAGCAGGGTGTCGGCATCCACCACCACCGCATAGTCGGTGCGAAACCCCGCACTGTCCAGCTCGGCCCGGACCCACTCGGCCAGCCCGTCCCAGTCGCGCTCCCCCTCGGCTACACGAGCAGCCGCTGCACGCAGCGTGGCATACAGCCGTGGAGCGATGCAGCGCTCGGCCACATCGAGGTACTGATTGCGCGAACTCATGGCCAGGCCGTCGGGTTCACGTACCGTATCGACCCCCAGGATCTCCACCGGCATGGCCAGGTCGCGCACCATGCGCCGGATCACCAGCAGCTGCTGATAGTCCTTCTTGCCGAATACCGCCAGGTCCGGCTGCACCATGTTGAACAGCTTGCACACCACGGTGGCCACGCCGGCAAAATGCCCGGGGCGCGAGGCGCCGCAATGCAGGGCGCTGATCTCCGGCACCTCGACCCGTGTCTGCTGTGCCAGCGACACCGGGTACATGACCTCCACCGGTGGCGCAAACAGCAGGTCCACGCCTTCTGCCTCGAGCGCGCGGCGGTCGGCCTCTAGGGTACGCGGGTACTGGTCGAGGTCCTCGTTCGGCCCGAACTGCAGGGGATTGACGAAGATGCTCACCACCACGCTGTCGGCATGTCGGCGCGCCTCGCGCACCAGTGTCAGGTGACCGGCGTGCAGATTGCCCATGGTCGGCACGAAGGCCACCCGGCCACGGGCACGCAGCCCGGCCACCGCCTCGCGCAGCGCCTCGACCTGCTCGACCGTCTTCATTCGAAGCTATGCTCCTGGCCCGGAAAGGTGCCCTCGCGCACAGCCTCCACATAGGCCCGGAGCGCACCCTCGATGCTGTCAGCCCCTTGCATGAAGTCGTGCGCGAACTTCGGGATGCGGTTCACGCTGATGCCGATCACGTCGTAGAGCACCAGCACCTGCCCGTCGGTGCCGGCACCGGCGCCAATGCCGATGACCGGGATATCCAGATTGTTGCTGATCTCGCTTGCCAGCCGTTGCGGCACGCATTCGAGTACCAGCAACTGCGCGCCGGCCTGTTGCAGGGCCACGGCCTCCTCCAGCATGGCGCTGGCGGCATCCGACTCGCGCCCCTGCACCCGGTAGCCGCCGAGCTGGTGCACCGACTGCGGGGTCAATCCAAGATGGCCGCAGACCGGGATACCCCGCTCGGTGAGATAACGCACCGTCTCGAGCTGGGGCACGCCACCTTCCAGCTTCACCATCTGTGCGCCACCTTCCTTCATCAGGCGCGCAGCCGTTGCCACTGCCTGGTCGGTGGTGGCATAGGCCATGAACGGCATGTCGGCCACGACCAGCGCACGCTCGGTGGCGCGCACCACGCAGGCCGTGTGGTAGACCATGTGGTCCAGGGTCACCGGCAGCGTGCTGTCGTGACCCTGGACCACCATGCCCAGCGAGTCGCCGACCAGCAGCAGGTCCACGCCGGCATTCTCGCACAGGCGGGCGAAGCTGGCGTCGTAGGCGGTGATCGCGACGATCTTCTCGCCCACGCCCTTCATGCGCTCGAGAGTGGTTATGGTGATCTTGTTCATCCGGGGTACCCCTTGTTCGTGGGCGGCATTGTGACCAGCCGCGCGCCGTGGATCAATCATCCAGGCGAAAGGCCGCTGGTGGCCCGCAGTCGGGCAACAGCGCCGATATCCGGCCGCGTCCCGGTATCTGGAGGTCGCCGGCCACCTCCAGCAGCGGCAGCAGCACGAAACAGCGCTGGTGCATGCCCGGATGCGGCACCTGCAGACGCGGCAGGTCGATCTGACGTTCGCCATACAGCAGCAGATCGAGATCCAGGGTGCGTGGTCCCCAGCGGCGACCGCGCACCCGCCGTTGCGCCTGCTCGATATCCTGCAGGGCATCCAGCAGGGCCAGCGGTGCCAGTGGTGTGTCCAGTGTAGCCACCGCGTTCAGGTAGTCGGGCTGGTCGGCGGGACCCATGGGCGCGGAGCGATACAGCGAGGAGCGGGCCACCAGGTGGCTCTCGGGCAGAGCCGCCAGGGCCTCGAAGGCGCTCTCGAGCTGCCGGCGCGGATCATCCAGATTGCTGCCGAGCCCGACATGGACCCGTATCATGGCGCTCACTCCGCGGGGGCCGCCTTGCGTCGGCGACGCCGACCGCCCCGGCGACGACGTGAACGCGGCGCGGGCGCCTCCCCGTCGGCCACTGCCGCAGGCGGCGCCCCACCCTCTTCCTGGAAGCGGGTCCACCATTCGGCCAGCGCCGGGTCGACCTCGCCGGCGCGTGCACGCAACAGCAGAAAGTCGTAGGCCGCACGGAACCGCGGATGGGCCGCCAGGCGCTGGGGACGCTTGCCCTTGGTGTAATGGAAGCGCGATTGCATGGTCCAGATCTCGCGCATCGGTGTGCTGAAGCGCCGCGGAATGGCCACCCGCGTCGATTGCCGTTCGACGAGGTCGCCCGCCGCCAGCTGCAAAGCGGTATAGGGCGCCAGTCCCTCGGCCTCCAGCGCCTGCGCGCGCAGACGCACCGGCTCCCAGAGCAGCACCGCGAACAGGAAGGCCGGGGTGACCGGCTTGCCCTGGCGCACCCGTTCGTCGGTATCGTTCAGGCCCTGCAATACCATGGTGTGCGGAAAGCCTTCCTCTTCGCTCGCCAGCGCCTCCTCGGTATCGGGGAACAGCTGGGCGAACAGGCCATACTGGCGCAGCTTCTCGAACGAGGCCACGCCATAGCCCGCCATGAACAGCTTGAGGACCTCCTCGAACAGACGCGCCGGCGGCACGTCGGCGAGCAGTCCGGCCAGCTCGGCGATCGGTGCCTCGGTATCGGGATGCAGGCGAAAACCCAGCTTGGCGGCAAAGCGCGCGGCGCGCAACATGCGCACCGGGTCTTCACGGTAACGGGTCTCGGGGTCACCCATCAGGCGCAACACGCCCTCCTGCAGGTCCTGCATGCCGCCGGCGTAATCGACCACCGAGAAGTCGCGGATGTTGTAGTACAGCGCGTTGACCGTGAAATCGCGGCGCAGGGCGTCTTCCTCGATGGTGCCGTAGACGTTGTCGCGCAGGATCATGCCATTGTCGGTCTGCGCCAGGGCCGCGTCGGCGGGACGGTTGGCGCGGAAGGTGGCCACCTCGATGATCTCGCGCCCGAAGTGCACATGCGCCAGGCGGAAGCGCCGACCGATCAGGCGGCAGTTGCGAAAGGTCGCCTTGACCTGCTCCGGCGTGGCATTGGTGGCCACGTCGAAGTCCTTGGGCTCGCGCCCCAGCAGCAGGTCGCGCACCCCACCGCCCACCAGGTAGGCGTCGTAACCCGCATCCTTCAGGCGGTACAGCACCTTCAGGGCGGCCTTGGAGATATTGGCCCTGGAGATGCAATGCTGGTCCCGCGGGATGACGGCAGGCGTAACGATGACAGGTTTCCTCGGTTTGCGGACAAACGGGTCGCGCAATGATACAACGCCCGGGGCCGGGGAGCAGCCATGTATCCGGGCGCTGATCGCCTTGCGGACACTCCGCGCCGTTCAGTAACGTGCCGCCTCGGCCAGCTCCCGCATCACCTCGCCGGGATTGCCTGCGGCGTTCTCGAGCACGCACACCAGGTTACCCACGCTGCACACGGTCATCCCCGCGCCATGCACGACCCAGCCACCCGGCGGGGTCCAGCCGTCAATACCGGTGAACATTGCCAGCTGGTCGACGTTGCCCTGGACGATACGCTTGTAGTCGTGCGCAAAGTGCGCCAGCGCCTGCAACTGTGGCTCCGGCATCTGCCCGTCACCCTCGACGAAGCTGCCGTCGTCCCGAAAATGACAGGCGGCGACCACGCCCTCCAGCGCGAGCAGGCGCCGGATCACGCCGCACCTCCCCCGACGCCCAGCACCTCGTAGGCCTTTGCGTAGTCCGCCGATTCGTTGCTCATCACCACGGTATGGCTCCCGTCGGTCACCGCCGACCACTTCAGGCCCACCAGGGTGAAACCCTGGACGGGATAGAAGCCCCGCTCGCCAAAGGAAGCCTCCCAGCCCCGTGCCTGCATGGTGGCTATCGCCATGTTCGCCACGCACATATGCCCCAGCAGGTCCAGGGTGCGCGCGTCGAATGCGCTGCCCTCGACGACGCGATGCTGCTGCAGCTCGCCCCGTTCGTTCATCTCGAACGCGGCCAGCGCGCCATCGATCGCCATCAGTTGATCCAGATTTGCCATCTCTTCCTCCATCGGGTTCCTTGTTGTCTGTCGTTGCTGCCTGTCACACCAGGTCAGTGGCCTCGTCGGCCAATCGCCTGTGCATCAGTGCCATGACGTCGTTGAGCGCTGCCGACCGGTTGTCGAGAAAGGCGAACACATTGGCCACGTTGCACACCGTGAACCTCGGCCCGCGCACGATCCAGCCGTTTGCCGGCGAGCTGCCGCAATCGGGGCAGAACGGCTCGAGCATCCCCACCTGCATGTGCTCGCTCATGGTCGTGGCGCGACACATGACGGAGGCCATACGTGCCATCTCGTCATTGATCTCGCCCTTGTAGCTGAAACGGTCACCGCGATAGGAATACTCTCCCGCCGCGATCACGCCCGGCTGACGCATCAACTCGGCTGTCAACATGTCTCTTCCTCCATTCTCACGCTTGCCCTGAGGCCTCCGACCGGATCTCTCCCCCCGCCTTGCGCGAGGGAGGTCGGAAGGGATGAAGACTCACCTGGACTCCCCCAGCCGGCCAGGCCCACGTGCGGGGGAAGGTAAAGAAGTGCCCTTGTGCGGATTCCCGCTTGCCGCTTGCTCGGTTGCCGGGAATCACTGCGCCCACCGTTATGCATCGATGGTTACCTGAAGATAGCACGCTGCGGCAAAATGACCTGCCTGACGGCACGACTTCATCCATGTCGATTGCCGGGAAGCTTCGGCGACATTTTTTGACAATCGCCCTCCCGGGCCGTAGCGTTGCGCGGTCCGAGACCTTGCTGACAAGCTGACAAGGAGTGCCGAGCCGATGTCATCCGTACTGCTGCCCGTGATCCTCTCCGGAGGCGCGGGGACCCGCCTGTGGCCGCTGTCCCGCCGCGCCTTTCCCAAGCAGTTCCACAACCTGGTGGACGACCTCACCCTGTTGCAGACCACCGCGCTGCGCTGCGATGGGTTGTCCGGTCCCGAGGTGGCCGCGCCACTGGTGGTGTGCAACGAGATGCACCGTTTCCTGGTCGCCGACCAGTTGCTCGCCTGCGGCCGCCCGGCCAGCGGCATCCTGCTCGAACCGGTGGGCCGCAACACGGCCCCGGCATTGACCCTCGCGGCCCTGCACGCCACGCGCGAGTTCGGCGATCCCATCCTGCTGGTGATGCCGGCCGATCATGTGATCCAGGACGAGCAGGCCTTTACCCGGGCACTGGCAACCGGCGTGCGCCAGGCCGCCGCCGACAAGGTGGTCACCTTCGGCATCGTGCCGCAGACAGCGCACACGGGTTACGGCTATATCCGTCAGGGCGAGGCGCTCGACGACGGTGTGCACCGGCTCGATACCTTTGTCGAAAAGCCCGACCAGGAGACGGCCGAGCGCTACCTGCACGACGGCGGCTACCTGTGGAACAGCGGCATCTTCATGATGCGTGCCGCCCGCTGGCTGGAACTGATCGAGGCCTTCGCCCCCGGGATCCACCAGGCCGTATCGGCGGCCCATGCCGGCGGGCAACGGGATCTCGACTTCATCCGTGTGGACGCCGAGGCCTTCGCCGCCAGCCCCGCCGACTCCATCGACTATGCGGTGATGGAGCCGCTGTCACGCCGGGGCGGGGACTGCGTGGTGGTACCACTGGATGCCGGCTGGTCGGACATCGGTGCCTGGGAGGCGCTGTGGGAGGTCTCGCACCAGGACGAACAGGGCAACGCGGTACATGGCGATGTCATGGCCCTGGACGCGCAGAACAACCTGCTGTTCTCGCAACACCGCATGCTCGCCGCGGTGGGTGTGAAGGAACTGGTCGTGGTCGAAACCCCGGATGCGGTGCTGGTGGCCGACAAGTCGCGCGCCCAGGAAGTCAAGCAGATCGCCGAGCGTCTGCAGGCCGAAGGCCGCAGCGAACACGAGTTCCACCGCTGTGTGCACCGCCCCTGGGGCACCTTCGAGGGCATCGACCAGGGACACCGCTTCCAGGTCAAGCGCCTGACGGTCAAGCCCGGTGCCTCCCTGTCCCTGCAGATGCACCACCACCGCGCCGAACACTGGATCGTGGTGCGCGGCACCGCGCGCGTGACCCGTGGCGACGAGACCTTCCTGCTCACCGAGAACCAGTCCACCTACATTCCCATCGGCACCCGGCACCGACTGGAGAATCCCGGCAAGGTGACCCTGGAGATCATCGAGGTGCAGTCGGGCAGCTACCTGGGTGAGGACGACATCGTGCGCTTCGAGGACGTCTACAACCGCCGGGATGAGACCTGAGAACCTCTCACCTGCCGCACCTCTACCCTGTCAGGGTGTCGCCGGCACCGCATAGCCCGCGGGGTTGGCGCGCTGCCAGCGCCAGGTGTCGGCACACATCGCCTCCAACCCGTGTTCGGCCCGCCAGCCCAGCTGTTCGCGCGCCAGCGCAGGATCGGCCCAGCAGGCGGCAATGTCGCCGGCCCGCCGCTCGACGATCTCGTAGGGGATCTCTCGCCCCGAGGCCACGGCGAAGGCATGCACCATATCCAGTACCGAATAGCCCTGCCCGGTGCCCAGGTTGCAGATCAGCAAGCCCGGTGCTTCACGCAGCTTGTCCAGCGCCGCCAGGTGACCGCGCGCCAGGTCCACCACGTGAATGTAGTCGCGGACCCCGGTGCCATCCGGGGTCGGGTAGTCGCCACCGAACACCCGCAGCTTGGGCAGGCGCCCTACCGCCACCTGGGCGATATAGGGCATCAGGTTGTTGGGGATACCGTTGGGGTCCTCACCGATGCGCCCACTGGGATGCGCGCCGACCGGATTGAAGTAGCGCAGGATGATGATGTCCCAGGCCGGATCGGCACGCTGCAGATCGCGCAGGATGTCTTCGATCATCAGCTTGGAACGACCATAGGGATTGGTGGCCGAGAGCGGAAAATCCTCGCGAATGGGCAGGCTGGCCGGATCACCATAGACCGTGGCCGAGGAACTGAACACGAAGCGCTTCACCCCCGCGTCGCGCAGCTCCTCGAGCAGGACCAGGGTGCCGCCGACATTGTTGTCGTAATAGGCCAGCGGCTGCTCCAGCGACTCGCCCACCGCCTTGAGCCCGGCGAAATGGATCACCGCATCGATCGCCTGTTCGGCCAGCAGCTCCCGCAAGACCGCACGATCGCGGATGTCACCCTCGACGAAGGTCAGCTTGCGTCCGGTGATCTCCTGCACCCGGCGCAAGGCCTCGGGACTGCTGTTGCTCAGATTGTCCAACACCACCACCTCGTGGCCTGCCTCGAGCAGCTCCACGCAGGTATGGCTGCCGATGTAACCGGCACCACCGGTCACCAGAATGGTCATTCCCTGTTGCGTCATTCTTCCTGTTGCCCGTTGCCTGAACGAAGGCGTGCATTCTACACGTGCGGCCTGGCCCATGCCGTATCCGCCTCCCCGGTGGGCGGCCAGACCGCGGCCTCCCGCCAGGACGGGCGATAGCAGGGCTCATCCGCTCGCGCCGGCGGCGGGTCACAGAGCGTGAAATCACCGACCGCCACCAGTCGCTCATCGACGAAGACCAGCGGCACATGGGGTCGCACCCAGGCGGGCACACCGAGTTCCTGGTACAACTTGCGCGCGCGCCGATGACCACGGCGGCCCGGGGGACGGCAGCGCCAGTCGGACTCGCCCCAGCGCACGCGCACCCGACCCTCTTCCCAGCAATGCACCGGAATACCCTGCTCCGCCGGCAAGGCCAGCAGCCGTCCCTGCCCCGGACCCAGTTCGAGTGGCCTTGGCGCCGGCCAGGCCCGCTCACCACTCGGTGGCGCTGGCAAGGGATCGGGCACGGCATACAGGCACCCGCGATAACGGCGCAGGCTCACGTCGGCCCAGGCCACCTGCGGCGCCGTGCCGGCCGTGCCCTCGATCAGCTGGCGTTCGATCGTCTGCAGGCGCCCCTGGTCGGGCAATGGCCAGCCGCCATCGCGCAGCCAGGCGCGCACCACCTCCGCGCGCATCGGGACGGCGAGTTCGCGCAGCGCGGCGACAGAGAGTCCACTCCCGGCGCGACACCCGGCCAGGGCCCCGGCCACGCAGTCGTCGAGCAGGTGCCGGGTCTCGCCCAACAGGGCCGCACTGCGCGCCAGCGCCTTGTCCGCACCGGGCCAGCGTTGGCGCAACAGTGGTAGGACCCGGTGGCGCAGGAAATTGCGGTCGAAGCGCAGATCGGCGTTACTGGGATCCTCGATCCATTCCAGCCCTTGCTGTTCTGCCCATTGGCGCAATGCCGCGCGCGAAAAATCGAGCAGGGGGCGTGCCTGCCAGCCGCTCGCCCAGCGCCGGCAGCGCGGCATGCCGGCCAGCCCGGCCACCCCGGCACCGCGCAGCAGTTGCAGCAGCAGGGTCTCGGCCTGGTCGTCACGGTGCTGGGCCAGCAGCAGCATCTCACCAGGACGCAACACCCCGGCGATGGCGCGATAACGCGCGCTGCGCGCCACCGCTTCCAGGCTCTCGCCGGGAGGAACCTCGAGGTCCAGGCGAATCACTTCCAGCGGAATCCCCAGGGTGTCGCAGGTGTTGCGGACATGGGCCTCCCAGGCATCGGCGCCCGCCTGCAGGCCATGATGCACATGCACGGCACGGAGCGGCCCTGCCAGGTGCTCGCGCAAGGCAGCCATAGCGTACAGCAACACGCTGGAATCGAGACCGCCACTGCAGGCGATCAGCCAGCCACTGGGAGCGGGCAGGCGCGACAGACGATGCCGCAGTGCTTCGGGGTCGAAACCCACGGGGGAGGATCAGCCGTTGGCGACCATGCCGTAGGACATCAGGCGCTCATAGCGACACTCGAGCAGGCGGTCCAGGGACTCGGCGGCCAGGTTGTCGAGCGTCTGCACCAGGGCATTGCGCAGGTTGCGCGCCATCTGCTCGGGGTCACGGTGCGCGCCACCCAGCGGCTCGGGGATGATCTCGTCGATCAGGCCGTGGTTCTTGAGGTGCTTGGAGGTGATGGCCATGGCCTCGGCGGCCAGCGGTGCCTTCTCGGCGTCCTTCCACAGGATGGAGGCACAGCCCTCGGGCGAGATCACCGAGTAGGTGGCGTACTCCAGCATCATCAGCTTGTCGGCCACACTGATGGCCAGGGCGCCGCCCGAACCGCCCTCGCCGATCACGGTGGCGACGATGGGCGTGCGCAGTGCCGACATCTCCCACAGGTTGCGGGCGATGGCCTCGGACTGACCGCGCTCCTCGGCACCGATGCCGGGATAGGCACCGGGGGTGTCGATGAAGGTGACTACCGGGATGCGGAAACGCTCGGCCAGCTTCATCAGCCGCAATGCCTTGCGGTAGCCCTCGGGGCGCG
This sequence comes from uncultured Sedimenticola sp., assembly GCA_964394235.1. Taxonomy (GTDB): domain Bacteria; phylum Pseudomonadota; class Gammaproteobacteria; order Chromatiales; family Chromatiaceae; genus MONJU. Next base: position 4,296 of record CAYMWJ010000028.1, on the reverse strand, counting down.
GCATGCCGAAATTGCGGTAGATCTTCTCGGTGGTATCACGCCCCTTCTGGTGACCGATGATCATCACCGCGCGGCCATCGATGCGCCCCAGGCCACCGACGATGGCGTGGTCGTCGGCAAAGGCGCGGTCGCCGTGCAGCTCCTCGAAGTCGTCGACGATGCGTTCGATATAGTCCAGGGTGTACGGCCGCAGCGGGTGACGCGCCAGTTGCGAGATCTGCCAGGGCGTGAGCTTGGCGAAGATGGATTCGGTCAGCGAGCGCGACTTGCCCTCGAGCTTTTCGATCTCTTCCTGGATGTTGATCTCGTTGTCGCTGCCGACCAGCCGCAGTTCTTCGATCTTGGCCTGAAGTTCGGCAATCGGCTGTTCGAAGTCGAGAAAATCGAGGTTCATGGGCGATGCTTCGGGTCACTCTTGGGCTGACCGCCTATCTTACAGGCGCCCGCCGCCAGGGGCCAGCAAGCCCCTGGCAGGAAGCGGCCTCACGGCCGGACTCAACTCTCCGGCCGCATGTGCGGGAACAGCAACACGTCGCGGATCGAGGGTGAATCGGTGAACAGCATCACCAGGCGGTCGATGCCGATGCCCTCGCCGGCCGTGGGCGGCAGGCCGTGCTCGAGCGCGCGGATGTAGTCGGCGTCGAAATGCATGGCCTCCTCGTCACCGGCCTCCTTCTCCTCCACCTGGCGGCGGAACCGCTCGGCCTGGTCCTCGGGGTCATTGAGCTCGGAGAAGCCGTTGGCGATCTCGCGTCCGCCGACGAAGAACTCGAAACGGTCGGTGACAAAGGGGTCCTCGTCGTTGCGCCGCGCCAGCGGCGAGACCTCGGTGGGATAGGCGGTGATGAAGGTCGGGTCCTGGAGGCGATGCTCGACGGTCTTCTCGAAGATCTCGATCTGCACCTTGCCCAGCCCATAGCTGTCCTTGAGCGGGATGCCCAGGCGCTCGGCCACGGCGCGCGCGCGCTCCAGGTCATCGAGATCGGCCTCGCTGATATCCGGATTGAAGTGGAGGATGGACTCTTTCACCGTCATGCGCGCGAAGGGCTTGCCGAAATCGTAGGTCTGGCCCTGGTATTCGATCTGCTCCGAGCCGATCACATCGCGCGCGATACCGCGCAACAGCTCCTCGGTGCGGTCCATCAGGTGATGGTAATCGACGTAGGCCTCGTAGAACTCGATCATGGTGAACTCGGGATTGTGCCGCGTGGACAGCCCCTCGTTGCGGAAGTTGCGGTTGATCTCGTAGACCTTCTCGAAGCCGCCGACCACCAGACGCTTGAGATACAGCTCGGGCGCGATGCGCAGGTACAGCGCCATGTCCAGCGCGTTGTGATGGGTGACGAAGGGCCGCGCGGTGGCACCGCCCGGGATCACCTGCATCATCGGCGTCTCCACCTCGAGGAAGCCCGCGGCGTTGAAGTATTCGCGGATGTAATGAATGATGCGCGAGCGCAGCACGAAGGTGCGCCGGCTGTCCTCATTGACGATCAGGTCCACGTAGCGCTGGCGATAACGCTGTTCCTGGTCGGCCAGGCCGTGCCACTTCTCGGGCAAGGGGCGCAGCGCCTTGGTGAGCAGCACCGCCTCGTCCAGGTAGATGTACAGGTCGCCCTTGCCCGACTTGTGGATCACACCCTCGCCGCCGACGATGTCGCCAATGTCCCACAGCTTGATCTGCTCGAGCAGCTCGGCGGGCAGCTTCTTCTTGTCCACGTAGAACTGGATGCGCCCGGACATGTCCTGCACCACCACGAAGGGACCGCGTTTGGTCATGATGCGTCCGGCCACGCGCGCGCGCTGGCCCAGTTCCTCCAGCTCCTGCTTGCTCAGCTCGCCGTAGCGCGCCTGCAACTCCGCGGCCAGGGCATCGCGCCGGAAGTGGTTGGGGAAGGCCTGGCCGCGCTCGCGCAAGGCCTTGAGCTTTTCGCGCCGCTGCGCAATGAGTCGGTTTTCGTCTTGCTGCTGTTGTTCAGTCATGGGATTCAATAACCACAAAGGGCACAAAGAACACAAAGACCATTGGGCTGGTGACGTTTTCCTCGACAGAGGGGTGCATCCGTTCCCTTCGTGCCCTTTGTGTTCTTCGTGGTGAAAACATTCAGAGCCCGCTTTTCAGGCTGGCCTCGATGAACATGTCCAGGCCACCGTCGAGCACCGCCTGAGTGTTGCCGGTCTCGACCCCGGTGCGCAGGTCCTTGATGCGCGACTGGTCGAGCACATAGGAACGGATCTGACTGCCCCAGCCGATGTCGGACTTGGTCTCCTCGATGGCCTGGGCCTGCTCGCGGCGTTTCTGCATCTCCAGCTCGTAGAGCTTGGCCTTGAGCTGCTTCATCGCCTGGTCCTTGTTCTTGTGCTGCGAACGGTCGTTCTGACACTGCACCACGATACCGGTCGGATTGTGCGTGATGCGCACCGCCGACTCGGTCCGGTTGACGTGCTGGCCGCCCGCGCCCGAGGCCCGGTAGACGTCGATGCGCAGATCCGCCGGGTTGATCTCGATGTCGATGGAATCGTCGATCTCGGGCGAAACGAACACCGCCGCGAAGGAGGTGTGCCGACGGTTGCCCGAGTCGAAGGGCGACTTGCGCACCAGCCGGTGCACCCCGGTCTCGGTGCGCAACCAGCCATAGGCATAGGGTCCCTCGAAACGCACCGTGGCCGACTTGATGCCCGCCACCTCGCCGGGCGAGACCTCCATCAGCTCGGTCTTGAAGCCGTGTGCCTCGCCCCAGCGCAGGTACATGCGCAGCAGCATCTCGGCCCAGTCCTGGGCCTCGGTGCCGCCGGAACCGGCCTGGATATCGAGGAAGGCATTGGCCGCGTCCATCTCGCCGGAGAACATGCGCTGGAACTCCAGCTCGGCCACCCGCTTCTCGTAGCCGTCCACGTCCTCGGCCACCGCATTGATGGTGTCCTCGTCGTTCTCCTCGACCGCCATCTCCAGCAGATCGGCGGCGTCACTCAGACCAGTCGTGAGCTCGTCGATGCCACCGACCACGTTCTCGAGCAGGGCACGCTCCTTGCCCAGTGCCTGCGCGCGCTCGGGGTCGTTCCAGACATCCGGATCCTCGAGTTCGCCGAGGACTTCTTCGAGACGCTCCTGCTTCGTCTCGTAGTCAAAGATACCCCCTCAGGGCGTCCACACGCCCTCGAAGGTCGGCAATCCGGTGGGTAATGGCATTGATATCGATGTCCTGCATGGCATCCTCGTGTTCATGGCGCAACGGGCCTTCGGCCCGGAACAAGCCGGCGATTCTACAACAATCGATGGATCGACGTTTTCCGACGAATTCCCCTCCCCCTCTATGGTGTGGAAGTCAACACCACAGAGCACACAGAGATCACAGAGGGGTTGAGGCCGGGGCTGTCCCGGCAGGACCGCAATCCGAGCGACAGACCGGCCGATGATCCGTCGGCAGGAAGGTCCTGCGCTTCGCCTTTTGCCATCGTCAAGCTCTGTGCGCTACATCTTCCATGATCCGCGGTGTGGCTACCCGGACTCATGGAGGTTCGCAGGCAAGGTTTGACCCGGGGACGGGCCTCCTACCGTAGGAGCAACGTCCGCGTCGCGAACCAGATTCGCCTCAGGGACAGGCCTCCTACGGCAGGAGCGGGAAGCCCCCCGTGCACTGGCCCCTGCTACAATGCGCGCATGTTCACTGATCGCCTGCCCCAGCTGCTTGCCCTGGCACTGACTGCACTGATCGTCTGGTCAGGCATCGCACCAGCCGCGCGCGACGTGTGGATCGCCGAGATCATCCCCATCCTGCTGGTGTTCGGGGGGCTGCTCTGGCTCTACCCGCGCTTCCGTTTCAGCAACACCGCCTACCTGCTGATGGCAGTGTGGCTGTTCACGCACACCGTGGGCGCGCACTACACCTTCGCGCACGTGCCCTTCGACTGGTTCAACGAACTGATCGGCTCGCAGCGCAACCAGTTCGACCGCGTCGGTCACTTCTCGGTCGGCTTCTATGCCTTCGCCATGACCGAGTGGCTGCTGCGCACCCGCCAGTGCCGGCCACTGCTCGCCGGCCTGTTCGGCCTGCTGCTGATCATGGCCATCGCCGCCGCCTACGAGATCATCGAATGGCTGTTTGCGGTCTACTACGGTGGCGATGCAGGCATCGAGTTCCTCGGCTCGCAGGGCGATCCCTGGGACGCCCAGAAGGACATGCTGGCCGATACCCTGGGGGCACTGACCGCACTGGCGCTCTACGCCTGGCTGCGCCCCGACCGCCGACCGCCGACCGCCGACCGCCGACCGCCGACCGCCGACCGCCGACCGCCGAC
>CAYMWJ010000027.1:0-29247 GCA_964394235.1 uncultured Sedimenticola sp. | reverse complement strand
ACAGTGGCAGGACACCAAACCAGGTGGTGTTGCACTTATTGGTTGAATTCGGGTGCCTGTACTTGATTAAGTTCCTCGATTTTCCATACCAGACCAAGAAATCTATTGTTGATGGAAGAAGATTCGCGGCAATGCTGCCCGTCTTTTGGAACGTGACTACTGCACAAAAATTCTCGGAGCCAAAAATCTCATCCATCAACTCCCGCACATGATGCAGATTCTCATCCGAAATCTGCACAAAAACACTCCCCGTCTCCGCCAGCAGTTCCCTCGCCAGCAGCAGCCGGTCGCGCAGATAAGTCAGGTATGAGTGAATCCCCAGCTCCCAGGTGTCGCGGAAGGCGCGGATCTGTTCCGGCTCCTGGGTCAGATCCTCGTCCTTGCGGTCCTTGACGTCGCGCTTGTTGACGAAGGGCTGGAAGTTGGAGCCGTATTTGATGCCGTAGGGCGGGTCGATGTAGATCATCTGCACCTGGCCGGCCATGCCCTCCTTTTGCAGCAGCGAGTTCATCACCAGCAGGGAGTCGCCGGCGATGAGCCGGTTGGCCCAGCCCTTTTCGTGCTTGTAGAACTCGATGGCCTCGCGCAGGGGCAGGTTCTCGAAGGGCGGCGCGAAGAGGTCCGGCTGGCGCCAGTCCTCGCCGGGTTTCTGATCCCTCATGCGCTTGCGCACGTTGGCGAGAATGGTGGCCGGATCGATGCGCTCGTGGACATGCAGCGAGACGGTTTCCACTTCGAAACTGGTCCGCTCGGCCTTGCCGGTCCAGTTGAGAAAGGGCCCGGACATGCGCTTGAGCGTGGCCAGCGCCTCGCACATCACGTCCTTGTCGTTTGATGCCAGTGCGTCGTCGATGAGCTTTTCGATCTGGCTGCGCGTGACGTCGAACTGCAGCTCGGGGGCGATGTGGGGGTCGTAGGCCCAGCGTTTGGGTTCCTCCACCCGGTCGGTTTCGGGGGTGACCATACCCACCGGCGGGTTGTTCACGCGCTTGTCGCTGTAGCGGTAGGCGGTGATCTCCACCTCGCTTCCGGCGCCGGCTGTGCGCCGGGCCGTTTTCTTCGCCGCCTTCTTTTTGCGGGCCTTCTTCTCCGGCGCGGCGGGAGACTGGCTGGCAAGGCCGAACCCCCGGGCGTCACCCTCGGCGCGTCGCACCGAGCCGCCCCGCCCCCGGCCCTTGACCAGCAGCCCCCGGGCAATCAGTTCGGCGCGCAACTTCTCGAACAGCTCTGGAGAGACCTGATGGCCCTGTTCGGCGGCCTTTTTCTGGAACAGGCCGACCAACTTCTTGTTGCCGATGGCGCCGCCATCCGCCGGCACCAGCTCCAGCAGAATGGCCGCCAGATCATCCGTTTGCCGATCGTCCATCTTCGCTCCCCAATACGCTACTCGATGTTCTGCACCTGTTCGCGCATCTGTTCGATGAGTACCTTCATCTCCACCGAGATGGCGGTGGCCTCGGCATCCGCCGACTTCGACCCCAGGGTATTGGCCTCGCGGTTGAGTTCCTGCATCAGGAAGTCCAGGCGACGCCCCACTGGCTCGTCGCTGCCCAGCACCCGCTCGACCTCGTCGAGGTGGGTGGCCAGACGATCCATCTCCTCGTCCACGTCGAGGCGCTGGGCGAGCAGGACCATTTCCTGCTCCAGGCGCGCGCTATCGAGGGTCTCGGCGACCTCGGCCAGCCGGGCACGCAGGCGCTCGCGCACCCCCTCGATGACCAGCGGCATGCGCTCGCGAGCACGCCCCACCTGCTCGCGCATGGCGGTCAGGCGCTGACGGATCAATGCTTCCAGGCGCGCGCCCTCACGCTCGCGCGCAGCCACCAGCTCATCCAGTGCCGCATCCAGGGCCTGCAAGGCCGCCTGTTGCACCGGGGTGAAATCCTGTTCCGCGGCCTCCAGCACGCCGGGCCACTGCATGATGTCGGTGACCGTCGGCAGCGCCGAGGTGTGCAGGAACTTGAGCAACTGCTGCGAGGCATCCAGCAACTGGGTGACCAGTCGCTCGTTGAGCCGGATCTCGCCCATGGCCTCCGCAGCAGGACGAAAGCGCAGGTTGCACTCGACCTTGCCGCGCCCCAGGCGCTGCCCGACCCGCTCGCGCACCCCCGACTCGATGGCGCGCAATTCCTCGGGCAGGCGCACCGTCGTTTCCAGGTAACGATGGTTGACGCTGCGGATCTCCCAGGTCAGTTCACCACAGGCATCGCGCACCTGGTGACGTGCGAAAGCGGTCATGCTGCGAATCATCGTTACCTCACGAAATGCCGATTGCAAACTGTGTATGATAGGGGTCAGGAAGCTTCAGCGTACAGAATTTATCGCTGCTCTGAACCGCCATGTCCAAGACGCCTCCCCGCGAAGCCCTGCCCCCGGGCACTCACCTGGACTGCTACCGCATCATCAAGTTGATCGGCAGCGGCGGCTTCAGCCTGATCTACCTGGCCGAGGACGAGGACAACCACGACGAGGTGGCCATCAAGGAATACTTCCCCAAGCGCTTCGGCTGTCGTTCCGCACGCACCGGGGAGGTCTCGGTCACCCCCCCGGACAAGCACGCCAGTTTCGAACGCGGGCGCCGCCTGTTCTACCAGGAGGCGAACATCCTGGCCCAGCTCGACCACCCCAACATCGTGCGCGTGCGCAACTGCTTTCTCGCCAACAACACCGCCTACCTGGTAATGGACTACGAACCGGGAAAGAACCTGGGACGCTATATCAAGAAGCGCAACGGCAATCTCAGCACCAATTTCCTGATGACGGTATTCCCGCCACTGCTCGATGCGCTGGATGCGATTCACGCCACCAACAACCTGCACCTGGACATCAAGCCGTCCAATATCCACCTGCGTCCCGGGGGCAATCCGCTGCTGCTCGACTTCGGCGCGGTCTATTACCTGGACGATGTCGGCGAAAAGAAGGCGCAGGTCATCACCCCCGGGTTTTCTCCCATAGAACAGTACTATACGTCTGTAAAGGTCGGCCCCTGCTCGGACGTGTACGCCATCGGCGCGAGTATGCGCGCCTGCATCGAGGGCCGCTCGCCGCCCTCGGCCGTGGAACGCCATGCCAAGGACGAACTGGTACCGGCGGTCAAGCTGTTTGCCAAACGTTACCCCCGACACCTGCTGGAGGCCGTGGACTGGGCAATGCGCGTGGAAGCAAGCGAGCGACCACAAAGTGCCCTGGAATTGCGCAAGGCCTTGCTGGGAGAGATACCCGTACCTAAACTGGAAACGAAGGGAGGCGCATCATCCAATGAACAAACGGTTCCATGAGGCCAAAAGGATCAGCCTGACTGGCGACCGGCAGAACAACCAGGACCGGAGCATCGTACTGGAATCCAGCAGCACCACGCTGCTGGCGGTCGCCGATGGGCTTGGTGGACACCCCAGGGGCGAGGTCGCTGCCCAGCTGTTCATCGACACCTGTGAGCACATGCTGCGCCGGGCGGAGCACCCCATCCGCGACCCTCGCCGGTTCATGCACCAGTGCATCCAGCGTGCACATCACGCCATCATCCGCTTCGGCGACCGGCAGACCCCGCCGATCTGTCCGCGCTCGACCGTGGTGATGGCCATCATCCAGCACGGCAGGGCCTGGTGGGCCCATGTGGGCGACAGCCGCCTTTACCTGATCCGTGAAGGCAGCATCCTGGTACAGACCCACGACCACAGCCTGGTGCATGCCATCGACCAGCCACCGGCCCGCGGCAAGACCCGCTCCGCCGTCACCCGCTGCCTCGGCGGCCTGGATCGCCCCCCGGGGGTCAGCTTCGGTGTCCCCTTGAGCCTGCAGGAAGGCGACACCCTGCTGTTGTGTACCGACGGGCTCTGGAACCAGATCCGCCAGGACGAGCTGATCCGCCTGCTCTCGGAACACGACCTCGGCGCCGGCCTGCAACGCGCCGCGCATGTCGCCGCCAGCCGACCACGCAGCGACAACATCACCGCCATTGCCCTACGCTGGGGGCCACCAGCCGCCCCTCCCGCCGAACGCACCACGGCCGACCGGGTTACCGATCCGCTCGAGGCGACCATCGGCGCGCTGCGCGAGGTACCGACCCGCCGCGGCACGACCGCCCCCTGAGCCCCCCCCTTTTCATCAGGCGCTGTGGGCGGTACTGTTCGCGCCAATCCGCAACCTTGTCCAGAGAAAACCCCATGAGACCCAGCGGCAGAGCCCCCGACCAGCTGCGCCCCGTACAGTTCACCCGTCATTTCACCAAACATGCCGAAGGTTCAGTGCTGGCCAGCTTCGGTGACACCCGTGTGCTGTGTACCGCCTCGGTGGAAAACCGCCAACCGCGCTGGATGCAGGACACCCCCGGCGGCTGGATCACCGCCGAATATGGCATGCTCCCCCGTTCCACCCACGAACGCATGGGGCGCGAAGCGGCACGCGGCAAGCAGGGGGGGCGCACCCTGGAGATCCAGCGCCTGATCGGTCGCGCCCTGCGCGCCGCCGTGGACCTGGAGAAGCTCGGGCCGCGCACCATCACCCTGGATTGCGATGTGATCCAGGCCGATGGCGGCACCCGCACCACCGCCATCTCCGGCGCCTTCGTGGCCCTGCGCGACGCCATCGATCAGATGCTGGCCAACGGCACGCTGAGCGAAGACCCGATGCTGCACCACATCGCCTCGGTATCGGTGGGCATCTACCAGGGCGTGCCGGTACTCGACCTCGACTATGCCGAAGACTCCAAGGCCGAGACCGACATGAACGTGGTGATGGACGAGACCGGCCGCTTCATCGAGATCCAGGGTACCGCCGAAGGCGCCCCCTTCGACCGCCAGCAAATGCAGGCCATGCTCGACCTGGCCGATGAGGGTATTCGACAGATCATCGCCGTCCAGCGGGCGGCCCTGGAGGAGGCAACACCATGAAGGTCGTTCTTGCGAGCAACAACAAGGGCAAGCTGCGTGAACTCGGCGAACTGCTGGCCGATCACGACATCGAACTGGTCCCGCAGGGCGCGCTGGACATCCCCGAGGCCGTGGAAGACGGCCTGAGCTTCGTGGAAAACGCCATCCTCAAGGCGCGGCACGCCTGTGCCCTCAGCGGCCTTCCGGCCATCGCCGACGACTCGGGCCTGGAAGTCGATGCCCTGAGAGGCGCCCCCGGCATCCACTCCGCCCGCTATGCCGGCACGCATGGCGACGATGCCGCCAATAACCGCAAGCTGCTCGAGGCGCTGCGCGAGGTGCCGGACGAAGACCGCACCGCCCGTTTCCAGTGCGTGATGGTATTCATGCGCCATGCGCAGGACCCGACACCCCTGGTCTGCCAAGGCAGCTGGGAGGGCCGCATCCTGCGTGAAGCACGGGGCGAGAACGGCTTCGGTTATGACCCGCTGTTCTGGGTCCCGGAAGAGAACGCCACCGCAGCCGAGCTACCCGCCGAGATCAAGAACACCCTGAGCCACCGGGGCAAGGCCCTGCGCGAGCTGATGCGACGACTGGCGGAGCGCGGATTGTGAGAAAAAGAAGGCCCTCAACCTTCCCCGGCAAGCAGTGAAGGCCTTGTTACAGAGGTTCACGGACATCTCGCAACTGCCATCAGGCCTCCCCCGGGAGGCCTTTTTCCTGTCTTCCACAGCCCGCTTCGGTGTCATTTATCTCGCCAGCGGCGAATGAAGCCCGGCCGGCGGCCGGTCTCGTTAGCAGGCCCGTACAGACATCACGCATTGTGGAGAACGCATCATGAAAACCCTGATCATCGCCGGCCTCATCTGTCTGAGCAGCAGCGCTTTGGCATTCGAGAATGACCTGTATAGCGAGGGAAACTTCCCTACCATCTCCGACCCTGTGACCGTGGGAACCCCCATGCCGATCGGTGACCCCGCCAGTGAGGAGCTGTATGTCGAAGGGCATTTCCCGATCATCGACAAATTCATCGATCGCGAGGCCATCGTGGACAGCATCCACCCGGACGAGCTGTACCTCGAGGGCAACTACTCCTTCTTCACGGTCTGAGGCAGATCGCAAGGTGGGCGGCCCCGAGCGGCCCATCTCCTACCAGCGGAAAAGGATCCACTGGTTGACGTTCGGCCCCTTGGTGGGGTCGTCGCGCGTGTACTCCAGCTCACCATCACCATCGCGGTCCACGAAATAGTAGGGCGGCCCGACGCGCGGCTGCACCCGCACCATGACCAGGCGACCATTGAGGCGGTATTCGTAGATCTTTTCGGTACGGGTCTCGCGGATGGTGACCTCGGGCTCCAGCGGCTCACCCGAATGCAGCACTGGCGGCGGCTCCGGTGGCTCGACAGGGACCAGCCCGGACTCGCCCCACGCCACGCTCATTACCGTCCCCAGCATCATGCCACCCAACCACCTGACCACCGCTCGCATACCGGCTCTCCCCAAAGATTTCTTGTTCTGGCCTCCAAGTATAGGGGGCAACGCTGCGTAATGCAGATCACGGCTTGTTCCCGTTACAGTTCCAGCAGGACCTCCTGCTCCTCCGCGGAGGGCTCGAGACTGCGCGACTCGTAATGCGCAAAGATGGCGTCCACGATCTCGCCCGGCTCGTCGAGCACCTGGATCAGGTCCATGTCGTCGGGACTGATGGTACCCGCAGCAATCAGGGTGTTGCGGAACCACTCCACCAGTCCGCCCCAGAAATCGGATTCCACCAGGATGATGGGGATGCGTCGCGACTTGCCGGTCTGCACCAGGGTGAGGATCTCGGCCAGCTCATCGAGGGTGCCAAAACCACCCGGCAACACCACATAGGCCGAGGCGTATTTCACGAACATCACCTTGCGTGCAAAGAAGTGCCGGAAATTCAAGGAGATGTCCTGGTAGCGATTGGCCTCCTGCTCGTGCGGCAGCTCGATGTTCACACCGATGCTCGGCGACTTGCCGGCCTGCGCGCCCTTGTTGGCGGCCTCCATGATCCCCGGCCCGCCACCGGAGATCACCGAGAAGCCGGCATCGGAGAGCAGGCGCGCCGTCAGCTCTGCCTTGGCGTACCAGGGGTGATCTGCCGGTGTGCGTGCCGAGCCGAAGATGCTCACCGAGGGTTGGATCAGGCACAGCCGCTCGAAGCCCTCGACGAACTCGGCCATGATCTGGAAGATGCGCCAGCTCTCCCGCGAAATTTCCTTCCTGGCCTCGTTGCGGGTGTAGCGCTTGACGGTCTGCTGGTTCATGGTCCCTACCCTTGGAAAACAGGGGATGGAGCCCCCTTGCCGAAGCGGTTAGGATAGCAGTCGGACACGGGCACCCGCCCGCCCCTTTGTAAGCCAACGAACGACGGCCTGCCGGCCGCAGCGAGAGACCATGATTCGAACCACCGTGATCGGCCTGGGCGCCATGGGTGCCGGCATGGCCGCCAACCTGCATCGCGCCGGTCTGCTGGCCGCCGCCTGGAACCGCACCCCCGAACGCGGGCGCAGCGCCGCCGAGCGCTTCGGCTTCCGTTTCACACCCCAGCTACAGGCCGCGGTGCAGGCGGCCGACCTCATCATCACCTCGGTCTCCGCCGACGAGGATCTGCTCGAGATCACCCGACGCATCGCCCCGCTGTTGCAGGCCGGCAACGTGGTCATCGACACCTCGACGGTCGCCATCCAGACTGCCCAGGAGGCCGCCGAACTCTATGGTGCGCATGGGGTGCATTTTCTCGACGCCCCGGTCTCCGGTGGCCGCGAGGGCGCGGAACAGGGCAAGCTGGTGATGATGGTGGGCGGCGATGCCGAGGTCCTGCACCAGGTCATGCCGGCACTCGAGGCGATCAGCCGCAAGGTGGTGCACATGGGGCCGGTAGGCAGTGGGCAGGCGACCAAGGCCGTCAACCAGATCATGGTGGCCGGCATCAACCACGCGGTCACCGAGGCCCTGGCCTTCGGCCGCCACCAGGGACTGGACATGGACAAGGTGATTGAGGCGGTGAGCTGCGGCGCAGCGGCCAACTGGTTCCTGGAACACCGAGGGCGCTCGATGTGCGACGAACGCTTCGAGCCCGGTTTCCGGGTTGCCCTGCACCACAAGGATCTGCGCATCTGCCAGCAGATGCTGGCCAAAGACGCGCTGCGCCTGCCGATGATCGAAATGACCTTGGTCAACTACCAGCGGCTGATGGATGCCGGCCATGGCGACGAGGACATCTCGGCGCTGTTCCGGCTCAAGAAAGACCTGTTCGACAAAGACTGAGCCTCGGATGCAGGACCTCAATCCGCGCCAGCGCGAGGCGGTGCGCTACCTCGACGGTCCCTGCCTGGTGCTCGCCGGCGCCGGCTCGGGCAAGACCCGGGTCATCACCGCCAAGATAGCCCACCTGGTCGAACACGCCGGGATAGCACCGCGCCACCTGTTTGCCGTGACCTTCACCAACAAGGCCGCACGCGAGATGAAATCGCGCGTCGAGCAATTGCTCAGCGGCCGCAACACGCGCGGACTCAATGTCTCGACCTTTCACACCTTCGGCCTCAACCTGCTGCGCCACGAACTGGCCGCGGCCGGGCTACGGCGCGGTTTCAGCATCCTCGACGAACAGGATGTCGAGCAACTGCTGCGCGAGCTGTCGAAACAGACCGAACTGGACCGCCAGCGGCTGCAGATGGCGCGCCACCGCATCTCGGCCTGGAAGAATGAACTGGTCTCGCCCGAGGTCGCCCTGTCGCGGGCGGAGGATGATCTCGACGCCTTCCATGCCGCGCTCTACGGCGCCTACCAGGAGGCCCTGAGAGCCTACAACGCGCTGGACTTCGACGACCTCATCCTGCGCCCGGTGCAGCTGCTGGAACAGGACGCCGAACTGCGCGAGCGCTGGCAGAACCGCGTCCGTCACCTGCTGGTGGACGAGTACCAGGACACCAACGGCGCCCAGTATCGCCTGGTACAGTTGCTGGTCGGCGTACAGGCTGCCTTCACCGTGGTGGGGGACGACGACCAGTCGATCTATGCCTGGCGGGGTGCCCGCCCCGAGAACCTGGCGCGCCTGAAGGCCGACTACCCGCAACTGGCGGTCATCAAGCTGGAGCAGAACTACCGCTCCACCGGGCGCATCCTGCGCGCCGCCAACACCCTGATCGCCAACAACCCCCACCTATTCGAAAAACGCCTGTGGAGCGAACTGGGACCGGGCGAACCGATCCGCGTGCTGCACTGCCGCGACGAGGAGGCCGAGGCCGACCGGGTCGCCACTGAGATCATCCAGCACCGCTTCCGCCACGGCAGCCGGTACGGTGACTTCGCCATCCTGTATCGCGGCAACCACCAAGCGCGCGCCTTCGAGAAGGCCCTGCGCACCCACAACATCCCCTACTTCCTCAGCGGCGGCACTGCCTTCTTCTCGCGCACCGAGATCAAGGACCTGATGGCCTACCTGCGCCTGCTCGCCAACCCCGACGACGACGCCGCCCTACTGCGCATCATCAACACGCCGCGCCGCGAGATCGGCCACACCACCCTGCAGAAGCTCGCCGCCTGGGCCGCCGAGCACGGCGGCTCGCTATTCGACGCCATCGACACCCTGGGTATCGAACAGCAGCTCGCCGCCCGCCCCCTGGCGCGCCTGCGCGAGTTCCACAGCTGGTTCAGCGGACTGCAACAGCTGGCTGAACACACGCCACCGGCGCGCCTGCTCGAACGGCTGCTCGACGACCTGGACTACCGCGACTGGCTGAGCCAGCAGAGCAGCAGCGAGCGGGTTGCGGAGCGACGCTGGGAGAACGTACGCGACCTGGTCGAATGGCTGCAACGCCTGCAGGCCGACGAGCACAAGGGCAAGACCCTGTCCGAGCTGGTCGCCCACCTGTCGCTGATGGACATCCTCGAACGCCAGGACGAGGACGAGGCAGGCGACCGCGTGGCGCTGATGACCCTGCACGCGGCCAAGGGCCTGGAGTTCCCGGTGGTGTTCCTGGTCGGCATGGAAGAAGGTCTGCTGCCCCACCAGACCAGCATCGAGGACGACGATATCGAAGAAGAACGCCGCCTCGCCTATGTCGGCATCACCCGCGCACGCCGCGAACTCATCATCACCACCGCCGCACACCGCCGCCGCGCAGGCGAGCGGGTACGCTGCGAACCCAGCCGTTTCCTCGCGGAACTGCCCGCCGACGACCTGCAACAGGAAGGACGCGGGGTAAAGATCAGTGAAGAAGAACGCCGCGCCCGCGGCATGGCCAATCTCGCCAATCTCAAGGCCATGCTCGAAGGCTGAACGCCATTCACGCCGGGGACGCCGCTCCCCGTAAGAGGCCCGTCCTCGGGCCGAATCTCCGTGGATGCCCCGCCCCCTTGCCCTCCTCCTGGAATTTTTTGAAAAAGCATATTGACATTTAAGAAAATGCTTATATACTGTTCCACATCGACAGCAGCACCGTCGAAACAGAAACCGCTCAAACAGATACGTTCAGGAGAACAACACCATGAAAAAGATCATCGCTATCGCTGCCATCATCGCTTCCGCCCAGGCTGCCGCCTTCTGGGATTCCAACAACGGCTCCACCAATGGCGCTTACAACGGCAACGGCGACTTCGTTGGCAACGGCAACGCCGAGGGCGAAGCCACCTTCTCCATGACCTTCAAGGGCCGTGGCAAGACCGCCGGCGACTTCAAGGGTAACGGCTCGACCGATGGCAACTGGGCCGGCTACGGTTACGACCAGCCCTACTACGCCCCCTACGGCTACGGCGCTCCGGCTGCTCCGGTGGCTCCCGCCGCCCCCGCTGCCCCGGCCGCTCCCGCTGCCAAGTAATTCGGCTCCGACCTGAATTCGCAGCAGAGGCCCCGTGCTCCGGCACGGGGCCTTTTAATGTGGAAGTCAACACCACAGAGTACACAGAGATCACAGAGAGGTTGAAGCTGGGTCTGTCCCGGTGGGTCGCCACTCGCGACCGGCGGACCGATGGTCCACCTGGCAGGAGGGTCCGCGCCTCGCTTTTTGCCATCATCAAGCTCTGTGCGCTCTGTGTTCTCTGCGGTGAAAATCAGGCCTCTTCCATGATCAGGGGTGTGAGCCATCCTGCCTCATGGGTGTTGGTGTGCATTCAGCGGACCGAATCGCCGATGGCGAAATCACGCCGCGCCGCCACGATGGATACCGTGAAACCGGCGATCACATCCAGCAGCGACATCAACGCCAAGGCAAAGAAGGTCGAGGTGCCACAACCGGCCACCATCAGGAACTCGACCAAGAAGACGATGAACACCAGCATCGACAGGGTATGGTCCAGGACCGAAGCCATCCCCGTGCCAGTGGACTTGAAGATCTCGAAATACAGTACCAGCACCCCTCCGACCACGAAAGCATCATGGGCAGTGAACACCCACTGCGCACCGGACATCAGATGGACGGCAAACAATTGGCCCGCCAGTGCGGCATGCACGTCGCCGGTCAGCATCACCAGGTTGTAAATGGCCAGGGGGACGACAAACAGGGGAAGAGTGCGCAGCATCAGGAAGTCTCCGGAAACAGTACGAGGTGTGGTGCATTATCCCCCGGATTCGATGGCACTGCACCCGGACCCGCGATCGTTCGTGGTGAACTTCCCGTTCACGACCTGACGCTTCAGGATATTCGTCCATCCAAAAACAACAGGCCTCCCTGCCGATGGCAGAAAGGCCCGTCTCGCAAGGCGCCAGTCGACCCAGCGCGGTCCCGGCTTACTTCAGGCTCAGGATCCACTCGACCAGCTTCTTGGCCTCTTCGTCGGTAACGTTGTTGGGCGGCATGGGGATCTGCCCCCAGACACCGGCGCCACCGCTCTTGACCTTGGCGACCAACTTGTCCACTGCACCCGCGTCACCGGCATACTTGGCAGCGACGTCCTTGTAGGCCGGCCCGACAACCTTCTTGTCGATCTGGTGACAGCCCAGGCAGTTCTTCATTTGAGCCAGAGCACTGGCATCCTCGGCAGCCATGACCGGTGCGGTCAGGGCAGAGGCCAGCAGGGCGGAAAGCAGCAGTACCTGTTTCTTCATCTGGATTACTCCCTATTCAGTTGATGGGTCTCGTTCAGATCTCGACCGTGACATAAGCTCTATCAGCTTATCATGAATCAACGGTCTTCCAGATGCGATCCAGATCCCCTCTTGATCCAGCGCAAAGGCCAGGGCACCCCCGTGCTACCACGGAGACAGATAATGGTTCCCGCAACAGGCTCTACAGGAAGTCGCACAGCTCCACCATGGAGTCGATCACCCGATCCGGGCCGTAGTCGCGAATGTCCTCGCCGTGGTTGTAGCCATAGCTCATGCACACAATCTGAAAACCGGCCGCGCGCGCGGCCTTCACGTCGCTGACCGAGTCACCAATCATCAGCGATCGCTCCGGGGCCACGCCGAAGTGCTGTGCCGCATGCAGCAAGGGGCCGGGGTCGGGTTTCTTCACCGGCAGGGTGTCACCGGAGACGATGATGCCGAAATCGCCGTACACCCCCAGGTCCTTGAGCAGGGGGAGGGTGAACTGTGCCGCCTTGTTGGTCACACAGCCCAGGCGGTATCCCTGCGCCTTGAGGTAGTCCAGACCCTCACGCACGCCGGGGTAGAGGCAAGAGCGCTTGGAGGTGTTTTCGGCGTACAGATCCAGAAAGATGGGATAGGCGCGCGCGAACTCCTCGTCCTCGGGTTCGCCATCCAGGCTGCCGGTCAGCGCCCGACGCACCAGGCGCTCGACCCCGTTGCCCACCCAGTCACGTACCCGGGCCTCGCCCCAGGGGTCGCGACCGATGGCCTTCATCATCTCGTCCACGCAGAAGGCCAGGTCGGGCACGGAGTCGACCAGGGTGCCGTCCACGTCGATCAGAATCATCTCGGGCTTGCGGATGCTCATGCAAGGCCTCCGGAAAGAGAAGAAAACACCCTGACGAGGTCCAGACCCTCGTCAGGGTGGGGGCACGTCAACCCGGGAACAGTGCTCAGCCGACCTTGGCCAGCTCGTCGCGCATTTCCCGGATGATGGTGTCGTACTTGTTGGGATCGGACGCGTTGCGCTTGCCGAAGATGCCGGAACCCGAGACGAAGGTATCGGCGCCGGCCGCAGCGATCTCGGCGATGTTGTCCACCTTCACCCCGCCATCGATCTCCAGGCGGATGTCCAGGCCGGAGTCGTCGATGATCTTGCGCACCCGCTTGAGCTTGTCCAGCGCCGAGGGGATGAAGCTCTGGCCACCGAAGCCGGGGTTGACCGACATCAGCAGGATCATGTCCAGGTTCTCCAGCTCGTAGTCCAGGTAGCTCAGCGGGGTGGCGGGGTTGAACACCAACCCGGCCTTGCAGCCGGCCGCCTTGATCATCTGGATGGTACGGTCGATGTGATCCGAGGCCTCGGGATGGAAGGTGATATAGGTGGCACCGGCCTCGGCAAAGTCACCGACCAAGCGATCCACCGGGCTGACCATCAGGTGCACATCGATGGGGGCAGTGATGCCGTGCTTGCGCAGGGCTTCGCAGACCAGCGGGCCGATGGTCAGATTGGGCACATAGTGATTGTCCATGACATCGAAGTGGATGATGTCGGCACCCGACGCCAGCACGTCGTCGCATTCCTGTCCCAGCTTGGCGAAATCCGCCGAGAGAATGGAGGGTGCGATCTGGAAATCTGCCATGGTTCTGCTCCTGACCGGCTGGGCCGGTGATAGACTGAAGTTCTGGGGTCCGGCCGCCGGCCGGACGAGAATCCGGGCCGCCACTCTACCGCAAAAGGCCCATCCTGTGCAGTCGGGAGGGGCCATGCGCAACCCTCTGCCTGTTGAGGCTCTGCTGCCCTGCCGGCCACCCACCCACGGCACCCAAATCCACCACGGAGCCGCTTCAGCGGATGATGCGTACCAGCAGGTCGCGGTAGCCATTGCGCTTGAGCCGGCGACGTGCACGGTCGAGCGCCGAGCGCCCCAGGTAGGGTCCGGCCTGCACACGATAACGCACCCGCCCACCTTCCAGACGCACCTTGCTGACCCGGGTCTCGATGCCCAGCAGCGCCAACTCGGCCTGCAGGCGGTCGGCATCCTCGGGTCGCGCGAAGGACCCCACCTGCACCAGATACTGAGCCGTGGGATCGATGGTCTTGCGCGCATCGAGCTGCTCCTCGGGGATCACCACCTCCTTGCGGCGCAGCTCGTCGTAGAACTGGTAGCGCGGCTTGTACTCGGGGATCTGCGGGCGGGTGACCGCTTCCTTGCGAGGCGCAGTGTGCGGAGGGTCGTCCGGCTCCCCGCCGATCCATTCACGCGCCCGTTCCGGCGTCTCCAGCTTGAGCCAGACCAGTCCCATGATGAACAGGCCCAGCAGCAGGCCCGCCAGCGCCCACAGCCAGCCGGGGACCCCACGGCGCCGCTTGCGACCACGGTTCGGCCTCGGCTTGTAGTCGCGTGACACTTACATCTTCTCCGGCGCACTCACCCCGATCAGCCCCAGACCGTTCGCCAACACTTGTCGGGTGGCCAGGATCAGGCGCAGTCGCGCGTCGCGCAGTGCCGCATCCTCGACCAGGAACTGGTGGGCGTTGTAATAAGTGTGCAGATCGTTGGCCAGCTCACGCAGATACTGGGTG
This sequence comes from uncultured Sedimenticola sp., assembly GCA_964394235.1. Classification (GTDB taxonomy): domain Bacteria; phylum Pseudomonadota; class Gammaproteobacteria; order Chromatiales; family Chromatiaceae; genus MONJU. Next base: position 14,738 of record CAYMWJ010000027.1, on the reverse strand, counting down.
AGCTGATGCGGCTCCTCGTTGAGCGCGGCGGACTCCACCACCTCGGGATAACGCGCCAGCGTCTTGAGCAGGGCTTCCTCGTGCGCCTCGGTGAGCCGCTCGAGGTGCTGCATCCCCTCGCCGGGCGTGGTATCGATCCCCTTCTCCTGCGCCTGGCGCAGTACCGAGCAGATGCGCGCATGCGCGTACTGCACGTAGTAGACCGGGTTATCCGAGGACTGCGAACGTGCCAGGTCGAGATCGAAGTCCAGGTGCTGCTCGCACTTGCGCATGATGTAGAAGAAGCGCGCCGCATCACGACCCACGTCCTTGCGCAGCTCGCGCAGGGTGACGAACTCGCCCGAGCGGGTGGACATCTGCTTGCGCTCGCCGCCTTCGTAGAGGATGGCGAACTGCACCAGCAGCACGTCCAGCCGTGAGGGGTCCTGTTCCAGCGCCTGCAGGGCCGCCTTCACCCGCGGCACATAGCCATGGTGATCGGCTCCCCAGACATCGATCACGCGCTCGAAGCCGCGCTCGAACTTGTCGAGGTGATAGGCGATGTCGGAGGCAAAATAGGTGGTCTGGCCGTTCTCGCGCACCACCACCCGGTCCTTTTCGTCACCGAAATCGGTGGAACGGAACCACCAGGCGCCGTCCTTCTCGTACAGGTGACCGGCCTCGCGCAGCCGCTCGATGCACTTGTTGACCGCACCGGACTCCACCAGCGAGCGCTCGGAATACCAGTCGTCATAGGTGACACCGAACTTTTCCAGGTCGTCGCGGATGTCGTCGAGGATGACGTTGAGCCCCAGCTCGAACACGAAGCGGTAGCGATTGTCGCCCAACAGTTGCCGGGCACGCACGATCAGCGCGTCGATGTGCGCCTCCTTGTCGCCACCGGCCGGCTCATCCGCGGGCACCCCTTCGAACACCTCGGCAGCCGCGTGCCGGTAGGCATCGCCATGCTCGCGATGCAGGGTGGCGGCGATGTCCCAGACGTAGTCTCCCTTGTAACCGTTGGAGGGGAACGCCAGCTCCTCGCCACACAGTTCGAGATAGCGCAGCCACACCGAAGTGGCGAGGATATCCATCTGCCGACCGGCGTCGTTGACGTAATACTCGCGATGCACGGCAAAGCCCACCGCCTCGAGCAGGTCGGCCACCACCGAGCCGTAGGCCGCACCACGCCCGTGGCCCACGTGCAGCGGCCCTGTCGGGTTGGCGGAGACGAACTCCACCTGCACCCGGCGCCCGCCACCGAGATCCGAACGCCCATAGGCCTCACCGGCCTCGAGGATGCGCGGCACCACCGCCAGGTGCGCATCGCGCGCCAGACGGAAATTGATGAACCCCGGCCCGGCGATGGCCACCTCGGCGATCAGCGGCGATTCGGGCAGGGCCGCCACGATACGCTCGGCCAGTTCACGCGGCTTGAGTCCCGCCGCCTTGCTGTTGACCAGCGCGGCATTGGTGGCGAAGTCCCCGTGCCTCGGATCACGCGCCCGCTCGATCACCGGATCGCGCAGCGCATCGGCAGGCAGCGCGCCCTGCGCGGCCAATGCCTGCAGGGCAGATCGGACCAGTTGGGCAATCTCGGCTTTCATGGTGGTTCCTGCTGCTCGAAGGAAACGGGGAAGGATAGCAGGAACCGACCTTGCGACTCAAAAACCGACACACCCTGAAGTCGTCCACCTGAACCACAGAGGACACAGAGGGCTTGAGGGTGATGTCGTCCCGGCGTAGCCCGGATGAAGCACCGCGGAACCCGGGGACTGTCCAAGCAAGACCGAAGGAATGCCTCCTTACAGGGCATCCACCGGATCCACGTCCAGACTCCAGCGCACGCGGCGTGCCTCGGGCAGGGTACGGGCGATCGCCAGCAGGCGATCGAGCAGCGGGTGCAAGGCCTCGCGGCGGCTCGCCTGCACCAGCAAATGTGCCCGGTAACGCCCCTGCCGACGCTGCATGGGGGCTGGCACCGGCCCCCACAGTTCGACGCCTTCGGGCAGCTCGCCGGCGAGCGCGTCGGCCAGTCCTTGCAGGAAGGCCTGGGGGTGCTCGACCTGCGTCGCCTCGGCACGCAGCAGGGCCTGGTGGCTGAAAGGCGGCCAGCCGGCCGCGGCGCGCTCGCGCAGGGCGGCACGGGCAAAGCCCTCGTAGCCCTCGCGCACCAGCAGCTGCAACAGAGGATGCTCGGGATAACGGGTCTGAATCAACACGCGCCCGGGCTTCTCACCGCGCCCGGCGCGACCGGCGACCTGCACCAGCAGCTGGGCCATGCGCTCGGGGGCACGGAAGTCGGCGCTGAACAGCCCCCCGTCGGCGTCCACCACCCCGACCAAAGTCACATTGGGGAAGTGGTGCCCCTTGGCCAGCATCTGGGTGCCGACCAGCAGCGCCGCCCCGGCGGCATGCACCTGTGCCAGCAAGCGGTCGAGGCTGCCCTTGCGCGCCGTGGCGTCGCGGTCGATACGGATCAGAGGCACATCGGGAAACTCGGCAGCCAGCAGCTGTTCGATACGCTCGGTGCCCTGGCCCAGCGGGCGCAGTTCGGGGCTGCCGCATGCCGGGCACTGCACGGGCACGCGCCGCTGCGAGCCACAGTGATGGCACCACAACAACCCCAGACCCCGATGCACCGTCTGGCGCGCATCACAACGCGGACAATCCGACACCCAGCCACAGGCGTAGCAGGCCAGCACCGGCGCATAGCCCCGACGGTTGAGAAACACCATCACCTGTTCGCCCGCGGCCAGGGTCTGAGCGATCTCGTGCAGCAGTGAATCGCTGAGACCGGAACGCAGAGGCTGGTCACGGATGTCGAGCAGGCGGACCGCCGGCGCCCGTGCCCCGCCAGCGCGCTGGCGCAGCCACAGGCGCCGGTAACGACCCAGTTCGACATTGCGCAGCGATTCGAAGCTGGGCGTGGCCGAGCCGAGTACCACCGGGCAGCCGGCACGCCGGGCGCGGATCACCGCCAGATCGCGCGCCGAGTAGCGAAAGCCCTCCTGCTGCTTGAACGAAGTGTCGTGCTCCTCGTCCACGATCACCAGCCCCAGGCGCTCGACCGGGTAGAGCACGGTCGAGCGGGTGCCCAGCACCACGCGGTCACGTCCCAGACGCACACGCTGCCAGGCCCGCTCACGCTCGCTGTCGTTGAGCCCCGAATGCAGCAGGGCCACACCACCGCCCAGGCGCTCGGTAAAGCGGCGGGCCAGTTGCGGTGTCAACGCAATCTCGGGCACCAGCACCAACACCGAATCACCACGCGCCAGCACCTGTTCGGCGAGCCGCAGGTAGACCTCGGTCTTGCCGCTACCGGTCACACCCTGCAACAGGAAGGCCGCAAAGCCACCCAGCGCCTCGCTCACCGCCTGCACCGCCGCCGCCTGTTCGGCATGGAGCACCGGCAGCGGCGAGCCGGGGGCCGGCGTTTCTGATTCCGCCTCTCCGAGTTCGCATTCGACGATCAGCCCCTTGGCGAGCAGGCGCCGGATCACCGCGCCCGTATCGCCTCCCTGGAGACGCAGCAGGGCCCGTGACAGACGACGCCCCGGCGCGGCGGCCAGGCGCTCGATCAGTTCACGCTGGCGCGGCGCGCGTGCTACCTGTGCCAGGGCCTCGGCCGGCGCGACCGCCAGTGCATACCCCGGAGTCCGCAGGGGCAGGGGCTCGGCGCGCTTGCGCAGACGCAGGGGCAAGGCGCTGGCGAACACCTCGCCGATTCCGTGGTGGTAGTAGGCGGCCACCCAGGCCAGGAAATCCCGGTGCGCAGCATCCAGCAGGGGGGCCGAATCGAGCAGGCGACAGGCCGGGCGCAGGCGCTCGCGCGGCACCGGGCTGTCGTTGACCCGCTCGACCAATACCCCGATGCGCCGCGAAGGCCCGAAGGGTACCTCGACCCGCATGCCGGGTGTGCAGTCTTCGGCCGCCAGGCCGGGCGGCGGCAGGTAGTCGAACAGGCCGGGCACGGGGACCGGCAGGGCGATGCGCAACAGGAGCTGGCTCATGGGGCCATTGTATCCAGTCCCCCGGGTTTCCCCTCCCCGTTTCCGCTTCTCACAGAAAATCAGCCACTTGCCAAACAATCCACAGAAGCTGTGGATAACTCTGTGGAGGAACCCTGTGCATTCTCTCCCGGCCCCCGGATTTCCATGCCTGTGGTCAGACTGGCAAAAAAATGACCAATCGGGCAGGCAACCATAAATCAACGACTTACGATCACCACCTCCCTCGGGGGCCGTCCTCCTTCCCTGCGCGGGCCCTCCTCAGGTGCCGCCCGTGCCCGTGTGCATAAGTGTCAAGCGCTCGCGTTGGGTGTCGGCAGCAGATAGTCGAACAGGCCGGGCACGGGGACCGGCAGGGTGATACACATCAGGGGCTGGTGCGAGGAGCCATTGCCGCCCCCGGGTTTTCCCTCCGTTTCCACCACGAAAATCAGCCACTTGCCAAACAATCCACAGAAGCTGTGGATAACTCTGTGGAGTAACCTTGTGCATTCTCTCCCGGCCCCCGGCTTTCCATGCCTGTGGTCAGACTGGCAAAAAAATGACCAACCCGGCAGAAAACCATAAATCAACGAGTTACGAGCACGTCTTCCCCCAGGAACGGCGCATCGTCCCCGCGCCGGTCCGCCTCGGACAGCCCCCACGCCCGTGTGCATAAGTGCCAACCGTTCACCCAGAGCCGCATTGGGCCTTGCCCCCCTGTGAGATCATTGCAGCAAGATGTCATCATTCACCGTCGGCCATCATCAGGATGCACCTGAATCATGAACGGCGCCCCGCAACCAGCCTGCCAGCGCCTGCTGCGCCCCCCCTTTTTTCCGTGATCCTCTGGCGCGCGGGCGCTGACCCCAGCAGACGCTTTTCCCGAGCGCTTGATCCCACACCGGGTCCTGTGCCATAAACGGACAAACTCGGTGAGAGGATCACGCCGTGCCGGACCTGTCGCAACAGATACTGCGCACCGATGCCTCGGGCATGCCGCTGGAATGGATCGACTACCGTCAGGCGGTCAAGCTGCACGCCCTGGACATGGTGGCCTACACCCTGGGTTCACCGATCCTGACCATCCGCGGCGGCATCAACGCCAGCACCCGACAACGCAGCCGGCTGCAACTGCACTCCATCATCGCCACCCACGGCAACCAGCAGTCGTACTACCGGCTCGACCGCGGCTATGCCCCACCACTGAGCAACGACACCCTGTTCCGGCGCGACGCCCACCTGTGCCTGTACTGCGGCGAGCACTTCTCGCGGCGCGAACTCTCACGCGATCATGTCACCCCGATCAGCCGTGGCGGACAGGACACCTGGAACAACCTGGTCACCGCCTGCATCCGCTGCAACCTGCACAAGGCCGGGCGCACCCCCGAGGAGGCCGGCATGCAGCTGCTGGCCATCCCCTTCACCCCAACCCATGCCGAGTACGTCTACCTGCAGGGGCGCAACATCCTGGCCGACCAGATGGAGTTCCTCGCGGCCCATTTCCCACGCACCAGTCCACTGCGCGAGCGCATCTGAACACCATGAGCCTCTGGCAGCACATCGCCACACACATCAGCGAGCAGACCGGCAGCGCATTCCAGCCCGCGCCGCCCCGCCACCTGGGCGGGGGCTGCATCAACACCGCCCTGCGCCTGGCAGACGACCGCCAGCAATGGTTCGTCAAGACCAACAGCGCCGACCGCCTGACCATGTTCGAGGCCGAGGCCGAAGGCCTCGAGGCCATGGCGGACACCGGTACTATCCGGGTGCCGCGCCCTCTCTGCACCGGGACCCACGATGGCCAGAGCTACATCGTCATGGAGTACATCGCTTCGGGCAGCGCGGGCAGCCAGGGGCAGGCGCTGGCCGGCGAGCAGCTGGCCGCCATGCACCGCCACAGCGCCGAGCGCTTCGGCTGGCACCGCGACAACACCATCGGCGCCACCCACCAGCCCAATGCCTGGTGCACGGACTGGATCGACTTCTGGCGCGAGCAGCGCCTGGGCTTCCAGCTGGAGCTGGCCGGACGCAACGGCTTTCCCAACCTGGCGCGCCGCGGCGAGCAGCTGCTCGACCGCTTCCCGGTGCTGATCGACCACGACCCGCAACCCTCGCTGCTGCACGGCGACCTGTGGGGCGGCAACATCACCTTCGACGCCCACGGCCAGCCGGTGATCTTCGACCCGGCGGTCTACTATGGCGACCGCGAGGCGGAGCTGGCCATGACCGAGCTGTTCGGCGGATTCGGTCGCGACTTCTACGCCGCCTATGACGCCGCCTGGCCGCTGGACCAGGGCTATGCCACGCGCAAGACCCTCTACAACCTCTACCACATCCTCAACCACGCCAACCTGTTCGGCGGCGGCTATGCCGGCCAGGCACAGCGCATGATCGACCAGCTGCTGGCCGAGTGCTGAGATGGGCGGGCTGGAGGCCCTGCTGGTGGGACGCCATGCCATCGCCTGGCACCTGTACCGCGACCGGTGAAGGCAAAGTACGAGGATATCCTGGCAGCATACCTGGTGCACGGTCGGGCACGCTTCACCGCCCCGCAGCCTGTGTGGACGTGTCACAGCTCGCCTGCTGCACGGGATAGCCCGGCGCCCGCACCCACAAAAAAGGGCAGAGGCCGAAGCCCCTGCCCTGACAAACGAAGGTCCGGGAGACAGCGATCAGATGCCGCTGCCCTTGGTGCCGGTGAACTCGGGATAGGCCTCCATCCCGCACTCGGCCAGGTCCACGCCTTCGTACTCCTCCTCCTCGCTGACCCGGATGCCCATGATCGCCTTGATCACCAACCAGGTGACGAAGCTGACCGCAAACACCCAGACGAAGATGGTAGCGGCACCCACCAGCTGACCGGTGAAGGTGGCATCGCTGTTGGTCAGCGGCACCGCCAGCAGGCCCCACAGGCCGACCACGCCGTGCACCGAGATGGCGCCGACCGGGTCGTCGATCTTGAGCTTGTCGAACATGGGGATGGCGAACACCACCAGTACGCCGCCCACCGCGCCGATCAGGGTCGCAGCCAGCGGGCTCGGGGTGGAGGGCTCGGCGGTGATGGCCACCAGGCCGGCCAGGGCACCGTTCAGCGCCATGGTCAGGTCGGCCTTGCCGAACATCATACGTGCCAGCATGAGCGCGGCGACCAGGCCACCGGCGGCTGCGGCATTGGTGTTGAGAAACACCATGGCCACCGAGTTGGCACTGGCGATGTCACCCAGCTTGAGCACCGAGCCGCCGTTGAAGCCGAACCAGCCCAGCCACAGGATGAAGGTGCCCAGGGTAGCCAACGGCAGATTGCACCCCGGGATGGGCACGACGCGACCATCGCTGGTGTACTTGCCCTTGCGGGGCCCCAGCAGCAGCACCGCGGCCAGTGCAGCGGAAGCACCAGCCATGTGCACGATGCCCGAACCGGCGAAGTCGGAGAAACCGAAGTCGCCCAGGTTGAACAGGCCGAATACCGAGCCGCCCCCCCAGGTCCAGTTGCCTTCCATCGGGTAGATGAAGCCGGTCATCACCACGGCGAACAGCAGGAAGGCCCAGAGCTTCATGCGCTCGGCCACGGCGCCCGAGACGATGGACATGGCGGTGGCCACGAACACGACCTGGAAGAAGAAGTCGGAGGCATCGGAGTATACGGAGTCACCACCGAAACCGGCCTTTTTCGACTCTTCCAGCACCGCGGCGGTCAGCGCGTCGGCATTCGCTGCACCGTCCAGCGCGATGTTGCTCAACAGGTAGTCGCCGCCGTACATGATGGCGTAACCACAGACCAGGTACATGATGCAGGACACCGCGTACAGCGCGACGTTCTTGGTGAGGATCTCGGTGGTGTTCTTGGCACGCACCAGGCCGGATTCGAGCATGGCGAAACCGGCAGCCATCCACATGACCAGTGCGCCCATCACGAGAAAGTAGAAGGTATCCAGTGCGTACTGAAGTTCAAAGATCTGATTTTCCATGGTGTAGAGTCCCCTGCCTGGTTCAAAGTGCTTCGGGCCCGGACTCGCCGGTACGAATGCGAATGGCCTGCTCCAGCGGATAGACGAAGATCTTGCCGTCGCCGATCTTGCCGGTGCCCGCCGCATTGGTGATGGCCTCGATGACCGAATCGAGCTGAGCGTCGTCGATGGCGACCTCGACCTTGATCTTGGGCAGGAAGTCGACCACGTACTCCGCGCCGCGATACAGTTCGGTGTGGCCCTTCTGACGGCCGAAGCCCTTGACCTCGGTCACGGTGATACCGGCAATGCCGATCTCGGACAGGGCCTCGCGCACATCGTCGAGCTTGAAGGGTTTGATGATGGCTGATACCAGTTTCATGATGTCTCTCTCCTGGTCGGCACCGCCCTTTCGGGAGCGTGCCAACATGTGGGATGCGGTTGAGAAAAGTGCCTCAGAACGACCGCGATACCGTCAGTGCCAGGTGTCCGCCACACAGACCCGAGTTCTTGCACATGCCCTTGTTGTCGGTGTCGCTGTAGGTCAGATCGAAACCGAAGCCCTGATACTCGGTCGAGACCCCCAGGCTCCAGTCGGCATAGTCCTGTTTTCCCAAACCGACCTTCTCGCTGATACTGGTCTTGCCATAGTGTGCAGCAACGGTGACCATGCCAGCCGGTACTTCCAGGCCCAGGTCGTAGTAGCGCTCGGAACCCAGATTGAAGAAATCCGGGCTGTAGTAGACGGTGGCACTGGCGCTGGCCATACCGAAATCCTTGGAGACGCCGACATGGAATTCGTTGGTATCCACATTGGGGGCGGCGGGAGTGGTAGCCTGTCCCGGATAGTTGTAGCGCAGCGCGCCGACATCCAGGCTCACCGGCCCCAGATCACCGCTCCAACCGATATAGGTGTCGAGTTCCATGCTCGAGCCATTGAAGGCCTTGGCCGCCACGTTTGAACCCCAGACACCGGCGTAGAAACCGCTGTCGTGGTTGTAATCGAAGCCACCCTGGATGGCCATGTCGTTATCGTTCTGGGAAACACCCCGGAACATGTAGTCGCTGGTGATGGCGACATTGGCGCTGAATTCAGCCTGGGCCCCCGTGCCCACAACCAGGGTCGCCAGGCCCATTGCAATGGCAATCTTCTTCATCTTCATTTGCTTGCTCCCGTGCCTTTCCGGCATCAACTTGGTTCAAGAACAGGTATCGACAAAATGTTCGATGCACCGGAACAAGCACAAGCCATGCCAGAACTTGTTACTCATTGAGTAATAAAGAATAATTCATGGGACACAAGGGAGGGTTACCCTGCCCCGCCGCACCACAACGACACAACCCGGGAGAAGCGAGTGAAGCAGGCGCACCAGGATGGTGCGCCGGATTGGTGCGCGCTCAGCGCAAGGAACGATAGAGGGCGCGACGCCCTGGATGGCTGAGCACCAACTGCCAGAGCTGGCCACGCCGCGCGCGGAAGAAGCCGGCACAGGACTGCAGGTAGTAACGCCACATGCGCTGGAAGCGCCGGTCATAACGTGAAGCCAGTTGCGGCCAGGCTTGTTCGAAACGCACCGACCAGCTCATCAGGGTACGGTCGTAGTCCTGCCCGAAGCTATGCCAGTCCTCGATCACCATGCGCCCGTCCAGGGCACGGGCGAGCTGCGGAGGCGAGGGCAAGCGACCGTTGGGAAAGATGTAGCGGTCGATCCAGGGATCGGTGTGCAGGCCGGTCCGTTCGACGCCGATGGTGTGCAGCAGAAACAGCCCCTGGGGCTCGAGCAGGCGCAGCACCGTGTCGAAATAGACCCCGTAATTGCGCGGTCCGACGTGCTCGAACATGCCGACCGAGACGATCTTGTCGAACCGCCCCTGCACGTCACGGTAGTCCATCAGCTCGATGCGCACCGGCAGGCCGGCGCAACGCTCGCGCGCCAGGCGCTGCTGTTCGCGCGATACGGTGATGCCCACGACCTCTACACCATGGTGCTCGGCGGCATGTCGCGCCAGCCCGCCCCAGCCGCAACCGATGTCCAGCAGGCGCTCGCCTGGCCGCAGCTCGAGCTTGCGGCAGATCAGCTCGAGCTTGGCGCGTTGCGCGCTCTCCAGCTCCTCGGCCGCCGCCCAGTAGGCGCAGGAATAGCTCATGCTGCCATCGAGCATGGCCTCGAACACATCGTTGCCGATGTCGTAATGGTGCTCGCCGACCTGGAAGGCGCGCCGTCGGCTTTGCAGATTGAACAGATTATGGCGCAGGATCTCGCCGAACAGGCGCCAGCGCACTCGGCCACCAAGTCGCTTGTCGATACGCGTCGCCAGCAGGCGATAGAACAATGCGTCCAGCGCCGCGCAGTCCCACAGGCCGTCCATGTAGGCCTCGCCTAAGCCCAGCGAGCCCTGGCGCAGGATACGGCTGTACACCTCGGGGTCGTGGACCTGGATGTCCCAGGGGCGATCACCGTTGAAGCGCACGTCCGCCTGTGCCACCAGCTCGGCCAGCACCCGGGGTGGCTCCAGGGCGCCCATGTGTTCGATCTTCCGGGGCAGGCAAGGGGGGTGCAGCCGCTTCATCGCTGTCTCCGGGTCGTGGGATCACGACCATATCCAATGAATATGGTGCCTTCCGGACAGAATGAAATAGAAATACCCCATGGTCACGATAGCTTCGACCAATGGACACCCCTCCTCGGCTGGCCTAACCTGTAGTCCACCGAACAGGAGGGCTGTCACCATGCTCGACCCCAGGATTCTCGACGATCTCTCGCGCCGCGTCGCCGACAGCATGCCACGCGGCCTGACCAGCCTGCAGGAAGACTTCCAGCGCAACCTGCGCGCCGCGCTCGAAGCCGCGCTGCGCCGGCTCGACTTGGTCTCGCGTGACGAGTTCGACATCCAGCAGGCCGTGCTGGCACGTACCCGCGAGAAACTGGAAGCCCTGGAGAAACGGGTCGCCGAACTCGAGGCGCGTCTCGACCAGGACTGAACCCGAGAGGGCGCCAGGGAGGGCAGCCAGAGCATTCGACGCAGGGAAGCCGCATGTCACTTGCCATCACCTTGTGCCGCGCCGGGCTGGGCATCGAGGCCCCGCTGGTCACCGTGGAGACCCACCTGGCCAACGGCCTGCCGGCCTTCAATATCGTCGGCCTGCCGGAAAAGGCCGTGCAGGAGGCCCGCGAGCGAGTACGCAGCGCCCTGCAGAACGCCGGCTTCGAGTTCCCCGCGCGGCGCATCACCGTCAACCTGGCCCCCGCCGACCTGCCCAAGCAGGGGGCACGCTTCGATCTGGCGATCGCCATCGGCATCCTCGCTGCCAACCGGCAGTTACCGCTCACCCCCCTGGCCGAAATCGAGCTGATCGGCGAACTCACCCTGGGCGGGCAGATCCGCCCGGTGCGCGGCATACTACCGGCGACCGTCGCCGCTACCCGCGCCGGCCACCGCCTGCTGCTCCCTCGCGACAACGCCGCCGAGGCCTCGCTGGTACACGACGCCGAGCTGTTGCCGGCAGATCACCTGCTGCAGGTCTGCGCCCACCTGACGGGACGCGAGCCCATCCCGCGCCACACTCCCGCGCCGCTGGTGGGAGACGCAGACACCGCGCCACTCCCCGACCTGGCCGAAGTACATGGCCAGCCCCAGGCCCGACGTGCCCTGGAAGTGGCCGCGGCCGGTCGGCACAACCTGCTGATGATGGGACCGCCCGGCACCGGCAAGTCTATGCTTGCTGCCCGCCTGCCCAGCATCCTGCCCCCCATGAACGAGCAGGAAGCGCTGGAGACCGCCGCCATCCACTCGGTGGCCGGCCTGCCACTCCGCCCCGAGCACTGGCACCAGCGCCCCTTCCGCTCCCCTCATCACACCTGTTCCGGCGTGGCCCTGGTCGGCGGCGGCAACATCCCGCGGCCCGGCGAGATCTCGTTGGCACACAATGGAATTTTATTCCTCGATGAACTCCCCGAATTCGACAACCGGGTGCTGGAGGTACTGCGCGAGCCGCTGGAGACCGGTCGCATCGTCATCTCGCGCGCCGCACGCAGCGCCGAATTCCCCGCGCGCTTTCAGCTGGTGGCCGCCATGAACCCCTGCCCCTGCGGCCATGTCAACGAACCCGACCAGCGTTGCGACCGCTGCACCCCACAGCTCGCCGCGCGCTACCAGGGACGCATCTCCGGTCCCCTGCGCGACCGCATCGACATCCAGATCGAGGTGCCCGCCCTGCCCACCCGCGACCTGCTCGCCGCCCCGCCCGGCGAGCCCAGTGCCACGGTACGCACCCGCGTGATCGCCGCCCGCGAACGTCAGCTACGCCGCCAGGGCTGCACCAACGCCGAACTGCAACACGCCGCGCTCGAGCGCCACTGCGCGCTCACCCCCGAGGTCCACCACCTGCTCGAGACCGCCATCGAACGCCTGGGCCTGTCGGCTCGCGGCTACCACCGCGTCCTACGCCTGGCCCGCACCATCGCCGACCTGGACGAGAGTGATGCCATCGGGCCACGACACATGAGCGAGGCGATCGGGTTGCGGAGGATGGATCGAGTCTGACAGGCATCACATCGCCCACCGACGCATCAAGGGCCTTGCCAGTCGGCATCATCAGCGGCTTGCGATGGCATCCAGCAGGACGCACATCACACATCCTGACCAAGGGGCGCAGATAGCCACTCGGGCGCCATGCTAATATCGAAGGAACGAAGTCCGGCGCATACCCCCTGCGAGGCCCCATGTCCATCCTCATCAAGAACCCGAAACTCACCCCCGAGGAATACCTGGAGGGCGAGGAACTGAGCGAATACAAGCACGAATACGAGGACGGCAAGATCGTCGCCATGGTGGGCGCCAGCCGCAACCACAACACCATCCAGATCAACCTGACCGGCGCCCTGTTCAACCACTTGCGCCCACCCTGCCGCGTCTACTCCTCGGACATGAAGGTGCGCTACCAGAACACCTTCTATTACTCGGACCTGAGCGTAGGCTGTGAAAAGGAACACCACGACCTCTACATGGAGCACCCCCTGCTGGTGGTGGAGGTCTTCTCCCCCTCCAGCGAAAAACGTGACCGCAGCATCAAACGGCTGACCTACCAGCAGATCCCCAGCCTGCGGGAGATCCTGCTGCTCTCCCAGGACCGGATGCTCGCGGAATGCCACCGCCGGCAAGGGGAAGGCTGGATGCTGGAACGATACGAAGGCCCCGAGACACTGGAACTCCAGTCGGTAGGGCTGGCCATTGGCATGGAACGGATTTACGATGGTGTTGAATTCAAGGAGTGAAAGGTCTTGAAAATCTCGTTGCAAGGATAGCAATTATTGGGCACCTCTAAGAATTGAATTTTTGGCATTTTACATCCAATAAAAACAGATGGTTACGCCGCCTGAAAAGGCAGAATAGGCAATTTTTAGAGGTTCCCTATTCGATATCTCCTAGAGAAACCCGAGAGTAGATCACCGGCAGCGCTCGGCGGCAGTGATTACTCCCCTTGCCACGCGAGCGCTTGGGGGTCAGTTTGAGGAAAGTGTCACGGAGGCTAGCGTTTGTGCCTGTTTTTCCAGCGGTTTCCTGTATTGTGGGCACCCGTGCGCAGCTCATCAAGATGGCCCCGGTGATGCGCGAACTGGAGGCGCGGAATCACCCCTTCCAACTCATCATGACCGGTCAGCATTCGGTCACCATGAAGGAACTGCTGCAGGAATTTGGCATTCGCACCGTGCCACGCTTTCTGTACGAGGGCCCTGAGATCAGCGGCCTGGGCGCCATGGCCCGGTGGCTGCCGATGATGCTCGCGAGGCTGCGCCGGTCCGGCAAGGAGCTGTTTGGCGGCGCCCCCCGGGGGCGGCACCTAGTGCTGGTCCATGGCGACACCTTCTCCACCCTGATCGGCACCTTGGCCGCGAAATCGTGTGGGAGCAGGGTTGCCCATGTGGAGTCCGGCCTGCGATCGTACAACCTGTTCAACCCCTTTCCCGAGGAGCTGACCCGGCTGGCCTGCTTCCGGATGGCCGATATCGCTTACTGCCCTGGACCATGGGCCGCCGGCAACCTCAATGGTTACGACTTGGAGGTGGTGGACACGGGCGAGAACACCTTGCTGGATGCATTGCGCCACGCGCTTGCCGAAACCCCAGACATGCCTGCCGACCTGCCCGAGGATTACTGCGTCGCTTCCATCCACCGCTTCGAGAACCTTTTCAACAGGAGGCGCCTCCAACTCATCATAGAGATGCTGAAGCGGGCCGCCCGGGAGTTCCCGGTGGTCTTCGTGATGCATCCGGCGACCCGCAGACAATTGGAACGCAAGGGATTGCTGGAAGCGCTGGAGACAGATCCGGATTTTCGCATCCTGCCACGCATGACCTATATTCCCTTCGTAAACCTGATCGCCGAGGCCCGCTTCGTGGTGACCGACGGCGGCAGCAACCAAGAGGAGCTCTCCTACCTGGGCATTCCTACCCTACTGATGCGCGAGGCCACCGAGCGCCAGGAGGGCTTGAATGAAGGTGCTGTTCTGTGCAAATACGACTGGCAGCGTTTCGAGGACTTTCTTTCCTGCGCGAGTTCCCGGTCGCGGGGGCACGCGCCCCTGCCGGAGAGTCTGTCTCCCTCGGGTCGGATCGTGGATCATCTTGAAGGGTTGCATGCCTGATTCGGCGACGACGCCAATGAATTTCAGGGCACCTCTAAAAATTCGATTCTGGGTAACCGTCCATTCCGCACCGCTATTGCCCCACACGTGATTATCTGAGCCGTTTTTTCTTCTTGCCCGCAGGCTGTTGAGAGTCAGCGCTGCCGGCATCCTTCACCGGCGACAGCAAGTGGG